>NZ_QNUD01000038.1:0-21523 GCF_008042405.1 Bacillus sp. SH7-1
CTATTATGTATTGTACTACCTTCTAAATCACAATTATCAAATAAAATAGGTTCCTTCTCATCGCCAAGACTTGTATTTTTGAATTGCACTCCACCTAATGTCACCAAATTAAATTTACTACCAGAAAGATTTAAATCTGCATATGAAGAATTTCTAAAATTTATATTTCTAAACTTTGATTGACTTACATTACAATTACTCATATTCATATGCATTATATTACTACCAACAAATGCACTATTTTTCAAATTCACTTGATAATATTCTGTATTAACCAAATTACAGTTTTCGTATTGCCCCGTTTTCATATCTTTATTTTTAATTAGGTTCTCTTCAACTGAACCTACATGTATTCTTTTTACATAACAATACTCATCTTCAGATTTAAAAATTATTTCATAGCCCATTTTTTTATAAAAATGATGATTATTAATTTGTCTACTAGATGTTTCAAGATCCCAAATCTTTATGCTTTGATATTCCTCTTCTATTAATTTAATAACATTTGATCCAATTCCTTTCCCTTGATAAACAGGCTCTACAAAAATACGATCAATTCGGCCATATGACTTACCTGAGACCGTAACTATAATTCCCCCGATTATTTTTTCATCCATTATTACTTTATAAGAATCCAATTCTTCGATTGAATATCTCATCATTTCTACTGAAGAATACCCTGGTGGTTGGATGTTATAGTCAATAACATCACCTTGACCACATAACCATCGTTTTGCTTCTTCATCAAATGTTCTTGTCATTATTTCTGTTAACTTTTCAGCATCTAAAATAGTAGCTTTTTCTATAGATATTATTGTCATTTTTATTTTCCCCTTTATTATTACAAGATCATAAATTTTGTAAACGGTACAGTTATAAAATAAAGAAAATTAAAATTAATCACTCTATTTATTATTAAACTACAAATCAACCTATATTTTCCACTGTTATTTAGATGAATAAAAAAAGAGACCATGCAATATAAACATGTTCTCTTCTATTATTCATTTTCAATTGTATATAATTAAAAATTAGTTGTTATTTCAGCCACTCGTTGCAAGTATGACTTAACTCCTGCAAATCTTCTATAAATCGACTCGCATGATATCCATCACAAACCGAATGATGAACTTGCAATGAAACTGGTAGCATAACCTTATTTTCTTCATTAAAATATTTCCCACAAGTTATAATTGGTAATAGAAAATCAGCATCATTATTAATATTAAGATTAAATCCAGTAAAACTAGTCCAAGGTATACTAGAAATCGGAAATACATTAGGCGGAATATTTTCTTTCGTGAAAAGACCATGAACACTAGCATAGCATCTCATATCTTCTTCATAATTTTTATAGAAAATGTGGAAATCACTTGAATAATCCGTCCATATACTTGAAAAAGACTTATCATCTTTATGAAAGATTGTATAACTCGGTATCATTTCCTCCCAATAGCCTAAAACTCCTTCATCGTTAAAACATGTTCGAAATTCTTTATGTTTATTTATTATTCTCGAAATTATATAAATAAAAGTTGGATAAAATTTAATTCCCTGTTGATGTACTTTCTCTATCAGCAGCGTAATCTCAACATTTACCGTCATACTAAACGTACATTTTAATTCTAAATAATGTTCAAAATACTGCTCTCTATTTCAATTTTCTCTATCAATTACATGAAATTTCATTTTAATAGCCTCCTAAAATTTTCTTTTTATTTTAGAAGGCTAATTTCCTTGCTTTCACCATAATTGTTCACTCCTAACAGTTTACATTTCACCCTAATTGTTTATTTAATTATATTACATCTATAAGAATCAATTCACATATTTCTGGAAAGCCATCCACATACTATAAATAAATCAAATGAAATTTGGAGGATTCATACATGAATAACAAAAATGTAAATAAAAAAGAAAATGTTATCGAAAACTCTACACCTATTCAAAATAATAATACTGCAAATCTTAATATCGAAGAACAAGCAATGAACGGCTTATATGGAATGCCAGAAACCGCTATTGAAGATGCTGATCATGCTGCATCTGATGATTTGACTTAAAAAAATTAATTACATTGAAAAAAGCCAAGGAAAATATCCTTGGCTTTTCCAACTATGCATCCACTTTTTGTATCTCTTCATTCTTTCTTGAAAGTTTCCCTGGCCAAAAAGCAAAGCGACCTAAAACGACTGTGATTGCCGGTACAAGTAGTGGTCTTACAATGAACGTATCTAGTAATACACCAATTGCTGTTACAATACCAAATTGAACAAGCACTTGAATTGGAAGTGTTCCTAACACAGCAAAAGTTCCGGCTAAAATTAAACCTGCGGATGTAATGACACTACCTGTTTGTATAACGCCATTTTTTACTGCATCCAAATGATTTTGAGTCTTTCTGTTTTTCCATATTTCTGAAACCATAAAGATATTATAATCTTCACCTAAAGCAACTAAAAATACGAATGCGTATAACGGTATCGCACCTTGAATGGCCGGCGCTCCCATACCATAATGAAGTAATAGCCACCCTGCTCCTAATGCAGAGAAAAATGATAATACAACAGTTACAATTAAATAAATCATCGCAATAATCGATCGTAAGTAAACAAGTAATAGTAAAGCTATAATACTAATCATTACTGGAATGATAACTGCTTCATCACGTTCCGTAATTTGCTTTGTATCATATAATGACGCTGTTTCTCCGCCAATCCATAGTTGATCTTCTGCATTACTAACCCCAGCATCTTTTAATACTTTTTCTACACTGTTTTTCAATTTAGGGATTTGATTTAACGCTTCAATTGAGTATGGATTTTCAGCTAAAGAAACCTCATACATTTTAATTTGCTTATTTTCTTTCCCCTCTTTTGGCTCTTTCACTGTTTTTACGAAAGAGAATTTCTCTAGTTCTTGTTTAATAGGAAGCTCTTTTCCTTTCGTATCAACAACAACTTTTACTGGCGCTAATTCACCAGCTGAAAAATGATCACTAATTAACGTAAACCCTTCGCGTGAAGGCATATCCTTTGGAAACGATTCTAATAGGTCATATGTGTATTGAATACGTGGTACAAATGAAGCCAATCCACCTAATACAAATACAGTGAGCATAATTATTGTCCACGGTCTTCGTACTACTACATCTCCAAGTTTTTTACTAAAGGCGCCTTTTGATCTTTTAACTTTTACGACTCTCTTTTTCTTTCTTGTAAATTCCTCATTCATCGAAGTTGTTCTCGGTATAAACGGGAAGAATGCAGCTCTACCGAAAATTAATAATAACGCTGGCAAAATTGTTAAAGCAGCGATTCCCATAATGAATACAGCAACACTGAATGGTACTGCAAATCGATGAAAGGCACCATAATGAGCAAGTAATAATGTTCCTAAACCAAGTACAACAGTTAACGCACTCATTATTATTGCCCCGCCAGAAGCTTTAATTGCAAGTTGTAGCGCCTTATACTTACTTTCTTCTTCTAGCAAGTATTCTCGATATCTCGAAATTAAAAATAGACAATAATCCGTCCCAGCACCAAACAATAGTACAGTCATAATTGATATCGCTTGGGCATCTACTTTAATCCATCCGTGATCAGCTAAAAAACCAAGCGTCGGACTAATAATACCGTATGCAAAGCCAACGACAAGTAAAGGTAAAATTGCTAAAATTGGTGAACGGTACAGTAAAATTAATAGAACCAATACGAGTAATACAGTAGCAACTAACAATTTCACATCTGCTTGACTAAATAAACTAACTGCATCCGTTTGAATGCCTACAGGTCCAGATAATCGAACATGTAAACCAGAGTCACTTATTTTTTGTTTGAATGGATCTTCATCGACCTTACTATTCACTATCTTTCTTAAATCTTCAAGATTTCCTTTTAATATATCTGTTCCAGCCGACTTATTAAAGAATACTGGTGTAACAAATGATGTACCATCCTTTGATGCACTTTTTGATAATACTTGTTCCGGGATTGTATCAAATGGTGGTAACGTTGATTGTTCCTTTAAAGGACTAGCTTTTAACTCTTTATAAACATCTTGTATGAGTTTATAATCTTGTGACTGTAATCCACCATCCCTATACCATACTACTAACAAAGGATTCCCCGCATTATTCGGAAACTCTTTTTTCATAAGTGCTTCTGCTTGCTGCGACATAGCTGTTTCAGGTAAATTTTTCGGATTCGGTTCTTTCGTACTATTTACTTGTGGTAACGTAAATGAAAGTAATAATGTAATAAGAATCCAAACCGATAAAGTGATCCATTGCGTATTTTTCCCTGCTACAAGCCTTCCTAACATATGTAACGGGTGCTTTTTCATAAAAAACCCACCTTCCTTTTCCCTCCACTATTAATTATATATACCGGTCGGTTAATTAATCAAGAATGAATCAAAATTATGTTATAATTATCTAAACAATACATGTCAGGAGCGAATGGATTTGGAACAAAAACAACGCCCTCTTGGAAGGCCTCGTCAAAATAAAAATATAAAATCTACAAAAGAAATCATTTTAGAAGTTGCCACTCGGTTATTTCTTACTCAAAATTATCAAGTCGTTTCCATGGATGAAGTAGCAAAAGTTTGTGGTGTTACGAAAGCAACCGTCTACTATTACTATTCAACAAAAGCAGATTTATTTACCGCTACTATGATTCAAATGATGGTGCGTATACGAGAGAATATGTCTCAAATCCTTTCTACAAACAAGACTTTAAAAGAAAGGTTATTGGATTTCGCTAAAGTCTACTTACATGCAACTATGGATATAGATATGAAAAATTTTATGAAAGATGCAAAACTGTCGTTATCTGAAGAACAATTGAAACAATTAAAAAATGCTGAAGATAGTATGTATGAAGTATTAGAAAAAGCACTCGATAACGCAATGCAACTTGGAGAAATCCCGAAAGGAAACGCTACATTTACTGCTCATGCATTCGTATCTTTATTATCAATTGGGAATTTCAAAGATGAAAATGACAATCCTATTATTATAAGTATAGATGAATTAGCACAAGAAATCGTTTCTTTTTATTGGAACGGATTAGGTCATTCATATTAAACAGATTTCCTTTAATAAAAAAGCATGTTTGAATTTTTTTCAAACATGCTCTTTTATATACTAATAATTAGATTATACTTTAGCATTAATTAACAAACTTATACTTACCTTCATCTTCTATAATTTTTGAATTTGTTCATATATATTCTCCTTACATAATCCCCCGTGATAACAAACTACCGTTTTAATTTCTAAATTTAAATACTTCTTCAAAGACTGCTGTGCTTCCTTAACATTTAAAGTTGTTGGGGCGTGAATTCCTCCTAATATTCCATTCACACTATACATAGAGTCTCCTGCGATAAGAATTTTACTTTGTTTCAAATATAAACTAATATGACCCGGAGTGTGTCCTGGAGTATGTAGAATTAATATCCCACCGCAATATGGAAGTTCTTGACCATCAATAACAGTATCACTTACTTTTCCACTTGGTGGACTCTTTATTTGTCCATCCTTCAATAAAGGAAACTCCCCTTCAATATATGGTTTATCTAGCTCGTGTGCATAAACTTTAATATCGCTTACACCTTTCTCCAATAATTCAGGAAGGCTACCTATATGATCTATATCCTGATGCGTTAAAATCACAACTTTTAGCTTATCAAAAGATATCCCAACTCTCTCCATCTCTACTTGTATATCTTCAAATTGTCCAGGGAAACCAGTATCTATTAAAACTGCCATTTCATCATCCCATAAAAGAATTGGGTGAATTATAAATTCTTGAAACTCAAGTTGTAACATTTCTACTCCTTTAGCAATCTCCATACAGTAACTCTCCTTTATACTGAAGTTTGAAAATATGTACGAGTATACTGAAAATATAAAGCGCCGCTATCTCATAATATGTTTTGTCATCCCAATAGAGAATGCTTCAAACCCTATAGATTCATAATAAGATTGCAATTTTTCCACACACATAAGTTGCGGGATAACCTTGTTTTGTTCACAGTGATGGATTAATCGTTTCACTATCTCTTTTCCAATACCAATATACTGATACTCCGGCATTACACAAACACCACAAATAATGCCCGTAATTATTCCATCTGATATAATACGCCCCATACCAATTAATTGTTGCTCTTTAAATGCATATATTACATACCAACTTTGTTTACACATTTGTTCCAATTCATCCACCGTTAATTTAAGAGAATTCCATCCTAAAGATTCGTATAAGGCTAATAATCCATTAAAATTTGTAGGATGTTCACTTGTGTAGCGTATACTATATTCCATGTAAATACTCCCTATTCTATAGTTTGTTAATGCTCCATAAAATTCCCCTTATAAAAATTGCGATTGACTTAAAAATAACTAGAACAAACTTCAATAAGAAAGATAGAATTCCTTCTCAACATAAAATAAAAAGAAGCTATCTCACTTGAGATAACTTCTTTTATATAAGACTCTCATTATATTATTAGCCAAAAATTATACAACTACATACGATAAGCACAAACACAACTAATAAACCATTTGAGAAATAACCCATAGAATACTACCCCTTTATTAAATTATGTAAAAGATTTTATCATAAAATGATTTACAACATAATAACTGAAAAAGACATTGTATTCATTAGTTATATATGTTTAGTAATATTTTATATTCGGTTATATTCTCCTTGCCTAAAACCACTTATCGCCCCCTCATAATTCAGTCCACATAACTTTTAAAAACAGTTATTAGTAAACTTTTATTTACTATAAAGAGTAATTTAAATTGAATTATAGTTAATTTAGTAATAAAATAATTACTAAACTCATAAAGGAATCAAAAACAATGACCCAAAACGAATTATTAAACGAATACATGAATTTATTATTAAATATGTCAGGTACTTTTAAATTACTATCGGAGAAATCCTCAGAATTTACACATTTAGAACAACACGTAGTAGAGTATATCGCCCAGCAAAAGGTGCCTGTAAACTTAAAAATGATTGCTAGTTATTTAAACATCCCTAAACAACAATTAAGTGTAACAGTGCGTAACTTAGAACAAAACGGATACATCATAAAAAAGCAAGATATGGTAGACAAAAGAGCTATATTAATCTCTCTGACAGAAAAAGCTGAAAAAGTACATTATGAAAGATGGAAACAAATATATAATAATTTCACAGTAAATCTCGAAAAGTTATCTGAAGAAGATAGGCGGGATTTAACTTATGGACTATATAAAACAAATACAATGCTCTCAAAAATGTTAAATAACAAATAAATATATTGTTTATTACTAAACGGAGGATGTTTCATGGTTAAAGAATTAGATTTACAAACCGTACAAGGTACGATGCTTATTCCACTATGGGGAAGAGCATATGGCAGTGAGAAAAATAAGGATATTTTAGATGATATAGAGGCTATTCGAATTATTAAAGAATGTGATTTTGACTTCTCAACAATAGCAAATACATTTGGAGAATACGGATGTATCACATACATTACCCGTGCACGAAAAATTGACGATACGATAAAACAATTTATAATAAAACACCCGAAAGCTACTATTGTAAACATCGGTTCCGGACTAGACACTACTTTTTCAAGAATCGATAACGGTACAATACATTGGTACAACCTTGATTTGCCCGATGCAATCTCTTTTCGCAAAACTTTAATTGAAGATACACCAAGGAATACTAGTATAGCTAAATCATTTTTTGATACTTCTTGGTTTGATGATATAAAATATGATCCAAATGACGGCATTCTTTTCATATCAGCAGGTGTGTTTTATTACTTTAAAGAAGAAGATTTAAAAAAGATCGTAGTCGCTATCTCAAAACGTTTCCCTGGAGGAGAATTATATTTTGACGCTGAATCAAAGTTCGCACTGAATATTTCGAATGCTACTGTAAAGAAATCCGGTAATAATGGTGCTATGATGTATTTTTACGTAAACAATCCAAAATCAATAGAAAAATGGTCCTCTACAATAAAAGTATTAAGCTGCTCCCCTTTCTTTAAAGATATACCTACAAATAAAGATTGGGATGGTAGTACGCGTATAATGATGAGAATTGTAAACTTAATAAAAATGTTGAAGTTTGTTCATTTACGGTTCAAAAAATAAAAAGTAAAGAAGAGCTCCATACATTTATACTTAGGTCATAAATGTTAATTTTAATAAAATCAACGGCAGAAACATAATTGTGAAGTGAAACTTTAATCAGTGGGGGCTTTGCTCATCCCCCACTGATTATTAGCCCTCACCAATCGAGCTTTTACGGGCAGCCCGAACCCCACCTAACTTCTTTGCTTTCGCTGAATTTTGAGGTAGGGGTCTTACTGCCCGACAAATAGCGGGATAAAATCTTGCATGCACTTTACGTAGGAGCTAAAATGTTGAATCTCATCGATTTCCAAATCATGTACACCATCTTGCAACATATATTGAATCACTTACCCTCTCATCTTATAACCCACTTACTACTTTTTAAATGTATATGTTCTGACCGTCAACAGCTTTTACCTTTAAATTCTTTAGACCCTATCCTTTCTTATATGAATAGCTTTCTTATTCAAAAATAGATTTTTAAAAATTCCTACCCCAAAAATTAATAAACCTATACCAACTAACTTATTTATTTGTAATGGGACGTTCTCCATTCCGAACAATCCAAATGTATCAATGGATAATGCAACTACCAATTGAGTAATAAGGCTAATTAGCACCGTATACGCTGGACCTAAACTCTTTATTGCACCCATTATACAAATAATTAACCCAATGCCAAACAATCCACTTACATAAAACAAATAATTTGTAGTATACACTTTAATGCTAATACTGTTTTCTGTAATGAAATAAAATAGTATAGAACTTATGAGACCTATTCCAAGAACACATGCAGTTGTTAACCACTGTCCTACATTTTCATTCACTTTTGTATTAAAAACAGATTGTAAGCTAATTAATATTCCTGCTAAAATAGCTAGACTAAATCCACCCATCATCCTTCTCTCCCTTTTATTGTTCATATATATTATCTTTCGCGACTTCCTTTATCCTAGAAAATTCTTTAATTACAATAACTCCATTACTCTTTTCAATTAATTTTTCTTTATAAAATTTTTGTAACACCCGAATGACGTGCCTATAACTTACTCCTTTAAAGTCCGCAATACTTGTTACCGAAGTTGCATCCAAATCATCTTTATACATATTCCCATTACTATCAGTAGAAATAGAAAGTAAATAACTAGCTACACGTACTTCTACTGGATAAAGTAAATTAAGAGCTGTAAAACGAGTCGATATTTTTAACGTGTTCGCAATGTTTTCAAGCAAGAACTTCATAAATATAGGATCATGTAATAACTTGTTTCTAATAACCGTATGAGAAATGGATATTGCTACAACATCTGAACAAGCTTCAACGACATTATGTGCTTTACTATTTTGTATGAATTCAATATCACCAACAATGGCCAATGGATTGATAAAGCGAAGGATTAGTTTCTTCCCTTCAGGTGTAATCGTGTAAACTTTTACTTTACCTTTAACAACAAAATATAAACGATCCATTTCGTCATCTATATTGCAAATAAGCTCGCCTTTTTCAAAGTGATTTAATTGAAAATAAGCTGTATCTATTTCTGAAAAAACCTCGAGCGTTTTATTGGTTTTCAAATAATGCGTAATTAAACCTGATCTATTCTCCATATTCATTTCTCCTTTCCTTTACATATTAAATACAACAATACCTATAATCATTACTATTGTTCCCACAATATGATATCTCTCCATCTGTATCTTTTTTATATGAAACAGTCCTTTCATTTCAATAACTGTTGCCGTTAACAATTGAGCAACCATTAGTGTGCCAGCTGTCAATGTAACTCCAAGTGAATATATCGCCATCGTTTCTGCACAAATAATGAATCCACCAAATGCACCCGCTGCTAAATATACTTTTTTCACACTCTTTAAATCTGTTACTTTCTCTTCTTTCTTTAACAAAAATACAGTTGTTGCAATACCGAATCCAATTAAATGGGTTATAATACCCGTCGACCATATACCAATATGTGAACTAAGATTCGCATTAAAGGTTCCTTGAAGTGTTATAAATATCCCTGCAAAAATAGCAAATAGAATACCTTTCAAAAAATCATCTCCTCATCTTTTCTTTCTGACTTAATTAAAAGCTATAATCCTATAATGGCAAAAGGACAAATGTCACATCACTATGAAAATAACTAAGAATGAACAAAAAAACACACCTCAAAAATGCGAGATGTGTTTATATTTTTTATTTATATATAATATTTTATAAATAAAAATCATGCTACATTAAAAGATTTCTTTTCATAACAAACTTTGCAAATAAGAAACGTACAAGCGGTCCCATAATAATTAATTGTAATGGATATGCCATTATGAAATTTTTAATAAAAATCGAAAAATAAATTGAAACAAATGAATCTCCTTGTAGTCCACCATGTAAATGCATCATAGTCATACCGAAAAATGACATAAAGAAAACCATTCCGATTACCATAGTTGTCGCCATCGCAACTATAATATTTATTTTCTTCGATTTATCAAACGGTAACATGAAGACAATTTTTTTCGCACATGGTCCAACAATACTTATTTCAATTAATAGCGCAATAATAAATCCAATTAGTAGTTCTAATGCAATCTCCTTAATATGAATTGGCCCTCCTGATCCATTCATTAGTAAATTGTAAAACGTCATTACGATAACCATCCCAAGGCACATCATCATACCAAATTGGAGGTTTTCTTTTCTTGTTGTTGGCAAAATCCATCATCCTTTCTCTTTGAGTCTTTGTCATTATATCGATATTGGAAACCCCTTCGTAAGTGAACATTTTGTGAACAAATTTAAAACGTTTTCATATATTTTCTTTACTTTCAACTCAAATTCTCACTTTTACTTATAAAGGTTTTATATATTTCAATGTTGAATTACTAAATTTAAACATTACTACTTGGAGGAGAACCATGAATGAACAAGGATTTTTCGTATATCATATCGTAACAAGGAAAAAAATGAAGAATTACATATAAAGAATGAAAATGCTACAGTAGTTATGAATTACATCGATCAAACAATTAGAGCCATTAGAGAAACGATTGTGGAAATAGTTAGGTTGCAAGAATATCCTGATTATCCATCACGATTGTCTTGTTTATATGCTGCTAAAAGCATTATTTGATTCTTATAATCGAGAAGTTTTGCAGATTGTTAAACTACGAGTAATCGGAAGTTCTTTTGAAGGTGACGGAAATCTTTTACCGAAAGAAGATGTTATTTCTTTTTCTCAAAAAATGGAACAATCTAGAGAATATTGGAAAGGAAATGTGAATAACGAACTCCCTGAACTACTCATTAATGGCGAAATTGAAGTGGTCGAAATTATTGATGACTTTTCCTCAATTCATGTTTAATTTCTAACTAAATCAAATAGGATGGAGATTACAATGATGAAAAAAGTGTACTTCAATCATGATGGTGGTGTAGATGATTTAATTTCACTATTTTTATTACTTGAGATGGATAATGTCAAACTTACAGGTGTTTCAGTTATCCCTGCAGATTGCTATTTGGAACCAGCAATGTCTGCAAGTCGCAAAATTATTGATCGCTTCAGCAAAGAATATATTGAAGTAGCCGCATCAAATTCCCGTGCGAAAAATCCATTTCCAAAAGACTGGCGGATGCATGCATTTTATTTAGATGCTTTACCAATTTTAAATGAGGCTGGAAAAGTTGTAACACCTGTAGCAGCAAAGCCTGCACATCATCACTTAATAGAAACGCTTCTACAAACTGAAGGAAAAACAACTTTATTATTTACGGGACCCCTAACTGACCTTGCTCGTGCATTATATGAAGCTCCCATAATCGAAGATAAAATTGAACGTCTCGTTTGGATGGGTGGTACATTTCTTACCGCAGGCAATGTACATGAACCAGAGCATGATGGAACAGCTGAGTGGAATTCGTTTTGGGACCCTGAAGCAGTAGCTCGTGTATGGGAAACAAAAATTGAAATCGACTTAGTGACACTAGAAAGTACAAACCAAGTTCCATTAACTATAGACATACGTGAACGTTGGGCAAAAGAACGAAAGTATATTGGTGTAGATTTCCTTGGCCAATGCTATGCGATGGTTCCTCCCCTCGTTCACTTTTCAACGAACTCTACTTACTACTTGTGGGATGTACTAACAACTGCGCTTGTCGGAAACACTAACCTCGCAAAGACTCAAACGATTAATAGTATCGTTCATACATATGGACCAAGCCAGGGGCGTACTGTGGAATTTGATGGTGGGCGACCTGTAAATGTAGTATATGATGTAAACCACAATGGATTTTTTAACTATATAACTGAATTAGCAAAGAAAGCTTCTAGTTGAACCACTATCTATACGAAAAATAAATAGAATGACACCCCTCCAGACAATGATCCCCCATTTAGAATTTGGTTGAAACTACATATTTAACTATTGAAAAGAGTATTGAATTAAATTTCAATACTCTTTTTGTGCAATTTAATTTTATTGGATTCATGTAGTGTCTTATTGATTATTCATTTCATAACCATTTACAAAAAACGTTATTGTTTCTAGTTCGTCTTCATTTAATTCTCTTTCTATGTCTCGTTTATACGCTTCCTTTATCTTCCCTTCATCGCCTTTATGTATTTCCGTATAAGTTCCTACTGTTTTTAGTAAACGCATTTCTTGCAAAAACTCATCCCGATTTATAGCTGTCCCATGAGAAAGGATATAGGTTTCAGCATCAAATGCCTCCAACTCTTCTATTAATTTAAACGTTCTTTTCGTCGTATAGTTCCACTTCGAGGAAAAAATATCTGCATATATACAGTCTCCTAAAAACAATATCTTTTCTTCTTTTATGTACATAACAACAGAATCATGTGCATGATCCCCGCCCACATGTTTTAACACGCATGTCACCTCACCAAGGTCTAATTCAATTTGATCCTGGAACGTTAAGGTTGGAAGAATAATTTTAATATTTCTCGCTTTTTCTTCAAACTCTTTTTTGATGCAATCTGCACAAAATGCAATTTCAGTACCCTCTTTTACGCGTGCGTCCAACGCTTCATCTGTCCATTCATAAGAAACAAGTGTACTCATCTCTTTTTTCGTTTCAGAATGTGCAATAGACAATGCATCTTGTAGTACAGGCAATCCAAAAATATGATCCCAATGCCAATGGGTTAGTGCTACAAAATCAGGATTCGATACATTTTGTTCTTTTAGCATTTCTAAAAACAATTGTGCATGTTCTTCTGAATTCCCTGCATCGATCATTAAAGTTTTTTCTTTTCCAACAACCATTCCTAATATAGGTCTATCTGTTTCAGAAACTGGTGTCATATACCAAAATGAGTTTCCTATTTTTTTAATTTGTTGCATAACCAATCCCCCTTTTCATTTTCTCACTTAAATTTAACATATAAATTATAACGAATTATTAGTTTTTTCTCTATAATCAAACACAATTACTTGGACTAATCTAACTTTCCTTTTCGTAAGCTAAAAATAAGGTGGAAGAATCGGAGTGTGATACTATGGAACGATTATGGATTCCTATGATAGTTACATTTTTTTCATTTGGTGGCTTATTATTAGGCTGTGCTGTTGGCATTGCTACGCGCCAGCTAATTGAAGAAAAAATGCATCGTTTATATGCATTATGTGGCGGAATTTTACTTGGGCTTTTATCCCTTGAAATCATTCCTGAAACATTTTCAAGCTATGAAATGATTGGACCTATACTTGGTATAGCTATCGGTATTTTAATTATGAGCTTATTAGATAACTATTGTCACCATCCAATGATACATAAAAAAGATCAACAGGCTTGGCAAACCTTCCTTTTTCTGTCTTTCGCTATATTTATTCATAATATACCGAGTGGATTTGCACTAGGTACAGCTTTTATTAATCATGCTGACTCTGCCATACCTTTTTTAATAGCAATCGTCGTTCACCATATTCCTGAAGGCTTAGCATTAATTATCCCCTTTCTCTTTACAAAGCATAAATATATTTCCTTTTTATTAACAACCTTATTACTTTCTCTTATTCTTGGTACTGGTACGGTTTTTGGCATTTTGATGGAAGGAAAAGCTTTACATTTACAAGGGCTTATTATGGGAAGTGCTATCGGTTCACTTGGTTATGTAACAATTCATGAAATGCTTTGGAAAGCTAAGAAACAGCTCTCTTTCCTTACATTTCTAATGTGGGCAACTAGTGGTTTTTTACTAATAACAGTGTTCACTTTATTCGCTGGTCATCATTAAAGTTGCTAAAGTGAAACTTTTGTGCCTCCCACACTGATTCTTAGATTACAAATAACCAGATAAATTTTCTTATTTGTATATTTTTCCTATTTTTCCAAAACATAATGTTATCTACCTATTATAAGGAGGCACAATTATGTTTGGGAAAACAGCCGGTGAAGCATTAGTTGATTTATTAATTGACTGGGGAGTAGAACACATATACGGTATGCCTGGAGATTCCATCAATTCTATCATTGAAGCTTTAAGAAAAAAGCAAGATAAAATTAAATTCATTCAAGTTCGCCATGAAGAAGCTGGTGCATTAGCAGCGGCTGCCTATGCGAAATTAACAGGAAAACTTGGCGTTTGTATGGCAATTGCAGGACCTGGTGCTATTCATTTATTAAATGGTTTATATGATGCGAAACTCGATAAAGCCCCTGTTCTAGCAATTTCAGGTCAAGTAGAAACCGATTTACTTGGAACGGACTTTTTCCAAGAAGTAAATTTAGAAAGAATGTTTGATGATGTTGCGGTTTATAACCAGCGTATTATGTCTGCAGAGCAACTACCTGCCGTAGTGAATCAAGCAATTCGAATGGCTTATACGAAAAAAGGTGTATCCGTTCTTACAATTCCAGATGATGTCCCGAAATTCGAAGTGAAAAATGGTGCCCGTGTTACAAACAATTCTTTTACTTTGCCTGAGTTGTTTCCACAAAAAGAAGATTTAGATGCAGCGAAATTCGCAATAAATGAAGCGAAAAAGCCTGTGATTTTAGCTGGAAAAGGAACGAAACATGCGAGAGAATCTTTACTTGCATTGGCAGAACATATTGGTGCTCCAATCGTACTTACATTACCAGCTAAAGGAATTATTCCTGATGAACACCCTCTTTGTATTGGTGGCTTAGGATTAATTGGAACGAAACCTTCTTATGAAGCAATGAAGCATGCAGATACTTTAATTATGGTCGGTACCTCTTATCCGTTCACCGGCTTCTTACCTGAAAAAGCAAAAACAATTCATATCGATACAGATCCTGCCCAAATCGGGAAACGTTATGCGACAGATATTGGTTTAGCTGGTGATGCTGATAAAACATTACGGTGGTTAATTGAAAATGTTGAAGAACACACAGACCATTCCTTCTTAGAACATCACCAAGAAATGATGAAAAAGTGGGAAGAAAAATTACACGAGCAAGAAGAAGACTCTTCCATTCCAATTAAACCACAACGCGTTATGCATGCTCTGCAGCAAGTAGCACATGATGACGCAATTCTATCAGTCGATGTCGGAAATGTAACAGTATGGACCGCAAGGCACTTCCGTATGACAAACCAGCAATTTGTCATTTCTAGCTGGCTCGCAACACTTGGTTGCGGTTTACCTGGTGCTCTTGCTGGAAAAATTGCATTCCCGGATAAACAAGTATTTGCAGTTTGTGGTGATGGCGGATTTGGAATGACGATGAATGACTTCGTAACGGCTGTAAAATATAAATTACCAATCGTTGTCGTCGTATTAAACAATAATAAAATTGCGATGATTAAATTCGAGCAAGAAGTCATGGGTAATATCGAATTCGAAACAGACTTAACGAACCCCGATTTCGCAAAATATGCAGAGGCGTGTGGAGGTATTGGATACCGTGTTGAGAATTTAGATGAACTACTTCCCGCTTTCGAAAATGCAGTAAAACAAAATAAACCGTGTATTATTGATGTAGTTGTAGATGCTAACGAAGCACCAATGCCAGCAAAAATCACATTTGGTCAAGCCGCTGGTTATACGAAGCATATGATAAAAGAATTATTTGAAGAAGGTAAGATTGATTTACCTCCACTTTAAGCGAAAAAAGATAGCTGAAAACAATTTGTCTTCAGCTATCTTTTTTATTTTTGTATCTCTCTATAGAAAGAAAAATTATTTATTGTAGGTTGTACTCAAGACTCATATTTTTTATCAAGAGTCTTTTTATTTAATTTCGCTTCAGTTAATACTATGCATCTAAAAATCTTTATACATCTCGCTAACTATTTTAATTCTCTAAAGTTCGGATATACTTTATTTTATGAATGTATCGCACATCCATTCGTAAAATTTTTCTTTCTCTTCAAATTGTGGATAATGCGCTGATTTCTCGAAAGTAATAAATTCTTTTTGATCTGCTTCAATCGTATCAAAATATGTTTTTGCCGCATGAAATGAAGTGTTATAATCATATTTCCCCATAAGGAAATAAAACGGTAGCTCCATTTTAGTCACCTTAGTAGGCAATGGATTCTTTAAATCCTTTTCTAATAAGACTGTTTGAGATTTTGATAATCCAACGTTATAACGAATTACGTCAAACAAGTTATATTCATTACTAAGTAGCATCCCAATATTATCACCATCTGGATTTTCAATGAGTCTTGATGTTCCACCATATTTCGCAACATAATTTCGCGGAGTGTATGTATCGCCATTTTTAATTTTTTCAGTTAATCCATTTAAATAGGAAACCTCATCTTCATTTCCTGCATTTTTCGCTTGATCAATAACAAACTTTAAACTATCCATCTCACCCTCTACTGTATCACTCATCTGCCCTATACCAACATACGCTTCATATTTTTCAGGAGCTTTATTAGCAGCTTGCATTCCAATATATGTACCGTAAGAATGGCCAATTAATATTACTTTTTCTTTACCAAGACATTTTGAAACATAATCTGTCAAAGCTAATAAATCCTCTACAAGTAGATCTGATGTAAGATTCGAATAATCTTCAAAGAAATGATACGACTTCCCGCTTCCTCTTTGATCATAATTAACTACGGTGAATTTCTCTTCCAATAAGTCTTGATATTTTTGAGCATATGGTATTTCTGAAGTACCTGGTCCACCATGTACAAAAATAATAACCGGATTGTTCTTATCTTTGCCACGTATCATTATTTCATGCCCACTCCCATTTATCTTTACTTGCTCTAATGTACTTATACTGTTTTTCCCTTTTATTTGCGAGGTCCATGTAGGAAATACTAGTGCTACCATTAGTATTAGTGTAGTTATGACTCCAATAAATGTTATTAATTTTTTTATTTTCTTCATAAGATGTTTCCTTTCTTATAAATTTGTAAAATAACAATATAATTCTATAAAACTACATTATTAATATCCCATACACTTCTTAACTTTCCGCTATATAAACCCTTAATACTTTCTTAATTTTCAATACATTAATCGTAGAAAAACTCGCTCACAATGTATTACAAATATAGAAAAGAGTCCTTGTTTTCTAAACAAGGACTCTTTTCTTAAACTATTTCGCTACTTCTTCTTTCGGCATTACCATACCTTTATAAAGTTGAACAGTTATCCAGTAATAGATGAAATAAATGACTAAGAAGATCCCAATCGGCACCCATACTTTTACAAACGGGTCAACTAATATAAAACTAAATAAGTTAAGCCCTACTAACACGTGGGAAATACCAATGATTGCTGGGAAGATAAATAAATATGAAATTTCTTTATATATACTTTTCGTTAACATACTACGTCTCACACCAATTTTTCGTAACATTTCATAACGTCGTACGTCACGAGAAGCACCTGTTAATATTTTGAACATAAGGGAACTTGCCATCATTGCTAAAAATGCAATTCCGAGGAAAAATCCCATAAACATTGTTCCGCTCATGAAACTGTTCATAAATTGATAAATTGTCATTTTCGTAAATAAGTCTACTTTTGTACCTGTTGTTTTTTCAATTTGTTCTTTTTGTCTCTTATCTATTTCGATCAACAACGGTTTATACTTTTTCATATCATCTACTTTTGCTAATGTTACAGTGTGTTCTGTTCCTTGAATCCCTTTATAATGCACTTCATCTGCAATTCTTACAGGTTTTCCGTTAAATTGATTATGTGTAATTTGTATCTCTCTTACAATTGCATCTTCCCAATCTCTCGGCATACGAGGGAATTTTGCTAATTCAGGAGCCTCTAAAGCAGAATATACAGGTTCAGTTAAAGGTTCAGTCACACGTTTACGAACAGGCTCTTTTAAAGTTTTTGTATCAAAGTGGTCTGAAACAAGTGGCGGTTTCGCAGTTAAGTCGTTACGTAAGTAATAAACCGCTTCTCCATCTACTTTATATTTGTACTTGCTTTCTTCAACAATTTCCATTTCTTTTAATGCTGCAATATCTTGTTCATTTGGATCATGAATTACGACATCATACACACGTGAGAAGTCTGTCATAATACCTACATTTTTTTGAAACGCCATACCTGCTGTCATCGCACCTGCTCCTAATGCAATTAACATTGCTACAGTACCTAATACTCTCGATAAACTATTTACTCGAAAGCGTAGCTGTGCATATGTAAAACTATTTAAGCCCGTTTCATTTCGTTTTTTATTCCCTTTAATTTTCATCACAAAAAATGGGAGTAATGAACTAAAGATACAATATGTTCCAAGTGTTGTAACGATTGTCGCTATTATAAAACCGAGTTCAGCAAACGTTTTTATATTTACCATAAAATAGTATCCTGTACTTACTAGTAATACACCCAGTACAGTCATTATAATAATGCGAGTTTTACTTTTCTTCACTTCATCTAGTGTTTCATCTTCACGTATTAATTCTAATTCTGTTTTACGTAATAAACGGATACTATTCATTAAACCAGTAATAAAAAATAATATTAAAAAGAATATAGCTGTAACTATGATTGCTGGTGTATATACAGATGAATAACTACCCTTTGCTGAAATTTCCATACCATTCATTAAAAAGTTTCCTGCTACACTTGCAAGTAACATCCCTACTAAAATCCCTATAATAATACTGACAATACCCATACCGAATGTTTCAATAAATAATAATTGTGCCACTTTTTTCTTTTTCGCACCAAGCATCATGTACATACCGAGTTCTTTTCTTCTTAATGTGAGTAAGAAAGAATTGGCATATATAATATAAAATACAGTAATGAAAGATAATAGTATTGCACCTACCCAGAATACGAGTCTTATACTACTAATAAGACTATTATCTTTCGTAAATTCACTATTCATCGCCATCGTTTGGAACATGTAAAAAATACTAATACTAATAACGAGACCGATAAGTAAAACCATATAATCTTTTAACATTTTTTTCATACTATGACGGGATAATTTGAATAACATAGTTTCGCCCCCCCTACTTAGACTCAGCAGCTGAGCCCATATGAGCGAGCACACCTAAAATGTCTTGATAGAAACTTTCTCGCGTTCCTTGACGCTTTAATTCTTTATATAAAAGACCATCTTGAATAAATAAAATACGTTCACAATAACTCGCACTAAATGCATCGTGCGTAACCATCAAAATACTTACATTATGATTTTCATGTAAATCTTGCATCGCTTCTAATAAGCTTTTTGCATTTTTACTATCAAGCGCTCCTGTCGGTTCATCAGCTAATACGATTGCTGGATTATGTACTAACGCTCGTGCTGCCGCTGTTCTTTGCTTTTGTCCACCAGAAACAGCAGTTGGATATTTTGTTAAAATTTCAGTAATTCCTAATTTCTTCGCCACCTCATTTACCTTTCCAGTAATCTCACTTGAAGGTACACCTTGCAGAGAAAGTGGTAAAGCAATATTTTCATAAATTGATAAGTTTTCTAGTAAGTTAAAATCTTGAAAGATGAACCCTAATTTTTGAGATCGAAAATCTGATAATGCATTCCCCTTCATAGAAGTAATATTTGTACCAGCTATTGTCACACTGCCACCCGTAGCTTGATCTAATGTACTAATCACATTCAGTAAAGTCGTTTTCCCAGATCCAGAAGGACCCATAATCCCAACAAATTCGCCTTCTTTAATACTTAATGACACACCCCTTAATGCCTTTGACTGATTCTCATTTCTTTTCCCATACGTTTTTTCTACACTTTCTACAGTAACTACATTTGTTGACATCTCTTTCACTCCATCCCTTTTGTATACAATTAATTTCTCACATATTTCTTATCTTTTTCTCATGTAAATTCTTAAGAATTTTTTAATTCTTTAAACAAAAGATTGAACAAGTAACATGAACCTACTTCATATTCTCATTTTTCTACAACTCGTTCCTTCGATTTCGCTTACATTTACCTTACATTTTTGTAAGGTAAAAAAATTACAGATCATTTCATAAGGGGCCTTTCTTTGTAGTGAGAAAGGCTTTTTATTTTTCTCAAATTGAATAAGATACATAAATAACAACAATAATAAGTTAAAAAACAATATAATTTTATTCCAAAACGATAAATCATATGATAAAATCATGTTGTCATTAAATAAAGTGAAACTTTAATCAGTGGGGGTTTTCTCCATCCCCCACTGATTATTAGTTGAACCAATCGGACTTTAATGGGCAGTTGATCCCCCACCTAACTTCTTTGCTTTCGCTGAATTTTGAGGTAGGGGTCTTACTGCCCATTAAAGCGGGATAAAACGAGGTGCTTCTTATGAAACAAGTTACAACACTCTTTTTAAAGCTAGCTATTGTTTTTATAGGTATAGTAGTACTTGCATTGTGCATATTTTTAATACCTAAAATCGGGAATTTCGCTGGAGAATTGTATCCAGCTACTGCTTATATGAAATCTCTCGTTTTAATCGATATGTACGTAGCAGCGATACCTTTTTACTTCGCCCAGTATCAAGCGTTTAAACTTTTAAGCTATATTGATAAGAACAAAGCGTTCTCGGAATTATCAGTAAAGGCTTTAAAAAATATAAAACACTGTGCTCTCACGATTGGTACCATATACTTGCTAGGTATGCCACTCTACTATCTTATGGCAAAAAAAATTGATCCTCCAAGTTTTATACCAATTGGACTGATCATTATTTTCTGCTCTATCGTGATTGCAATTTTTGCTGCAGTTCTCCAAAAGCTCTTACAAGAAGCCATTCATATAAAATCAGAAAATGATTTAACAGTTTGAGATGAAGTATATGGCAATAAATGATGAAGGGATAGGCTATCCCTTCATCATTTATTATGGTTCTTTATTTACTTTAAATTCAGTAATACATGTTAATGGGTGTATTTTATTATCAATCACTATTT
>NZ_QNUD01000038.1:21539-24237 GCF_008042405.1 Bacillus sp. SH7-1
GAGATGAAGTATATGGCAATAAATGATGAAGGGATAGCAATTAAGCTATCCCTTCATCATTTATTATGGTTCTTTATTTACTTTAAATTCAGTAATACATGTTAATGGGTGTATTTTATTATCAATCACTATTTCTTATTTTTTATTTCCTCTTTTATACTTTTCACAAATACACCTAGTTCAACAACTTCTGATTTTTCTTCCCCATATTTACGTACATTTACAGCTCCGTTCTCCATTTCCTTATCTCCAATAACAAGAACATAAGGAACTTTTTGCATTTGTGCTTCTCTTATTTTATATCCTAATTTTTCATCTCGCACATCTCGTTCAACACGAATGCCAGCTTGAGCTAACTTATCAGTAACCTCATCTGCATATTGTACATGGACTGTATTCGATACTGGAATAACTTTCACTTGAACTGGTGCTACCCAAGCAGGGAACGCTCCTCCAAAGTGCTCAATTAATATTGCTAAGAAGCGGTCTAAAGATCCTAATACTGCCCGGTGAATGACAACTGGTCTTTTCTTTTCATTCTTCTCATCTATATAATTCAAATCAAATTTCTCTGGCATTTGAAAATCTAGCTGGATTGTTCCGCACTGATGACTTCTATTTAAAGCATCTTTAATATGGAAGTCAATTTTCGGTCCGTAAAATGCACCATCACCTTCATTTAGTCTATATTTATAATTTAATGATTGTAATACATTTGCTAATGCTGCCTCTGCTTGCTCCCACAATTTATCATCACCCATTGAATCTTCTGGACGAGTAGAAAGTTCTACTTCATATTCGAATCCAAAAGTTTTATATACATAATCGATTTGCGCCATTACAGATTTAATTTCATCTTTAATTTGTTCTGGAGTTACAAATAAATGTGCATCATCTTGGCAGAAAGTACGTACTCTTAATAATCCGTTTAACGCCCCACTAAATTCATGGCGATGTACTTGACCAAACTCACACATACGAATCGGTAATTCGCGATAAGAATGCAATTTATTTTTGAACATTAGCATATGCCCTGGGCAGTTCATTGGTTTTAATGCAAAACTTTTATTATCCACTTCTGAGAAATACATATTATCTTTATAATGTCCCCAGTGCCCTGATCTTTCCCATACTTCTTGGTTCATCATGAACGGAGTGCGTACTTCTTGATAATTGTACTCTTTTTGAATTTCTCTTAAAAATGCTTCTAACTCATTACGAATAATTTGTCCTTTCGGTAAATAAAATGGCATTCCTGGAGCCTCTTCAGAAAACATAAATAACTCAAGCTCACTACCTAATTTACGATGATTTCTTTTTGCTGCTTCTTCAACGAAATGTAAATACTCTTCTAATTCTTTTTGAGAAGAGTATGCAACACCATATATACGCTGAAGCACTTGATTATTACTATCTCCTCGCCAATATGCACCGGAAACGTGAGTTAATTGAAATGCTTTCAAATAACCTGTAGATGGTAAATGTGGTCCTCTACATAAATCTACAAATTCACCTTGCTTATACAGTGTTACACTTTCCTCATCAGGAATTGCTTCTAAAAGTTCTAATTTCAAACGATCATTCATTTCTTGAAATAGTTTTGCTGCTTCTTCTCGAGAAACCTCAAATCGTTCTATTTTTACGTTTTCTTTTATAATATTTTTCATTTCTATTTCGATTTTTCGTAAGTCTTCTACGTTTACACTACTGGGAAGATCAATATCATAATAAAATCCATTTTCAATAACAGGCCCTACACCAAGGTTTACATTACCATACATTCTCTTTACAGCTTGCGCTAAAATATGTGCCGCAGAATGTCTTGCAATTTCTACACCTTCATTTGAATCTATAGTAATGATTTCTACTTCCGCATTTTCTTCAATATTTCGGCGTAAATCATATAACCGATCATTTACTTTCCCTGCGACTGCTTTCTTTTTTAAACTACTGCTAATGAATCCCGCAATTTCTTCTAAAGTAACTCCATTTACAAATTCTTTCACGCTACCATCTGGAAATTTAATTTCAATCATTTGTTCTTTCATTTTTCATCTCTCCATTTCATAATAAAAAGCACACTCATCCCTAAAATAGGGACGAGCGTGCTTATACCCGTGGTTCCACCCAGATTCCCATTACAAACAAACAATGGCTTCATTTACGGTAACGTCGTTTACACGGCACTAGATACTTCATTTCCCCAGTGCAGCTCTAAAGTTATTTTTCTGCGTTAGGAAGTTCTCAGCTTTCCTTCCTTCTCTGTATAACCGGGTAAAATAACTCGTGTCCTTTTCTGCACTAGATACTTCATTTCCCCAGTGCAGCTCTAAGGTGGTAAGTTATTTTTCTGCGTTAGGAAGTTCTCAGCTTTCCTTCCTTCTCTGTATAACCGGGTAAAATAACTCGTGTCCTTTTCTTCGCTTATTATGAAATTGAATACAAAAAAGCATATCCATCCCTAAAATAGGGACGAATATGCTTATATCCGTGGTTCCACCCAGATTCCCATCACAAAATGTAATGGCTTCTTTTGCGATAACGTCGCATACACGGCACTAGATACTTGATTTCCCCAGTGCAGCTCTAAAGTTATTTTTCTGCGTTAGGAAGTTCTCAGCTTTCCTTCCTTCTCTGTATAACCGGGTAAAATAACTCGTGTCCTTTTCTTTGCTTTTAAAAGTACATCCATTTATTG
>NZ_QNUD01000038.1:24262-51279 GCF_008042405.1 Bacillus sp. SH7-1
GTGCAGCTCTAAGGTGGTAAGTTATTTTTCTGCGTTAGGAAGTTCTCAGCTTTCCTTCCTTCTCTGTATAACCGGGTAAAATAACTCGTGTCCTTTTCTTTGCTTTTAAAAGTACATCCATTTATTGTTATTCACTATATCTTATTCATTTTATTTTTGCAAGTGTTAAAAAATATTTTTTATTTAATAAAAAAGAAACCAAAAATAGATTTTTGGTTTCCCCTTCTCAATTTTACCAATCTTGTGGTTCGTAATTTAAGTCCGAAAATAGACGTCGCTTCTCTTTCTTCGTTAAATCTCTCCACTGTCCAACCGGTAAATTATTCAACTCAATATTCATAATTCTCGTACGTTTTAACGTGTATACTTGATAACCTAAAGCTTCACACATACGACGAATTTGGCGATTCAATCCTTGTGTTAAAATAATTTTGAACTCATATTTGGATAACTGTGTGATCTCACACGGAAGCGTTTTTGTTCCTAAAATTTTCACACCAGCTGCCATTTGCTCTAGAAAATCAGGCGTAATCGGCTTATCTACTGAAACGATATATTCTTTCTCATGTTTGTTTTCAGCACGTAAAATTTCATTAACAATATCACCATCATTCGTTAACAAAATTAAACCGTCTGAGTCTTTATCAAGACGTCCAATGTGACTAATTCGTAAAGGATGATTCACTAAATCGATAATGTTACCTTTTACAGCTTTTTCACTCGTACATGTAATACCTACTGGTTTATTTAAAGCAATATATACGTGATCTCGAGCAATACGAAGTTGCTCTCCATTTACGCGTACATCATCACCTGGATTCACTTGGTCACCAATTTTTGCAACCTTACCGTTAATAATTACTCTTCTCTCATTAATTAATTTATCTGCTCCGCGTCGAGACGCTTTTCCAGCTTCACTAATAAATTTATTGATACGCAAATTAGGCACTTCCTTTTCTAAAAAAATTCTAGCTCACACTGCTTCTACCGTACAATACAAAAGGGTAAGCCTGCTATTATAACTTAAATATATTAACATGAAAGGGTATATAACGTCTTCTATTAATTACTCATTTATAAGAAAATATCTTTATTATACATTCATTTATGCACTTTTTCCGCGCTTAATATACAAGCCATTCTTCCTTACATACAGCTTGTTTTCCTCTTATATCTTCTATGTCTTCATGAATATTAGCTAATTTATATAAACCTGGAAACATCTCTTCCACATAATGTTGATGAGCCATTTCATCTTTCCAATAAGTGAACACTATGTAACGGTTTTCATTTTTTAAAGACTTCGCCACTACTCCACCTAGCATCCCTTTCGCTTTTTCCATTCCTTTATTCCAAATTGTTTCTTGGTTATGTAAAAAATACTTTTCCTTTCCTGACTTTAAATCACATATAGCAACTCTTACGAATGAACCTTCTGTAACAACATCTTTCAAATGCTTATCAGCTATATCATACAACGTTTGAAATAGTTCAATTTCACATGAAAGAAACGTATCTTCTTGATTACTATTTATATAAATTGTATCGTGAGCACCATTCATAAATGATTGATACGCACTTCTATCTTCCCATAAAGTAAATACACATGCCTCATCTTCATTCCAACCACCAAATTGTCCATGAAAACCATCTAGGTGCTGTATATCACGCCATTGTTCTTGTGCTTTTGAAAATAATTCCTTTTTCTCTTCTTCCACCTTACAGTAGATTGTTTTTAGTAGCATATCTAATTCCCCCTTATCTTACATTCCATTTCCCATCTGCAATACTTTCTACTTTTCCCCTAAACGAACATTATTTTTACTCTCTATTTCTTCAGCTCTTATATGTATTAAAGAGGACCATTTCATCTCGTATCCTTGTTCAACACGCATATTTATCTTTTCTGTTCCAAACAACGATACTTTAAAAGATACGCTGTTAAACATCCATTTGAACTTCCTGTTGCCACGTCTTTCGGAATCCCATAATAGTCTGCAAAATCACGAACACTTAGATCGTCTGTTTGTTTACATAACATAATTATATCCTTCTAGTTATCTATAGTATTCAAAAAAGCATCCGCTCTTTCTATCAGCCATTCACCAAACGTACTTAAAAATAATAAAATTTCATTTATATCATTTATCGGTTCAATTACATATTGTAATGCCTTTCTCATATTTTTTTCTTGTTCGGGAAAATGCTTACTAAATAATTCATAGGCAGGATATAAGTCTCTGGAGTAAAGTCCTTCTCTCTCAATTGTCAATGCTAGACCTGACCTGATTATTATCTTCATAATCCAACGACAACAATCCGCTATATCTTCCACGCCTTTATTATGTATTAACTCTTTGCGTGCTTGTCCAATTTGTTTCCCCAATTGAATAAGATGTTCATAGGCTAACTCCTGACTTACTTTATATTTAGGTAAAGACATTGTTACATCTTCACCAAATATACATACTCCATGTGTCTGTATCATGAAGCTTATAAAAGAAAAACTCTTGGAATTTATCACTTCTTTTTCACTGTAAAAACTCAATTCCACTCCTGTTATACAATTAAATTTTTGCAAAATTTGAATTTCTAGTTTCCTTCGCCAACTTAAGTCTATTAATTTAGGATCCCTTCGCACTAATATAATTACATCTATATCAGCAATACCTTTAATTCCAATCCCTCTTGGAATTGAGCCTCTTATATAAACACTGTGTAAATCATCCTGTAACAATTCACAACAAGTATTTTTTATTTCTTGTATTACCTCCATAAATATAGGTTGAACTTTTTCAATATGTGCATCATTTATAATATATCCTTCATCATCAGTAGGACAAAAACGACCTATCTTTTTTATATTTGGCAATTTATCATCTCATCTCCATACTAAATATTATTTTATTCTATACACATAGTAATTATAATTTAAATAATTCAGAATTAAAAATCAAAAGAGATAGAAAGTAAACAATCCTACAATATCATTCACTTCCTATCTCTTTTATTATCAATTATTTTTCAAATATATAATACGTTAGTTCTCCCGGATAATGTAATACAGTTACCTTCCGCTCCCCTTTTTTAAAACTAACAGTATGCCCATTTTCCCCTAAGTTCTCCCCCCTCCTTGCCTTTGTAATAGGTATTATACTTATATATTTATAATCTGCTTCCTTATCATCGTCAATATGGATTGCTGACATTGGTACCGGAAAATCTTCAATTTTAGATTCTTTGTCTAAATATATGAGTGCAATTAAGCTAATTAATAGCATAGCCAGCCCTTGCAATATTTGAAACTATTTTCTTTTATTCATTTCACTAAAAATCCCTTTTCTCACACATCACTTTCATCATTTTACTAATTTCGATTATTTATGTTTAGAAAAGATATAATTCAAATATTTTCTAACTTATTTTCTCTACCTCAAACAACATATTTATTGTATATTTTAATTAGTAGATTTTTTAATTTTGGAGGCGTTACTCATTGAGGAAATTATTTTCAAAAAAATGGTCAGTTGTAATTTCTATTTTTATCATTTCCAGTACGATGTTCTACACATTGATAGATAAAAATAATACTAAAAAAGCAACTGTAGAAACAATTGATACAAAAACATTCAAAACTAACCTGCAACCTAAAATAAATGAATTAACTACACATTATAATGACATCATCGAAAAAGATTGGTTGCCTGCTTGGGAAGAGATTAACACGAATGGAGATTCAGTAGATAGAAATAAACTATTAGTTACAATGAATGCTGTTTCCAAACAATATGAAACAATTATGAACGAAATAGACACGCTTAAAATCGAAGAAAACATAACAGATATAAATATACGAAAACAACTAATTGAATTCACAACTCAGTTTAAATCCGCATCAAATTTCATGAAAAATGCAGCAAATTTGATTAGAGACGGAGTAAATAACTCTACTCCAACCAGTGAAACTATTGAAAAAACAAAACATGCTTTAGGGCTTGCAGATCAACATATTGTCGTTGCTTTATCTACTTTAACTGAAGTTGAAGAGAAATTAGGACTTGCAAAAAAATAAAACTGTTTACTATTTTAAAATAAAAAAAGATTGCAATTCACATTTTGTCTGTCTATAATATTTTTATTGATTTACAATCAATGCTTTTATAAATTTTATAATTCGGATGAACCATTCAGGAGAAGATCTATTGATCTACCGACGGGGCAAAAAGTTGCTGAATCAACTTTGAAACTCTCAGGTCTTGGTTACAAGTAGAACTGCATGGGGACGAATCTCTGGAGAGACTCCCTCTCGCTTTTTTGTAGCGCGGAGGAAAACGAGCACCGAAGGAGCAAATCCGCTACTTTAGCGGATAATCTCTCAGGTAAAAGGACAGAGACAAGCGAAAGAAAAAGCCGATTTGTATCGGTTTATTTTTCTATTCCTTGTTTCTCCAGAGACCATTTCATTTACTTGAAGTGGTTTTTATTTTTTCTAAAAAAGGAGAATAACGATGGAGACAGTAAGTAAAGTATTAGAACAAATCAATCACTATGTGTGGGGATTACCAACGTTGTTGTTACTCGTTGGTACTGGTATCATTCTCACAGTGCGTTTAAAAGGTTTACAGTTTAGTAAACTATTATACGCTCACAAACTAGCTTTTAAAAAATCAGAAGATACATCTTCCTCTGGAGATATTAGCCACTTCCAAGCACTTATGACAGCTATGGCGGCAACGATTGGTATGGGAAATATAGCTGGTGTTGCAACTGCTGTGACGATTGGTGGACCTGGTGCAATCTTTTGGATGTGGATTACCGCTTTATTTGGAATGGCAACAAAGTATGCCGAAGCAATTCTTGCAGTGAAATATCGTGTTAGTAATGAAAATGGCGAATACTCTGGTGGACCCATGTATTATTTAGAGCATGGTTTAGGTAAAAAATGGCTTGCTGTTTTATTTGCTATATTTGGTACTACTGCTTCTTTCGGTATCGGTAATATGGTGCAATCAAACTCAGTTGCAGAGGCAATGCGAATTAATTTCTCTTTCCCCCCTGCTTTAACTGGTATAGTAATGTCATTTTTAATCGCTATCGTTATTTTAGGCGGTGTAAAAAAAATCGGGAAAGTAACAGGATATGTAGTTCCTATTAAAGCTTTCTTTTATATCATTGCTGGCCTTATTATTATTTTCTATCACTACGATCAAATTCCAGAAGCATTTTCACTTATTTTTTCTGGTGCATTTAACGGTACTGCAGCTGCTGGTGGTTTTATTGGTGCAACAGTTGCATCAGCTATTCAAATCGGAATGGCGCGCGGCGTATTTGCGAACGAAGCTGGTTTAGGGAGTGCACCTATTGCCGCGGCAGCTGCAAAAACTGATTCACCTGCAAAGCAAGCTTTAGTTTCAATGACTGGTACTTTTCTAGATACGTTTATTGTATGTACAATTACAGGGCTAGTATTAATTACTACAGGTGCATGGAAATCTGGTAAAACTGGCGTTGAAGCTACAACACTTGCGTTCCAATCTGTATTCGGTACTGCTGGTAGTATGATTCTTGGTATCGCAATTATTTTATTCGCCTACTCTACTATTTTAGGCTGGTCGTATTACGGTGAGAAATGTGTAGCTTATTTATTTGGAGAAAGTGCTGTTAAATATTATAAAGCAATCTTTATTGTCATGATTGCTATTGGTGCGAATTTAAAACTAGGAATCGTATGGACATTTGCTGATATTGCAAATGGACTTATGGCCATTCCAAACTTAATTGGTCTAATTGGATTAAGTAGTATTGTTGTTGCTGAAACGAATCGCTTTTTACAAGCAGAGAAATTGAAAGAAAATAATAAAAAACAGGCAAGTTAATCTATGAAAAAAGGAATGACTCATACATGATGAGCATTCCTTTTTTCATCCCCTCTTTTACTTAATTACTATTATTAAAAATATATTTATATCAATGTTTACTCCTTTTTATTCCTCCAAAAGTTTTTCACATAAATGTCATAAATCGTATGGTCTAACTATATAGTTGAAAAGGAATGCGACATTAAAGTGTCGCTGAAAAACTCATCCAAGAAAAGGGAGGAAAAATCTTTTGAAAAACAAAATCATTGTTTTCCTATCTGTTTTATCATTTATTATTGGTGGTTTCTTCTTTAACACAAATACTTCAAGCGCTGAAACATCATCTACTGATTACGTTCCTAACCAATTAATCGTTAAGTTCAAGCAAAATGCATCTTTAAGTAATGTGCAATCTTTTCATAAATCTGTCGGAGCTAATGTCTTATCTAAAGATGATACGTTAGGTTTTGAAGTCGTACAATTTTCAAAAGGTACTGTAATAGAAAAAATAAAGAGTTATAAAAATAATCCAGATGTAGAATATGCAGAACCGAATTATTACGTTCACGCCTTTTGGACTCCAAACGATCCATATTTTAAAAATCAATATGGATTACAAAAGATTCAAGCTCCACAAGCTTGGGATAGCCAACGAAGTGATCCTGGTGTAAAAGTAGCTATTATTGATACAGGAGTTCAAGGTTCACATCCTGATTTGGCTTCGAAAGTAATTTACGGGCATGATTATGTTGATAACGACAATACATCTGATGATGGTAATGGTCATGGTACACATTGCGCTGGAATTACTGGAGCACTTACGAATAACAGTGTCGGAATTGCTGGTGTTGCCCCACAAACTTCAATTTATGCTGTCCGCGTATTAGATAATCAAGGAAGTGGTACTCTTGATGCTGTAGCGCAAGGTATTCGAGAAGCTGCTGATTCGGGTGCAAAAGTAATTAGTTTAAGTTTAGGAGCTCCAAATGGTGGTACTGCATTACAACAAGCCGTTCAATATGCATGGAATAAAGGCTCTGTTATAGTTGCAGCTGCTGGAAATGCTGGAAATACAAAAGCTAATTACCCTGCTTATTACAGCGAAGTAATTGCAGTTGCTTCTACAGATCAATCAGATAGAAAATCTTCATTCTCTACTTATGGTAGCTGGGTAGATGTTGCAGCACCAGGTTCAAATATATATTCAACATATAAAGGAAGTACGTATCAATCATTAAGTGGTACATCTATGGCAACACCTCATGTTGCAGGAGTCGCTGCTCTTTTAGCAAATCAAGGATATAGCAATACACAAATCCGCCAAATTATTGAGTCAACTTCTGATAAAATTAGTGGTACAGGTACGTACTGGAAAAATGGTAGAGTCAATGCATTTAAGGCTGTACAATACGCTAAGCAATTACAAGAAAATAAAGCTTCTTAAGAAAACTTTAATCAGTCGATCTACCATGAATGCGGAATAAAATAGAAGGAGAGACTTCTATAATTAAAGCCTCTCCTTCTTACAAACTATATTACTCTCCCTGCTTTTTAACCATATGTAAATACAGTACAAAATCCATCATTGTCGACGAATGACCAAGTTGACGGATCATCGCTGTTATATTTCCTCTATGATATGTACCATGATTTACGACATGTTGTACTAACTCTAAAATTGAAGTTTCTAATGCCTCTGCATATGGGTTCTCAATAACAAATACAGCATTCACATCTTGTATTGTAATTAAAAAGTCTTTATATTGATTTGCCATGTTTTCAAACATTTTTTCTAATTCATGTAACGATTTAGTTTCAATTTGTTTTCGTAAATCTTCTCGGTCTTGTATTGCTTCATTCATACTTTTACCATGCAATATGTGTAACCACACTTGATCTGTAATATAAATATGCACAAACGTATCCTTAATGGATGGGAATACACTCTGTATCTGCTCATTAAAAATTGTCTCATAGTTTGGTAACTCTTTTAATCGATCGAATAATCTAGTATTAGCCCAAGCATGGTAATCAAACTGCTTTAATATATAATCTTTCAATTTATATTACCTCCCTATTGTATGAAACGAATAATTTGTTTCTTCGTTTCCGATTCTCTATCAACCTTTGCAATCCCTTTTTCTTTCATTTCATGCTTATTTATCGTTTTATATTTTACATACGTATGAAATTCCGTTTGAAATGGAAACGGTGTAATCCGAATTGTTTCCTCATCTATCCATTCAGCTTGAATAGGTTTCTCCTCTTTACTATTAAACATTTCTGTTCCTTCAAAACCATCTTTAAACAAATCAATTTCATCTTTCTTTTCTACACCTGGTTTATTCATGCAGACATATAAAGATAGTTCATCGCATAACTTTAATAATCTATAATGTTTATCGAACATCACAAATTGCTCTTTTGTTAGCGTTGTCAATATTCTTTTTTGTCGTTCCAATTCACCTGCATAAAATGTCATCATCTCTTCATCTTCCTCATTTAATGGAAATGATAAAAAATGCTTACTACAAAGTAATGCTCCGTATGGATTGGAATCTTCAATTTCATTCAAACCAATCGTATAAAAGACAAAGCGTAATGAACTTGGACAATCCATAAATGTATATGGGATATTTTTAGCATCATTCAAAATTGGTACTTTATCAAGTTCTATCCATCCTCTATCATGCTCATATATTGCATCAATTGTCTCTTTTAAATATGTATCATCTTCAAAAAAATCTTCTTTTATATGCTTTGCAATCTCTCCAGCTAAAAAACCATGATCATGTTGACGAATTAATATACTTTCCTTCTCATTTTTTTCACGAAAAATCATTCGTATACTCCCCCTCATCCTTATACTAAAGCTTTTTATATGCATCGATTCTTAATTAATCCCCAAATAATAGAAGGGATTCAGTCTCTTGCAACGAAATTAACATAATTATATAGTATTCTTTCTAATCATAGTGATAGCTTTATCTTTACTATCTATTATACTAAAACATTCATTCCAAAAATTTTTTTATGAGGTGAAAACATGAACAAAACAGAATTAATTAAAAACGTAGCACAATCAGCTGATATTTCTCAAAAGGACGCTTCTGCAGCTGTACAATCCGTATTTGACACAATTGCTAATGCATTACAATCTGGCGATAAAGTTCAATTAATCGGATTTGGAACTTTTGAAGTGCGTGAAAGATCTGCTCGTACAGGACGTAATCCACAAACTGGCGAAGAAATTCAAATCGCCGCTGGTAAAGTTCCTGCATTTAAAGCAGGTAAAGAGTTAAAAGAAGCTGTCAAATAAACAAGAAACCAGCCATTTTATAGGCTGGTTTCTTGTTTATTTAAGTAATTCTTTTATATTCTCAGCATGATATACTTCACAAATATAAAATATACATTTGCAGTTACTTACAATTTGATATTTTCTAGTTGGATACACATTCGCTGTAACAGAGCATCCATCAAACAATTCGATAATATTTCCAGAAGGCTGATATCCTTCATATAATACGTTTCTTCTAGTTTCCATCTTTTCTATGAGTTTTTCAACCGGAATGTTTCCATTCTCTAATTCACTCTTAATTGTATTTGATAAAAATGAAGTATCCGCAAAAATAAGATTTTCAGATAATACTTTTCCTTTATAACTAACATGAGATACCCGGTAAAGAAATGGTCCATTTTTATCAAAGAAATTCTTTGCTTCTTTCGGGATATACTGTCTATCAAGTACCTCTTGTTCGAGAACATCAAACTGAACTGTATCATTCAAAAGCTTTTCTAAAGTATGAATAGATGATGTATCTCCAGAAAATAAAATATTTTTAATTGCTTGTACATTATAAGTGAATTCATTTGTTCTATTTTCCGCTACTAGCATGAGGAACACCTCTTCTATAAAATATTTTATTAAACTTATTTATAATTTAAAAGCGCTACTGCGTCCAACTGTGTGATTTCGGTAACTTCTTTACTGAATATTGCAATTGAAGCCATATAATCTACACTTGGCCTTAAATCTCTCATCACTGTATTTTCTACTAACTCTTGTCTATCCTTAAAAACCAACAAGTTTGGAGGTTCATTTGGAGCTGATATAATAATATCCACTGGTGAAATCATTAGTCCTTTACCTGTCGCTTTTAGCACTGCTTCTTTTCTAGTCCAATATGTTAAAAAACCTTCTATTTTCTGTTCATTAGATAATTTCATAACTTGCGCTTTTTCAATGTCTGTTAATACGCCTTCTGCCATTTTCATTACATCTACATTTGGATTCATTTGTTCAACATCAACGCCTACAGGTACAGACCTTGTAAATGCAACAACAACCCACTCACCCGAATGTGAAACCGATAACTGCGGCATACCCTCTGGTAATTGTGGTCTACCATGTTGTAACTTACATACTGGGCACAGCCTATCAATTGGCACTTGAACTGGTGACATAGAAAGTATTTTACCTAGAACTAATCTACTAATTACACAACCGATTATAAAACGAGCACGATCTGCCGAATGATGATATGAATTTGCTTTCTCTCGTTCAACATCGTTTAGTAAATTGTAATGCCATGATTGTAAATCCGAAATTCTTCCCCACCATATTTGACAATCATTCTCATTCAAAATCGGTATAGAATCTACAACTTTACTTTCTATCATGTAAACTCTCTCCTTCTAAATACCAATATCATTTTATTTCAAAAGACCATTTTCAAACTTATTCATTTACAATTTCTTTCTCTTTTTGTAATACAGGTAACGGTTTTTTCTTCTTTTTTGACATTACCTCTTTATCAGAAATACGTAAAGAAAATAGTAATGCTACGAGTAAAAATATTGCTGATCCAATTAATGCTGCTTGATATGGTAAAAAATCTGAATGAGTATTATGTTGTGCACTGTTATTTCCAAAACCAGCTAGTATACTAGCTAAAACAGCAACTCCTATCGCTGAACCTAATCGATTTTGCACATTAAATATAGTAGTTGCTCTCCCCATAGAAGGCGGCGTTATATTGTTAAATGCAGAAAATTGAACTGCTCCAACTGACTGGCCTAAGAAAATACCTATACCAAACAAAAATGCCCGTATTTGCCAAGCGTTCGTATCGTGATTTACAAAACTTAATAAAATAAAGATAATCGCCGTACAAATTAACCCGATAGAAATTACCTTACGAGCTCCTAATTTCTTATATGACCATGGCACAATCTGTGACGATATCATTAATCCAATCGCCTCTGGGAATGTAGTAAGGCCTGATTCCAGTGCGGATACTCCTATTACATTTTGATACATAAGCGGAAAAACAAATAACATTCCTAGTAAACCAGCTGAAGAAAACAATGAAATAAGACTCATTTTTCTAAAGACTGGTTCTTTTAATAAGCGTAAATCTAACATCGGTTGCTTTACTTTAAGTTCTACAAGAATAAACAATGTAATAAATACAGTCCCAGCTATTCCAGTACTTATAATCTCTGTAGAAATCCAGCCTCTTGATGGTCCTTGACTGAGCGCATAGATTAGCATTGCAAATCCTGGCGCTGAAAAAATAAAACCAAGAGAATCAAAGCGACCAGCTGATTTTTCAACATGCTCTACTAAAAATAGAAGTCCAAAGAGCAATGCAACGATTCCTAACGGTAGATTAATATAAAATGCCCAACGCCAAGACATTTGATCTACAAAGAAACCACCGATGATAGGACCAATTGCTGGTGCTACAGCAATTGGAAGTACAATGAACCGAGAAATCTTCGGTCTTTCCTCTGGTGAAAATGTTCGAAATAACATCGCCATTCCGACCGGTGTTAAAAGCCCTCCACCAGCACCTTGAATGATACGGAAAATATTCAATGAAGTAATATCGTTAGCCATTCCGCATAAAGCAGAAGCGATTGTAAATACGAAAAGAGCAATTAAAAATACTCTTTTCGTCCCAAAACGATCTCCTAACCAACCAGAAATTGGAAGGAAAACAGCTAAACTAACTAAATACCCAACATTAACCGTCCCCATTGCAGATGGAGGTACTTGTAGTTCTTTACTTATCGTTTGTAGTGCTACATTCACAATCGTTGCGTCCATCGCAGCCATAAACATCGCAGTTATATACACGATACTTACGACTACTTTTGGATTTAGTTTTGCTTTCATTATCGTTTTCCTGCTAATGTTTTTTCACGATCTTGATTACTTTTTGGATTCAAATCTTTCCAGTTATATTCAACATATTCTAAGCAGCTCTGCCTACTAGCTTCTTCATATACGACACTCCAGCCAATAGGTACATCGAGAAAAGCAGGCCAGAGAGAATACTGGCCCTCCTCATTTATTAATACTTTATATGTGTAATTATCATTTTCAAATGGATTCGTCATACTCTCCTAACCCCTTTCTTATCCTGCAAATATTTCGCTAATACTTGTCCAATTTCCGTAAGTGGAGCTGGCTGACATAAATCTTTATGTCTACAATCAATATCATGCTGCACAATTTGTCCGTCTAAATAATTTAGCCACGTATTTGGAGAAATAGGATCAAACCAGTCTGGTATAACAGTAGATCTAAAGAATATGATATCTCCGTTATAAACTTTCGGTACATATTTCCCTAACAATCCTACTGAATTTACATATGTCTCTTTCAAGTTCAATATAGTCTCTTCTTCAAGACTTGCTAATGCACTTCCATCTTTACGAAGGATTTTAACTGCACTTTCCATTGTAAGTGGTTTACCATCCATGTTATCTGGGTCATATCCGCCTAAAGCAAGTAATGCGATTAACGCTTCCTCTTCAGTAGGCGCTTCCGTATTCGGTAAGAAGTGTCCAGGATAAGAATCAAGCATAACGAGTAATTCTACTTCTTCCCCTTCATTTTGTAGTTGTGCCGCCATTGCATGCACAACATTTCCTCCAAGCGACCAACCTAATAAACGATATGGTCCATGAGGCTGTACTTCACGAACGTGTTTCAAGTAATCCGCCGCCATCTCCTCTAAACTTTTTGGAAGTTCTTCATTTTTAGCAATACCACGTGCTTGTACACCATAGATTGGATAATCTGTTCCTAAAGATTTCATAAGTCCTGCATAGCACCAACTTAATCCACCTGCTGGATGTACACAAAATAGTGGTAATTGATCCCCGCTTGCTCGTAATGGAAGCAACACATCAAGTGCACTTCGACCATTCCCCATCTCAAGTCTTTCAGCTAACCCTGCAACAGTCGGTGCTGCAAATAAAGTACCAATGTTTAGTTCCACTCCAAGCGCCTCTTTCATGCGGCTCATAAGCTGCACTGCAAGGAGTGAATGGCCACCAAGATCAAAGAATCCGTCATCAATTCCAATTTGAGGTACACTTAGCACTTCTGTAAACAAATCACATAACATTTCTTCTTGCGGTGTTCTTGGACCACGACTAGAAGATGATGCGATAAATTCTGGAGCTGGCAATGCCTTTCTATCTAATTTACCGTTTGGAGTTAAAGGTAACTCATTTACTACTACAAAAGCGTATGGAACCATATAATCTGGTAAACTACCACTAGCAAACTGACGCATTTCATTCGTATCAATCGCTTCATTATTTGATGAAACGATATAAGAAACTAACCGTTTATCCCCTGGTTGATCTTCCCGTACAATAACGGCTACTTGCTCAACTTTAGGGTGCTTCATTATGACTGCTTCTATTTCTCCTAATTCAATTCGGAATCCACGAATTTTTATTTGATGATCTGCACGTCCTATATAATCTAGCGTCCCATCTTTACGCCAGCGAGCTAAGTCTCCTGTACGATACATTCTTGTACCTGGCTTTCCAAATGGATCTGCGATAAAGCGTTCAGCCGTTAATCCTGCTCTTCCTAAATATCCACGCGCAAGCCCTGCACCTGCAACATACATTTCTCCAACTACTCCAGGTGGCACTGGTTGTAAATAGTTGTCTAACACATACACTTTAAGGTCAGGTATACTGCACCCAATTAAACTATTTGCTCGTAAAGAGACGATAGTTTCATCTAATTCAATATAACTAACATGTACTGTCGTCTCCGTAATACCGTACATATTAATAAGCTTTGGTGCGTTATGAGGATGTCGACTATACCAATCTTCTAAGCGACTTAGCTCAAGTGCTTCTCCTCCAAAAACAACATATCGTAAAGATAATTTTTGGCCAATCTCTTCATTTTCACGATCTGCTTGCATCAATTGATAGAACGCTGATGGAGTTTGGTTTAAAACCGTAACCTTTTCTTTAACAAGAAGCTGTAAAAATTCTTTCGGTGAGCGACTTACAGTATGTGGCACTACAACTAAACGCCCTCCGTATAATAAAGGTCCCCAAATTTCCCAAACCGAGAAGTCAAAAGCATAAGAATGGAACATCGTCCAAACATCGTTTCCGTCAAACTGGAACCAATGATCAGTTGCGCCTAAAAGTCTTACTACATTTTGATGAGGTATCATAACGCCTTTCGGTCTACCCGTTGAGCCTGACGTATAAATAACGTAAGCAATATGTGATGGAGATAACGGGTTAATTCGTTCCACTTCATCAATATTGTCTTCACTATATTTGTCAACTTCTGCTATTACTTTCACATCATCAACTAAAACTTTTAGTGTCTCATCACATTCAATTTCCACTTCTGAATTTGTTAAAACACATGATGGTTTCGCATCCTGGAGCATAAATGAAATACGATCTGACGGGTAATCTGGATCTAACGGAAGGTATCCAGCACCAGCTTTAAGAACAGCTAATAAGCTTACAACCATGTTTAATGATCTTGGCATCGCTAAAGCAACGAGTTGATCAGGACCAACCCCTTTTGCTATTAGGAATCGAGCTATTTTATTTGCTTTTCTATTTAACTCTTCATAAGTTAATTTCTTATCTTCAAAGACAACAGCTATAGAATTTGGATTTATATGAGCCTGCTTTTCAAATAATTGTGGCAATGTCATTTCTGGTGCAATTTGAAAACCACCATTCCACTTTTCTAACACTGTATTTTTCTCTGCTAAAGTTAATATTTCTAATCTGCCAATGGATTGATCCGGATTTGTCACTGCATCATCTAATAACAAAATAAATTGTTCTATTAGTTTTTGAACCGTTTCACGTTTATATAAATCGGTACTAAACTCTAGTAATCCATGTAAACCGTTCGGAGTACCATCAACCCCGTTACTCTCACTAATTTCAAATGTTAAATCAAATTTTGCAGAACCGACGCTTTGAATTTCAAGACTCGCTTCTAAATCTGGTACATGAAACGTTGCTTCTGGTGTATTTTGGAAAGCTAACATAACTTGAAACAACGGGTGGCTGTTTCGAGTACGTACTGGATTTAACACTTCAACAAGCCTTTCAAATGGAACATCTTGATTTTCATAAGCTGCAAGATTTACCTGCTTCACTCTATTTAATAATTCTTTAAAACTTGGATCTCCTGAAGTATTTGTACGTAACACTAATGTATTTACAAATAAACCAACTATATCTGAAAGTACATCATCATTTCTTCCAGCAATCGGACTTCCAATTGGTATATCAGTGCCTGCACCTAATCTTGTAAATAGTGCACTTAGCCCTGCTTGCAATACCATAAACAAACTAACTCCATTTTTACGTGCAAGCTCTACTAACCTACTATGCATACCTTCATCTATATGAAAATGAATTGTTTCCCCGCGGTAACTCGTCTCAATTGGACGCTGGAAATCTGTAGGTAACTCCATTTGGTCTGGTAAACCTTTAAGTTCTTCTTTCCAAAAATCTAATTGTGTTGAAATAAGACTCTCTGGTGTCGTTTCATCACCTAGCAATCGCTGTTGCCAAAGTGCATAATCTGCGTATTGAACTGGAAGTGTTTCCAGCTGAACTCTGTCACCTTGACATCGTGCTTTATACGCCGCTGTAAAATCTCTCGTTAAAGGCTGTAATGACCAGCCATCACCTACAATATGATGTAATAGAATTAATAATACATGTTCGTTTTCACTTACTGTAAAAAGTTGCAAACGAACTGCCGGCTCAAAATCGAGGTTAAAGCTATATCTTACCGCCTCTGAAAGTACACTTTCTAATTCATCTTTACATGTATTAGTTATAACCATTTCTAGATTTAAGTTTTCCATATCTAAAATTTTCTGATAGGAACTACCTAATACGTTAGGGAAAATTGTTCTAAGTGTTTCATGTTTTTCAACTACATCATAAAAAGCACCTTGTAATGCTTCCCGATTCAATATTCCATTCATACGAATGACTAGCGGAATATTATAAGTAGGACTTGGACCTTCTAAACAATTTAAGAACCATAACCTGCGCTGTGCAAATGAAAGTGGAACTTCATTTGGCCTACTTGCTTTCTGAATAGCTGGTCTTGCACTATTTGCATGGTTTAATTGTTTCGCCAGTTCGGCAACAGTTGGTGATTCAAATAGTTTCCCGATTCCTAATTCCACACTTAACGTTTCACGAATTCTTGCCATTAAACGAGATGCGAGAAGTGAATGTCCACCCATTTCAAAGAAATTATCATCAATGCTAATTCGAGAAACACCAAGTACTTCTGCAAATAAATCACATAATATTTCTTCTTTCGGATTTCTAGCAACTCTCTCATTGTTCATTCCATTAAAATCAGGAGCAGGTAATTTCTTTCTGTCAACCTTACCATTTGGCGTTAATGGTAATTCTTCTAGCACAACAAATGCCGATGGTATCATATAATTCGCTAAACTTTCTGAAACATAAGAACGAATTTCTGAAAGGTTAATCGGTTCCTTTTCTTCTGCAACGATATACGCAATGATGCGTTTATCATTTGGACGATCTTCTCGTACCATTACTACCGCTTGTTGAATATTTTCATGTCGTTGTAATACCGTTTCAATTTCAGCTAATTCAATTCGGAATCCACGAATTTTTATTTGATGATCTGCGCGACTAATGTACTCTAACGCACCATCACTACGCCATTTCACAAGATCTCCTGTACGGTACATGCGCTTCCCTGATTCTCCATAAGGATTTGCAACAAACCGTTCAGCTGTTAACTCAGGTTTTCCTAAATATCCGCTTGCAAGTCCTTCCCCTGCAATATATAATTCCCCAATAACTCCAGGTGGAACTGGTTGTAACCCTGCATCCAATACATACACTTCTGTATTGCAAATTGGCTTTCCAATAGGAGGTATACCCTTTTCACCTTCATCAATGTTCATGAAAGTAGACCAAATCGTCGTTTCAGTTGGTCCATATAAATTAGTTATTGAGCAACCTAATTCTTTTAATTTATTTGCTAAATGCGCTGGAAGAGCTTCACCACCAACTAGTATGTTTAGCCCTTGTAGCTTTTCTGGATAATCAGTTACTAACGCCTGCCAAAGCGTAGGTGTAGCCTGCATAATGGTCACTCTTTCTTCTTGTAAAAGTGTCGTTAATGCAGAAGGCTCTTGTATGTCTTCTTTTTGCGCAATTGTTAAACTTGCACCACTAATAAGAGGTAAATAAATTTCTAGAGCAGAAATATCAAACGCAAACGTTGTAACTGCTAATAAATGATCATGTTCATTTAACGAAAACTTTTGTTGCATAGCCATTAAAAAGTTACTTAAACCTCTCATAGGAACAATTACACCTTTTGGGTTTCCTGTTGAGCCTGAAGTATATATTGTATAGGCTGGGTTTAAAAGTGATACATCATTCTTACATGCTATATTCATACGAGAATATGTATGTAACGCTAGTTTCGTTTCTTCGCCATCTAATACAATTTTTTTCATATCATTTTCTATAACTAACTTAGATGAAACAGATGAATGTGTTATGATACAAACTGGTTTTGCATCATTTACTATATAATTAACTCTTTCTGCTGGGTATTCTGGATCTATCGGTAAATACGCTGCACCAGCCTTTAAGACTGCTAGCATACTAACTACCATTTCTATTGATCTAGGGAATACTAAAGCTACAAACTGATTTGGTCGTATTCCTTCTTCTACTAAATAATGTGCTAGTTCATTCGCTCGTTCATTTAGCTCTTTATACGTAAGGTTTACACCGTCACAAGTAATCGCTAGTTTATTGGGATTTTTTTGCACTTGTTTTTCAAATGATATAGGTAGACTGATTAACTCATCGTCTTCCTTCGTTTCATTCCATTCCAATAAAACTTTATGATTTTCTTCAGGCAGAGTAATGTTTATTTTTCCAATCGACTCGTTTTTCTCATAATTATTTATTACTAATTCAAATAGATTCATAAATCTTTCTTTATGCAATGCTAGCTCTGCGCCATTATATACTTCGGGATTCGCATCAAAATGAATCATTAGCTCATTTTGATCAAAAGGCTTATATACATTTATCGATAAATCATCTACAGGTCCTGCTGATAAGTTATGCGTAATGCCACGATTTCCAGCAAAATTAAGCCCGTAATCAAAAGGCATAACATTCACTAACGGTCCAAACAACCTTTGATTTTCACCTAGTAACTTTAAATCTCTTCTTAATTCCTCATGACGGTATTTATGATGGTGACGTACATCTCGGATTTCTTTAGAAACTTGCTGCAATAATTCCGCAAGAGTTATATTTGGAGTTACTGTAATACGAAGTGGAACTAAATTCATTACCATACTTGGTATATGAATAGATACAGAACCTAGACGTCCCATCATCGGTAAACCTAAAACAATATCATTTTCACCTATTAATTTATGCATATAAATACTTGCTACAGCGACAATGAATTCCGGCCAACTTGTTAACGAAATATTGATATCTTCTAGTAAAGTTTTCGTGCTAGAACTAGATAAATAAGCTGTTTCTCTTGAAAATCCATTTGATGTTCTCGGTGCTCGTTCTGCCAAACTTACAACTTCTGGTTCATCTGCAAACTTTTCTAACCAAAAAGTACGATCTTCCTGAAATTGTTTAGACTCACGATACTCCATATCTTCTTGCACGACTTTTGCAAGAGAACCAAATGGCTTTTCACTCTTGTTTGTTTCTTTTATAAGTGATGTATACTCATTCGCTACCTTTTGGCTAAGAAGTGAAAATCCATAGCCATCCATCACAATGTGATGGATGCGCTGATACCAAAAGAAACGATTATTTTCAACTTGAATAAGTGCTTCAGTAAATAATGTATCTTTTTTCAAATTGACTGGTATAGATAAATCATTTTTCATCCATACTTTAGCAGCTTCTTCAGGGTTTTCTTCTTTACGAACGTCAATAAAATGCATATGAAACTGTGATTCTTCAACAACTTGCCATGGGCCAATATCATCCTCTTCGAAGCGAACGTGAAGTGCCTCTGCTTCCATTACAACTTTACGTACAGCTAATTCAAAAATGTCTTGATGAATATTTCCGTTTATTTCTACATATTCCCCAGTATTATATATCGGATTAAGCGGATCTAATTGTTGCGCAAACCACATACCAGACTGCGCAGATGATAACGAATGACGAATCTTTTGACTGTTAGGCATTCTTTACTACCCCTTTATTATGTAGTCTATTTGTTACAGCACCTGTGCTGTTTGTGAAGATAGTAAACTGTACCAACCTGCAACAGTTGGACGTTCTGCTAAATCTGCAAAAGTGATTCCTTTCCCTTCACGACGCCATTTCTCTACTAAACTCATAATTCTGACCGAATCAAGCCCTCTATTTAATAAGTCCTCATCAATATCAATACTCACTACTGGCTCACGAAGTAGTTGTGCAACTAGTTCATGCACTTCCTGTATAGTGATTCCTTCACTCTCATCACCTTTTACACTTTGTAAATCTTTTAACAGTAGGTCTGTTGATGTCGTTACTGCACATCTATTAGATGCATACTCCAATGCTTGTTTATGATGCTCTAGTGAAAAATCAGCAACTGCATCTGCTACAAAGAACGGCTCTATACCATCCATAAATGCTTCACAAGCTGTTAAAAGACAGCCAATATGCGCATAAATACCGCAAATAATGAGTTGATCTCTTCCTTGTTCATTTAAAATTTCTAATAGATTTGTCTTTTTAAATGCACTATATCTCCATTTTGTTAGGAATATATCATCTTCATCAGGAGTAAGTTCATCAACAATTTTCTTTTTATCTGGTCCAGCAGGAATACCGTCACCCCAAAAGTCTTGTAATAAACCTCGTTGTTCTAACGTTTGCCCACCAGGTTGTGCTGTATAAACAACTGGTATACCAAGTTCCTTACATTTTTCTCTTATCATTTTAATATTTGAAATAAGTGCTACTTTTGGTGATTCTTTATCGCTATATGCATCAAGAAAATATTCTTGCATGTCATGAATTAAAAGTACTGCACGTTTCGGATCTGGTGTCCAATTCACTTTATTTTTTGGTAGTTCTGATTCAATTGGCATTTTATATACTGAAATAGATGGGATAGCCATCTAATCACTTCCTTCCGGTTTTTATTATTGTTTTACTATAATAAGTTTTTCAGCAATGACTTTACGTAGTTCTTTTTTGCTGACTTTTCCGACTCCTGTTTGCGGAAATGATTCAATAAATTCAATTCGATCTGGAATTTTATAAGCCGCTATACCACGTTCTCTTAAAAACATTTTTAATTCACTTACTGCCGGAACTTGTCCACGAGCTATAACAAAAGCACAGGTGCGTTCACCTAAATAATCGTCAGGCATAGATACAATTGCTACGTCATGGACCGCATCGTGTGCTAATAGATGATTTTCAACTTCTTCCGCAGCAACTTTCTCACCACCACGGTTAATTTGATCTTTATCTCTTCCTTCTACAATGATGTATCCTTGTTCATTTACTTTTACAAGATCACCTGTGCGATAAAATCCATCCTTTGTAAATGATCGTGCATTATGTTCTTCGGCTTTATAGTAACCACGAATTGTATATGGACCTCGTGTTAATAAACTACCTACTTCGCCAGGTTGTACATCGTTGTCATTTTCATCAACAACTCGTACTTCATCGAGTGCAGACATTGGTCTACCTTGTGTATGAATAATAATTTCTTCCGGATCGTCTAATCTTGTATAGTTCACTAATCCTTCCGCCATACCGAATACTTGCTGTAACGTACATCCAAATGTAGGGCGTATACGTCTTGCAACCTCAGCGCTAAACTTAGCACCACCTACTTGAATCACCTCTAGGCTTGATAAATCGGTATTACGAGAAGATGCAGCATCAAGCCATATTATTGCTAATGGCGGTACGAGAGCAGTAATCGTAACTTTTTCTTTTTCGATAAGTGTAAATGCCTCATCCGGACTACCTCCAGTTGCCAGCACAACTTTTCCACCCGCATAGAAAGTTCCAAATGTCCCTGGAGAACTCATCGGGTAATTATGTGCTACTGGAAGAACGGCCATATAGACACTCTCTGCACTTAAATTACAAATTTCAGCGCTAACACGTAAACTATAAATATAATCATCATGCGTTCGAGGAATTAATTTAGAAAGTCCTGTTGTCCCTCCTGATAATTGGAGAAATGCAACATCACTTGGCTGAACTTCTGGTAATGAGACGGGATCCATATACAGATCATTTATGTTCACAAACTCTTCTTCTTCTCCCACTACAATTACACGTTGTAAAGTTGGCACTTTCTCTTTCACTTCTCTTGCTAGTTTTCGATAATCAAAACCGAGAGCCTTATCTGAAATAACGTAAGCGTTCGCCTCGCTAAACTCACAAAAATAACTAATTTCACTGCTTCGATGTGAAGGTAGTGCAAAGACAGGAAGCGCTCCAATTCGAAATAGTGCAAAACATATTTCGAAAAACTCAATAATGTTAGGTAACTGGATTACAACTCTGTCCTCTTTCTTTATTCCTAAATTCAGTAAACCTGCTGCTAAACGATCTACCTTTTTATCAAGTTCACTATACGTTATATGCGTCTTACCGCTTACAACCGCGATTTGATCTCCATATTTCTCAGCACGCTCTCTTAACACTCCTCCAAATGTTTCACCAAGCCAATACCCTTCTTCTCGATAACGATCTGCAAATTCTTTTGGCCATTCCGTATAACCTACTAGCATTCTTTCTTCCCCCTATTTTTCATTAAGTGAACTATCTCTTAACCCTAAAGCTTTTAACATTGTTTGGAACTTAGCCGATGTTTCTGCTAACTCATCTTCTGGTATTGACTCAGCAACAACTCCAGCTCCTGCATATAAACGAAGTGTATTTTCTTGTACTTCAGCACAACGAATTGTAACAATCCATTCTCCATCTCCATTTAAATCGCTCCATCCTAGCATGCCTGTAAAGAATTCACGGTCAAATGGCTCAATTTTTTGAATCGCCTCTCTCGCTTCTTCCATCGGCGTTCCGCAAACTGCTGGCGTAGGGTGAAGAGCAATTGCTAATTCCAAAGAAGTAGTATTCGGATCCTTTAGTTCACCTTTCACTTCAGTAGATAAATGCCACATCGCTTCACTATGAATAACGGATGGCTTTTCCGGAACATGTAATGTATGACAGTACGGACGAAGCGCTGCAGCAACTGCTTCTACTACTACCGCATGTTCATGTAAATCTTTTGAGGAAGAAAGTAATTCCTCTACCCTTCTCTTATCTTCCACTGGGTCATCACTACGTGGTCTTGAACCAGCTAACGGATTAGAAGTAACTTGCATACCATTACGTGAAACGAGTAATTCAGGGCTTGCTCCAATTAACGTTTTACTATTCTCGTTTTCATCCCTCGGTAAATTCACAGCAAATGTATAGCCGTGCTTATTATGCTCTGCTAATTCTCGAAGAAGTTTTTGCTTATCAATCTTTTCGGAAGATTTAACATCTAACGATCTGGATAGAACGATTTTCTTTAAATCCCCGTACTGTATTTTTTCAATTCCTTGCTTCACACCATTCATATACACTTCAGGCTCTGGTACAGGCGTCATTTCGAATGTTACGTTCTCATTTGTTTCAAGCTGATTTGTTGTATCCAATTGTAGACGCTCAGAAATTCTGCTATATTCTGGTACGATAAGTTGAACTTCTTTTCTACGATCAAATGGCAAGGCACCTACAACGATAGGATTCGGATTTCCGGCTTGTTTTGCATTAAGTAATACTGCTTGTACAAGCTCTGGGAAACTTTCAATTTCATGATGCTTTACTGTAGTAAACTCTCTTTCTGCTAATATCGTTCGAGTTGGTGAAGCAAAAAAGAAAGAAGATTCAGTCTTATAATCTTCTAATAATTTTTCTGACAGTTCCTTTACAGCCGTAAATTCATTCATAGTATAGTAACCCCCTGAATTTTTTATTAAACTCCTAATGTAGCTCCGCCATCGACACATAAATTGTGCATTGTAATATGACTCGCTTTATCTGAAGCTAAAAACAATACCGCTTCGGCAATTTCTGAAGGCTGTGCAATTTTTTGTAACGGTATACCGAGTCTATATGTACTTTGAGTACCTGCTATTATATTTTTTGCTCCATTCTCATCAGCCCATAGTAACCTTTGCATTTCAGTTTCAGTTGAACCTGGAGAAACTAAGTTACAGCGAATGTTGTATGCTGCAAGTTCTAATCCTAAACACTTCATAAACATTGTCGTTGCAGCTTTTGATGCAGCATACGCAGCCATCTCCATTCTCGGAGTATTTGCTGCATTTGAACCAACTGTAACAATTGCCCCTGACTTTCTTTGCATCATATATTTACTTACTGCTCGGGACATATAGAAAACTCCTGTAGAATTTACAGAGAATGTTTTATTCCAATCTTCATCACTTAACGAGTGAATCGCTCCCATACGTAAAACCCCTGCAACATTTACTAATATATCTATTGGCGCTATTTCATTTGCAATATGATTTATCATGTCTTCAACAGCAGCACTATCACTTACATCTAAACGAAATGTTTTCATACGTGTTTTATTTAATTCATTTTGTTTTAAGAGTACTTGTAACCCCTCTTCATTTTGATCAACCGCAATAACTGTAGCTCCTCTTTCTAAAAACATTTTGGCAACAACACTACCTATACCTTGAGCTGCACCTGTTACTAAAACAGTTTTCCCATCAAATTCCCCTAAGTTCATTTCCTCTATCCTTTCATTTAAAAATTAATCTAATTAAACAAATGATACTTATAATGATAATGATTATCATTATTGATGTTAAAAATAATACACTTACTAAACTAATTGGTCAAGTGTACTTTTCATCAAAATATTATTCATTGATAATGTTTTTCATTTAATAATCTTACACCGAAATGATAATCTTTCTCAATAAAGTTGTCAACTTATTTTTATTTTTCAGATAAAATATTTTAGTAATTTTCAATACAATTACATCTAAAAGTATTAATAAGTACTTACATTAATACTTTAATTCATAATCCTCTTTGTAAAAATTGAAGTAGATAAACTATAGATACGTTTATTTATAATGCTTTATGAAAAACTCAAGTATATACTTTCTCAATATTTTTCTGAAAATATATCTTGCAAATACAAATGAATGTCATCTATATAATTTAAGATTTAATAAATGTTTTGAGTACGAAGTATTAATTCATTGTATTCCAATATAATCCAAATGAATATTTTACTCTCTTTTTCTCTCAAGAAAATGCAAAAGGTTAAATAGTCTCGTTAAAATAATTCAAAAAAGCACCCTATTTAACAGGATGCTTTTTCGTAATCATAGTGTTATAAAAGATTTATATACTTATGCTACGCTGCGATACTCTTCTTCTTGTTCTTTTTTCTGTTTAGGTGCTTGAATTATAATTGCGATAATGAATGACACGACACATAATACGCCAATCACCATAAAGGTTGGTTTGAATCCACCTAGAAGTGCACCGATAAAGGAACCTGCAAGCGCTCCAAATCCAAATCCTTGATACACAATTCCGTAATTCTTACTATGGTTTTTCATACCGAAGAAATCACCAACAATAGCTGGGAAAATAGTAATATTTCCACCGAAGCAAAACGCTACACTTGCTACACATACGAAGTAAATACCGTAATTTAAATCTACAAAACTTAGAACTAATACTGAACTCGCCATAACTACAAAAGTACCAGTAACGATTTTCAAACGACCAATTTTATCTGATAAAGGCCCTAGAATAATACGACCTAAAGTGTTGAATATTGCAACCATAGCCACCGCATTAGCTGCTGTCGCTGCGCTAAGCCCTACAAGTTGAACACCAATGTCTTTTACCATACCAATTAAGTATAATCCACTCATACATGATGTAAATAACATGATGAATAATAAGTATACTTGTTTTGTGCCTAACATTTCTTTCGTTGTATATTCATGAGTTTTTGATTCCTGAACTGCACCTTGATCAGCAGCTTGATGGATTAAACAAGCTCCAAGGATAATCATAGCTGTAACAATTAAACCCCAATATATAAATGCCTGCGATACACCAACTGATTCAATCAACTGTGCGTTAACGTATTTAAAGATTAAGCTACCAGAACCATATGCAGAGACAGAAATACCAGCAATTAAACCTTTACGCTCCGGAAACCACTTTATTAAATTTGATAGTGAAGTGATATATGCTGTACCATCTGCATATCCTACAACAACTCCTGCAAGTACATAAAGCAATATCAATGAGGAAGCTTGTGAACTAAGTATTAATCCTAGTCCTAATGCTAGTCCAGCTATCATAATAAGTTTACGAAGTCCCCATTTTTCTTGCAATTTACTCGCAAATAAAGTTGAAAATGCTAAGGAAAGACTAGTAATTGAGAAAGTTATTGCAACTGCGTTAAGACTCCAACCGTATTTACTAACTAAAGGCTGATTGAATAAACTCCATGTGTATATCGTCCCAAGTCCCATTTGTACTATGACTGTGCCAAGGACAACAAGCCATGGATTAACAGCTGATTTTTTCATACCTTTCCGCCTCCTCTTTCTATTTCAATGCTTTTCGCTAAGTCTTGTTTTTTTATGTTCATTTTGGTCACCTCTTTTGATTTAACACCTTCATTGTATAAGATGTTTCCGTTTATGTAAGCACTTACAAGACAGAGCGTCAAAAACATGGAATCAGTTACAAAAAACGAAGGACGAAATACAAAAAACTACTGATTAAATACGTAAGTAGCTTTTATAATGGTTAGCTTCAATGGGACTTACAACTGTTTTATCATCTTCTTTTATAAAAATTATGTCTCATTTTATGCCATTGCTAGATTGTAAAAATTTAAGTTTCCGATACAAACAGAAAAATTTTTTCACACTACGATGTACTTTATTTAAAAAAAGCACAAATATTTTTTTGATAAATAAAACTAAATATTCACTAATATACCTATACGTGGTTTAATATATATAATAAAAAATATTTCTGTCTTTAATGAGGAGGTACTATGAAAGCAAACGTAGGGGATACTATACTTTTTCAACGAAATAATTTAAAGATTACGGGATCTGTACTAAAACTTTATACTGAATCGGTCTTAGTTGAAATTACAAATGTAAGCGGTGGTACTTTTGAATTTGATCGAACAATTGTAAATCATAAAAACTATAAAATTTTAAATACGAATACATAATACAACACAAAATAGCCCCTGCTTACCAGCAGCGGCTATTTTATATGAAAATACTTCATTAGTTTATATATCCTAATACACTTACAATCTTACTCGCTTTTAAATTGTTAATGTGATAATAAATTTCTAAACCTCTTCTCTCAGCTCGTAACACTTTACCCTTCATTTTTGATAAATGTTGCGAAACAGTCGATTGCGGAATATTCAGTAATTCTGTTAGTTGTGTTACGTTACAAGTTTTTCTCGTACTTAATTCATTTACAATTTGTAATCGGATTGGGTGCGCCATAATTTTTAAAATATCTACATCTTCTTCTGAAACTAAACTTTTTCTCATTTCACTCGTATATGTTGTCATAAGACATTCCCCTTTTATATGAATTCCTTTTATTTAGATCTATTTCCAAAATATTTAAAACTCCGATGTGAAACCTTTATATAAAAATAATAGAATTTTAAATTTTTAAAAACAGAAATACATTTAATTCACTTTATTTATTTGGTAC
>NZ_QNUD01000039.1:2500-4728 GCF_008042405.1 Bacillus sp. SH7-1
TACGTGGTCGTAGACCCGAAACCAGGTGATCTACCCATGTCCAGGGTGAAGTTCAGGTAACACTGAATGGAGGCCCGAACCCACGCACGTTGAAAAGTGCGGGGATGAGGTGTGGGTAGCGGAGAAATTCCAATCGAACCTGGAGATAGCTGGTTCTCCCCGAAATAGCTTTAGGGCTAGCCTTAAGTGTAAGAGTCTTGGAGGTAGAGCACTGATTGGACTAGGGGTCCTCATCGGATTACCGAATTCAGTCAAACTCCGAATGCCAATGACTTATCCTTAGGAGTCAGACTGCGAGTGATAAGATCCGTAGTCAAAAGGGAAACAGCCCAGACCGCCAGCTAAGGTCCCAAAGTGTGTATTAAGTGGAAAAGGATGTGGAGTTGCTTAGACAACTAGGATGTTGGCTTAGAAGCAGCCACCATTTAAAGAGTGCGTAATAGCTCACTAGTCGAGTGACTCTGCGCCGAAAATGTACCGGGGCTAAATACACCACCGAAGCTGCGGATTGATACCAATGGTATCAGTGGTAGGGGAGCGTTCTAAGGACAGTGAAGTCAGACCGTAAGGACTGGTGGAGTGCTTAGAAGTGAGAATGCCGGTATGAGTAGCGAAAGACGGGTGAGAATCCCGTCCACCGAATGCCTAAGGTTTCCTGAGGAAGGCTCGTCCGCTCAGGGTTAGTCAGGACCTAAGCCGAGGCCGACAGGCGTAGGCGATGGACAACAGGTTGATATTCCTGTACCACCTCTTTATCGTTTGAGCAATGGAGGGACGCAGAAGGATAGAAGAAGCGTGCGATTGGTTGTGCACGTCCAAGCAGTTAGGCTGATAAGTAGGCAAATCCGCTTATCGTGAAGGCTGAGCTGTGATGGGGAAGCTCCTTATGGAGCGAAGTCTTTGATTCCCCGCTGCCAAGAAAAGCTTCTAGCGAGATAAAAGGTGCCTGTACCGCAAACCGACACAGGTAGGCGAGGAGAGAATCCTAAGGTGTGCGAGAGAACTCTGGTTAAGGAACTCGGCAAAATGACCCCGTAACTTCGGGAGAAGGGGTGCTTTCTTAACGGAAAGCCGCAGTGAATAGGCCCAAGCGACTGTTTAGCAAAAACACAGCTCTCTGCGAAGCCGTAAGGCGAAGTATAGGGGGTGACACCTGCCCGGTGCTGGAAGGTTAAGGAGAGGGGTTAGCGTAAGCGAAGCTCTGAACTGAAGCCCCAGTAAACGGCGGCCGTAACTATAACGGTCCTAAGGTAGCGAAATTCCTTGTCGGGTAAGTTCCGACCCGCACGAAAGGTGTAACGATTTGGGCACTGTCTCAACCAGAGACTCGGTGAAATTATAGTACCTGTGAAGATGCAGGTTACCCGCGACAGGACGGAAAGACCCCGTGGAGCTTTACTGTAGCCTGATATTGAATTTTGGTACAGTTTGTACAGGATAGGCGGGAGCCATTGAAACCGGAGCGCTAGCTTCGGTGGAGGCGCTGGTGGGATACCGCCCTGACTGTATTGAAATTCTAACCTACGGGTCTTATCGACCCGGGAGACAGTGTCAGGTGGGCAGTTTGACTGGGGCGGTCGCCTCCTAAAGTGTAACGGAGGCGCCCAAAGGTTCCCTCAGAATGGTTGGAAATCATTCGTAGAGTGCAAAGGCATAAGGGAGCTTGACTGCGAGACCTACAAGTCGAGCAGGGACGAAAGTCGGGCTTAGTGATCCGGTGGTTCCGCATGGAAGGGCCATCGCTCAACGGATAAAAGCTACCCCGGGGATAACAGGCTTATCTCCCCCAAGAGTCCACATCGACGGGGAGGTTTGGCACCTCGATGTCGGCTCATCGCATCCTGGGGCTGTAGTCGGTCCCAAGGGTTGGGCTGTTCGCCCATTAAAGCGGTACGCGAGCTGGGTTCAGAACGTCGTGAGACAGTTCGGTCCCTATCCGTCGTGGGCGTAGGAAATTTGAGAGGAGCTGTCCTTAGTACGAGAGGACCGGGATGGACGCACCGCTGGTGTACCAGTTGTTCTGCCAAGGGCATAGCTGGGTAGCTATGTGCGGAAGGGATAAGTGCTGAAAGCATCTAAGCATGAAGCCCCCCTCAAGATGAGATTTCCCATAGCGTAAGCTAGTAAGATCCCTGAAAGATGATCAGGTTGATAGGTTCGAGGTGGAAGCATGGTGACATGTGGAGCTGACGAATACTAATAGATCGAGGACTTAACCATATAATATG
>NZ_QNUD01000004.1:0-116381 GCF_008042405.1 Bacillus sp. SH7-1
AAACACCTTTTTTATTTATAATTTTAAGTTCTTCTTCAATGTCCAATATTTTTCTTGAGTATTTTCAAATGAAAATTCTACCCAGCCATTTGGATCTTCACGATATACATTTACTTTCTTACCATTTTCTAATTTTCCAACTTCATTTTGTGTAACATTTGGTACACTCTTAATTGGATTGTTAAACGGGAATGGAACTTGATAGTAAGATCCTACCGATTGAACTGTAGTTTTTGCATCTTTTGCATAATCTGTATAAGGAATCGCTTCACTTAATACTTCTACATTTAATGTATTAGGGTTTTTCGGTAGTCGTTTTGCATTTTTGTAATCTGCTTTATTAAAAGGCTTAATGCGTTCCATGATGTTAGCGATTTTTCCAGCCCATTCTGTATCTGTTGAATACATAACATTCATTGCTGGCAATGTGTAACCTTTGAAATATCTTGCACCATCTTCTAAGTAGTTCTTTTTTACATAATCAGCGTTATATGAAATACTTAGTCCGTAAGACGGTAAATATTTTGCATATGCAAATGGATCACGATCATATGCTCTTAAACCAAATAAATTATGTTTACGATATGCAATTTCTGATTTACCGTAACCAGATTCTAAGATTGCATGTGCAGCTAGGTATAGTGCGTTCACCCCATACTCATTTTGCGCTTTAATAAAGTCTTGTCCAATTCCAACTAACGGGCTATCTGGATGGAATCTTTGAATATAATTATCAATCTCTTGCGCAGTTACATTAGATGGTAACGTTACATCTAGATTGATATACGATGCCATAGCATTAAATAAAAATTGTGCATATTCTTCACGTGTTAAAACACTAGTTGGATTAAATGCACCTGCTCCGTTACCTGCTGTAATGCCGTTAGATTCTAATGCACTAACTGCATCATTTGCCCAATGCGTACTTGGTACATCATTAAACGTATGTTGGGCCTTTATTTTAAATTTAAAAGCATTCTGTATAATTACCGCCATCTCAGCACGAGTTAACGACTCTTTCGGTCTAAAAGTCCCTTTACCATCACCTACGAAAATCCCCATATCTGTTAGTGCCAAAATTTCTTCTTGGAACATTGTCGTTCCTGCACTAATATCAGAGTATGGATTTTTATAAGCGTTTTTTGCTTCTGGTTTTAATGCGCGATACATTAATGCTGCTACTTGCTCACGAGTTACAACATCTCCGAATCCGAATTTACCATTATCGTACCCTGCAATAACCCCTTTTGACGTTAAATCAGTAATCGCTTCGAATGACCAATGATTTTTCGGAACGTCTGGAAATTCTTTTGTAGATGCAAACGAAGTTGCTGGAGCCATCACTACTTGAAGTGCGACTGTCACTGCTAACACATTAGAAATAACTTTTTTCATAAATTTTTTAACACGTTATGTATATGCTTGTCCCGTGTTAACTTGCCTCCCTTTATCGTATAATTTTCCCTATTAAACTAACAAACTCTTAAATAGTCAACATTAAAAGTATACGTGATAAAAATAAACTAATCTACCATTATTTTATTCATAATCAGCATAATACGATATATCTTTTTATTCCGATACAAAATTAAATAAACTTACAAAAAAGCCCACCTCTATGTAGACGATGGGCTTAGCAATCAACATTATTATTTCGTTAAACGAGATTTTGAAACATCAAAGCCTTTCCACTCATAATAATCTAAAATCCCTGCATAAATTGCCTCAGCAGCTATTTGTCTTCCGGATTCTGAAGCTAACTTCTCATAATCCGTGCTATTATCTAAAAATGCTAGCTCCGTTAGTACTGCTGGCATCTCATTTTCTCTTAGAACATAAAAGTCTTCTGGTTTCACACCACGATCTCTTGTATCTAGAGCTTTAACTAATCTCTTTTGTATTTTATCAGCTAACATGTAACTTTCTTTTTCACGCTCAGTTAATTCTTTCTTTTCAGATCCTTTATAATAAAAAGTTTCTGTTCCATATCCATCATGTTTTTGAGAAGCATTTGCATGGATACTTACAAAAATATCTCCATTATGTTCTTTCGCGAAATCCACACGATTTTTAAGGTCTTCTCCTTGTTTTTCACCAAGACGAATATCTGTTTCACGCGTTAACATCGCACGGAATGGAGTATTCTTCTCTAGTAAACTTTGTAATCTTTTAGAAGTATCTAATACAATATCACTTTCATGTAATCCTTGCGTTGCCTTCCCAGGGTCTGTTCCTCCATGGCCAGGATCAATAATAATCACCTGTTCTACTAAAGGGTTACCTATTTTAAGCGAGTCTGACTTTGCAATAAACTTCGCTGCTTCTGCTTTCGTTACAGTTTTATTAGGTAACCACTCTGTTTTATTTACACCTTGTGAAATATCTAATTCTACTAAAATGTTGGCCTTATCTTTCCCCCAACTATCATGTAAATCTGCAAATTTTGTTTGTACTGGTTGTTTTACTTTTGCCTCTAATTTATATGCTTCAACAAGCATCGCTGCCATTGAAACTCGGTCAATTTTCCCAGTTGGATCGAATACGCCCGCTCCTTTCCCTTTAACAACGCCAGCTTTTTCTACGGCTGCGATGAATGGAGTATACCATTCATTTTGAGAATCACCGAAAGATGGTTTAGCATTTTTATCGATTCGTAAGTTTAAGATTTTAGCCATCATTGTAGCTGCTTCTGCACGAGTAATCTCTTTTCCAGGCTCGAACATTCCTTTCTCGTTACCTGTAACTGCGCCTTTTTCTGCTAAGTAGCTAATAGAATCTTCTGCCCAGTGCCCTGCTTGGACATCTGGAAACGTTTTTATTTGTGCGAAACTACTAGATGAATAAGATAATATACTAGCTGCGATTACTCCTGCTGCGATTATTCTATTTTTCATAGAATATATTCCCCTCTCAAGTACAATGTATTTATGTAACAGACTAATTATAGTTCTGAAAATTAGTAATAGTCAATTGTAATTTGTATAATTTTGTATTATTATTGTATTTTTTGTCATATTTAACTATAGTTAAAAACTATAAGGTTTTATAAGAGGAGAGATTCGTATGAGCAACAATTGGAAAGATATAGAACACCGTATTTACACGATGTGTATGATTCAGCGGAATAACGAAGTATTACTAATACAGCGCCCCGATCGTCTAGGTTTCCCTGGTTATATCGCTCCTGGCGGTAAAGTAGATTTCCCAGAAAGTATCGTTAAAGCTGCTAAACGAGAAGTAAAAGAAGAAACTGGATTACTTGTTTCAAATTTAAGTTTTAAGGGATTAGATGAATACGTAAATCCGAAAGAAAATGTTCGATATATGGTATTTAATTATTGGACAGACTCATTTGATGGTGAACTTCTTATGAACCCTCCTGAGGGCGAATTATTATGGGTACCAATTGATGAAGCACTAAATCTTCCTATGCAAGATTGGTTTAAAGAGAGATTCCCATTATTTTTTGAAAAAGGTACGTTTGAAATTCAACGCGTCTGGGACCGAGACTTAGATAAACAAGTTGCTATGACAATTACGCATATATAAAAAAAGCTTGGAATCTCTCCAAGCTTTTCTTACTTCTCCTCTAACTTCTTAATCTCATAATCAATTTCTAAAAACTCGATTCCGAATATCCACATTTTATGATTAGCTTCTAATATGTGATCCGTGTGCTCTTTTATAATAAAAGTCTCTGCTAACGGTAAACGTATTGTAAAGAAACGAGTATGTAAATAAATCCCCTCATCTCCCTTACCATTTTCTCTTAGCTTACTAGTAATAATTAAATCATTACTCTTATTACATAATTTCAAAACCCCCGTCATATTCGAATAGGGTAAAGGTAATGCAATATTCATATATGTCTCGTTCATATATGTATGCTTTGAGTAAAGAGCTACAAATATAGATTCTCCTGCTTCATTTTTTCTCAGCCAAGCCCTTACATTCTCTCTTCCATCCTTTGCATCTATTATCCCAATGATAGAGCCTTGCATCGTTTCCCACTTGCCGCCCATTCCTAAATGCACTTGTCCTACACGCTTACTCATTTTCTCATAACAAAATGCAACCGGGCGGAACCACCGAGCCCATTTAATATGCGATTGTAACTCATACTCTTTTGTATTTTCATAAAACCGAGTAATACTTAAAGGAATCTTCGCCATGTCTAATGCCTCACTATGAAAATCATTCATATTATCAACTAAACCTTTGTATTCCTTGCTATCTATTAAATGTCTGTTATGTAAAAATGCTTCCCCAACTATCGTATTTCCTCTTAACCTGCTCATTGGTTTCCCGTAGTATTTATAATTCGGAGCACTCTTTTCAATCATCCAGCCGACAAATGCCGGTAATGCTACTCCAACTCCGTTAACAACACCGTGAATCCAAACCATTTGAGCAATTGTAATCGTCATTACATGTTTCAAATTCCCATACGAGTATATAAGTGAAAACATAATTGTTACCATGAGTGTACTAGACGATATGACTAGGAGGATTTTTGCGTTGATAGCATTAAATTTCGTGCGCCAAACATAAATCCCATACCCATAAATCGCACATAAATATAGGAACACTGCAAAAAATTCAAATACCCTTGAGTACGTAATTCCAATCGCAACTGTCATCGGTGAAATGACTATAATAAACATAATTGCATCATATACTTTACTGCTCTTTTCTCTCTTCCGCCCTATTAAACCAGCTGATAATGGCAATAGAAACGCCGAATAATGAAAATGTGCAGCTGTGAGTAAAACAATGTCAGAGCTAAAATGCATAATTGAAAGTTTTGCTACTGAAGCAAAAAACCAAAAACCACCTAAAAACAAATAAATAAACGCACTATCGATAGCTGTCTCTTCTAACGGTTTCCATCCTCTTTCTAGTAATCTATTTATACCAAATAACGCAATGATCCCCGTATATACAAACCAAATTATCGCAAAGATATATTGATTTGTTACAAAAGCTAACATTGCACAAATCGCTGCTATCGGATATAAAAACGATACGGATTTATAAAATAATAAATACGATCCATTTCGTGCTCTTTTATCAATAATACAAAAAGACATCGGTATAAATAACAAAATAGACAATAAAATAATTGCTTCAACTGGGTTTACATTTGACCACTCACATATTAGAAAAACAATATAACAAGCAAGCCCAACTATTATATTTTTCATATCATTTATTTCCTTTCCACAAATGTTCCCTTATATGAAAATAGGGAACCCATTAACGGATTTCGTACTTGAACATGAATTCGAAAACATTGTAATTCGTCATCATAACTTTCAACAATTTTTGCCTCTCCGTATAAAAGTTTCGGTAAAGAGATTTTTCTTCTAAACATATAAAACCATTGTTTCTTCGAAGAAATATGCATTGCCCCTAACTCATCAATATGAAAATTTAATGTAGAGACGAGTATATGTGGTTCACCAAAATAATCTACAATTTCATTTTCGGTTTCATCCAACTGCATAACTGCATTAAAATATCTTTTCTTATTATGGAAATAGAAAGTACGATTCCACTTTACAATTTCTTTTCCATATTCATCTCGTTCAGCTGTATTATGTATTATAAATGGAACTCCCTCTCCCCGTTCTGAGAAAAACATTCGAAACTTCGATGCAATTTTTAATATTAATTTTACGAAAAAAGAACCACCGTAAATTTCATCCATCTTTCCTTCTCCAGTAAAGCTATTTTCTTCTGTAATCTCATAGCGTTTCTGTAATTTTGGATGAAGTCTTTTATAAGAATTCCCTAATAATCTTTCATAAATATTAGCCATACATTATCCCTTTCTCTTCCTCTTGCAATTTTTTGCACTTGGTAAATCAAAACTATTTATATAACCGACAATCGATAACCCCATTAGTAGAACGTTTAATGTAATTGGATTAAACGACTCTGTAAAGCTTGCGATATTCGTAAAGCCTGCCGCTATCGTTAAGGCTATTAACATAAAAATATGTACTATAAATACTTTTCTTTTTGGAAATGGCAACAGCCATATGACACCAAAAATAATTTCTAATATTCCGATTATTTTAAGTGCAAAAATACTATGTGCAGTTGAACCAATCATCACAGATAGCATTTTTACTTCTTCTGAATGAGTAAACACTAGTTTCGGTACTATTCCTTGATACATCCATACAAATGCAAATAAAAAACATACAATCCAATATGTCATCGTTCTTCTCATTAGCAACCTAGGATGAAGTCCTTTTTCTAACCATAATTTTAAAGCATCAAAACTCCAAGCAGTCGCCCAGCCTAATAACGGTCGAAAAATACATGAATCTATTACATTTCCTATACGACCATACCTCGTATCATAATCATATTGCGTCTCAAAATGAATGTATGTTTTACTCGGTGTATACTTCCAATAACCACGCCCTATTTGAATAAGAGATAATTTATTATCCGTCCAAAATTTTAAAGAAGAAATACGTTCTCCCGTTTCTTTTCTTATCTCACCTATCGATTCACCTTCTCCAGCTATTTCAAGTCCAAATCCGATTTTTGTTTTATATAAAAACTTCTGTGGTTCTCCTTCTTTTTTCTCTAAATATGAAATTTCAGAAAAGCGAGCATCCCATTCTGTATGTATATGTGGTTCTTGCGTGTATTCCCATAATTTCTCCATTGTTGTGTTCATTTCTGCCGAAACATAAATAGGCTTTTTCCCCTTCATTCTTCCACCTCCTATGTACTATAATTTTAATGTACATGCAATGAATTTATTTTGCTACTTTTTTCACAAACTTTTTCGTAAAGAGAAAGAATTTTTAAAATTTATATAAAACACTTGCTTCCCCGAAAAATTTAAATTATTATAAAACAAATGTTACCAACAACTTCATAAATCAAACACTCTCGCCTAAAACGTGAGATAGAGGTTGCGATACTTATGAGTATTCTAATGGAGACACAGAGAGGTCCATGAAATTAGATGAAAGGAAGTATTGCCGAAATCGATATATTTCTCTGTATTTATCGATTGGGGCTGTTTTCGAATAGAAACAGAACTGTCATATGTACAGACGTGTACGTATGAAGAGCTATCTACAAAAAAGAGATATCATTTTTATGGTATTCCTTTTTTGGCGGTTTTTTTATTAGCTCCGTTTTCTGTTTCCCTTTTCCTGTAACAGCACCATCCTCACTTATTTGAGATGGTGTTTTTTGTTTTTCTCTGGTAACTACAGGAATATTGGGATTTATATATGTCCTAATCTTTTCTTAAAAATGGATGAAAGAAGGAATTCGTAATGGAAACGATTGTACAAAAATTTGGTGGTACTTCTGTCGGAAGCGTTGAGCGCATTCAACATGTAGCCAATTTAATTATTGAAGAATATGAACGAGGACATAGTATCGTCACTGTCGTTTCAGCAATGGGAAAAAGTACAGATGAACTTGTCTCACTTGCTAACGCGATTACAGAAAATCCGAGTAAACGCGAAATGGATATGCTTCTATCAACAGGAGAGCAAGTGACTATTTCATTATTAACGATGGCACTACAAGCGAAAGGTTATAACGCGATTTCATTAACAGGATGGCAAGCTGGTATTACGACAGAATCTGTACATAGTAGTGCACGGATTACTGAAATTAATACGGATCGAATTCAGTCTTATCTTACTAAAGGCACGATTGTTATTGTAGCTGGGTTCCAAGGAATCAGTGAAGATCATGAAATTACGACACTCGGACGCGGTGGTTCTGATACGACCGCTGTCGCATTAGCAGCAGCATTAAACGCAAAAAAATGTGATATTTACACAGATGTGACCGGCGTATATACGACGGATCCACGAGTTGTAAAAGATGCTTACAAATTAGATGAAATTTCTTATGACGAAATGTTAGAACTTGCAAACCTCGGTGCTGGTGTATTACATCCACGTGCTGTTGAATTTGCTAAAAATCATAATGTCATTTTAGAAGTTCGCTCAAGTATGGAACAAGAAAACGGAACAATTGTAAAAGGAGAATGTAACATGGAACAACAATCAATCGTTAAAGGTATTGCATTTGAAGATAATATTACACGTGTCACAATTAAAGGACTAGAACAAGGCTCGCTTTCCACTGTTTTCTCTACATTAGCAGCAGCACATATTAATGTAGACATCATCATTCAAAGTATTACAAATGAAGGAACTGTGCATCTCTCCTTCTCCATCCACTCTAATGATTTAAGAGAAACATTAGAAGTGTTGGAACAAAACCAAGAAGCACTTCACTATGTATCAGTAGAACATGAAAACCATTTAGCAAAAGTATCAATTGTAGGATCTGGTATGGTCTCTAATCCAGGTGTTGCTGCAAATATGTTCACTACTTTAAAAGAAGAAGATATTCATATTAAAATGGTAAGTACATCAGAAATTAAAGTTTCTGTCGTTATTGACCGCCTTCATTTAGTAACAGGTGTTGAGGCGCTGCATCAATCATTTATGGCGAAAATCGAGCCTTTAGTGCAGATGAGTTAATTTCCACTCGTAAACGTAAAACAAATTATATGAATCTATTTCCTTCCTATATAAATAGAAAGCTGTTTGCATTGTATAGCGTGACGAGAAATTTATTTACATTAAAATAAAGTCATTCTATTCAACAATCGGGCCATTTAATGGCGTACAGACTAGAAATATTTTGTGAGGAAGTCGCGGTATTGTTTGTTAGCAAGATACTATATGACATACTTAATAACAGCTTGTCACATTTCCCTATACCGTGGCAAGCTGTTTCTGTTTGGAAGGAATTTGTAACCTTTTAATAGTATACTTATGGAGATGACCAGATAATACATTTTTACATATAAGGAGATACAGAGAATGACAAAAAACAAATTACTCAGAATGGACAATGTCAGCATCGTTGTAGAATCCCTTGATGACGCAATCTCTTTCTTCGAAGAGATTGGTTTGAAACTCGAAGGGAGAGCCACTGTCGAAGGTGAATGGGCTGGTCGCGTAACCGGACTCGGTTCCCAGTGCGTAGAGATTGCTATGTTGGTTACGCCAGATGGCCACAGCCGGATTGAACTTTCGCGATTTCTTTCCCCGCCCGCTATAGCAGATCACCGGACAGCACCTGTCAACGCCCTCGGTTATTTGCGCGTCATGTTCACCGTTGAAGACATTGACGAAATGGTATCTAGGCTTACTACTAAGCATGGTGCTCAGCTCGTTGGCGAAGTAGTTCAATACGAGAACTCATACCGTCTCTGCTATATTCGTGGAACCGAAGGCATTTTAATCGGTTTAGCGGAAGAACTCAGTTACAAGTAAGTGATGTATTATAAATTAAACCACTATATTTTTAACCACGTCCTAACTTTAGAACGTGGTTATACTTGTTTGAGCTTTTAAAAATATATTCTCATTTTACATATAGATTTCAAGACACTATTCAAATCGTTCTTTAACATATTACCAACATCTATAAATCATTATAAAATAATTTGGTTAGTCATTTTATCCTTTCCTAGGAAATATAACTAACTCTTCTCATTTTATATCTTATCGCTCTTTTCCATGAAAAAACGATCTATATTCATTCAAAATAACTTTCTTCACATCCGAGTAAAATACCATCATGAATAGTGCAACTCCTAATAAAATCTCTTGAACTCCTTCATAATCAATGAAAGCACTTAAAATTAGCAAACCGCATCCGATATAAAAACCAAATCCATTTCCTTTCTCAAAATCCTCATCTTCTGCATCACTATGTATTTTCTTTTTGAAATCTTGATTCCCTTTTATCAACACGTCTAGCGTAACGTTATACATTTCACTCAATAAAATCAAATTTTCAATATCAGGGCAACTTTTATCATTTTCCCATTTATATACCGCTTGCCTCGTTATACCAATCTTTTTAGCAACATCCTCTTGCGAAAATCCTTTTGACTCTCGTAGTTTTTTTCACTGTTCTCCTAAGCTCATAACGTCCCCTCCTTTAACAAATTATTACACAAAAAGAGATATAGAAGAAAGAAACCATTAGTAAAATTCACTGTAAACCATTCGTTTACACAATAAAAAAGAGAGGATAACTTTTTGAGCTACCCTCTCTCATTTCTATTAAAACAGATGAATGTTTTCTTTCTTGCAAGCTTCACGTAAATCATCAGGCCATACAGAAGATTGCACTTCACCGATATGTGCTTTACGTAAGAAGTACATGCACATTCTTGATTGTCCAATACCACCACCAATTGTTAATGGTAGTACATCTTCTAATATACCTTTATGGAAATCATACTCACGTTTAAAGTCATCACCAGTTTTCGTTAACTGCTCATCAAGTGATTTACTATCAACACGAATTCCCATTGATGATAATTCGAACGAAGCTTGTAGTACTGGGTGCCAGAATAGAATATCACCGTTTAATTTCCAATCATCATAATCAGCTGCGCGTCCGTCATGCTTTTCACCTGAACGAAGTGCATCACCAATTCCGATAATGAAAACGGCACCGTGTTCTTTCGCAATTGCATGTTCACGATCTTTCGGTGTTAATTCTGGATATTTATCTTCTAGTTCTTGGGAAGTAACGAACACGATTTCTTCTGGTAAATACTTTCCAAGAAACGGATATTTTTCAAATAAGTGATCTTCTAAATCTTTGAATATTCCATAAATTGTTTGTACTGTTTGTTGTAAGTAATCTACAGTACGCCATTCTTTTTGAACGATTTTTTCCCAATCCCATTGGTCAACGTAAATGGAATGTGTTGCATCAAGTTCTTCATCACGACGGATTGCGTTCATGTTTGTATATAAACCTTCACCAGCTTCATAGCCGTATTCATGTAATGCGAATCTTTTCCACTTCGCTAGTGAATGAACAATTTCTAATTCTTCTCCTGAATGTAACATATCAAATTCAATTGGACGTTCTACACCGTTTAGGTGATCGTTTAATCCTGATTTTTTCGTTACGAATAATGGTGCAGATACGCGGAATAGTTCAAGGCGTTTTGCTAACTGGTCCTCGAAAAATGTTTTAACTTCCTTAATTGCAATTTGAGTCTCTCTTACTGTCATTAATGATTGATACATGGTGGTTTCCTCCTAAAATGTTTGGATGTTGTGAAAAGAAGCCAACAAAAAAAGCCCTTCTTTCCCAAAAAACTGGGACGAAAGGCTTTGGTTCCGCGGTACCACCCAAATTAGCAACAGAGGTTGCTCACTTATACAATACGGAGATGAAAATATCTCGATACTGTTCTTCTTGTAACGGCGAAGTTCCCGGCTAAGTCTACTTTCCTATAAAGGATTTCGGTTAGCAACTCCAGGAGGTTCTTCATAATAGGCTTCGTATCAGGCTCACACCACCCCTGACTCGCTTAGACTACGTCCTACTACTACTCGTCCTTTCATAGTCGTTTTGTTGTCACATCTCTGAAACATTTTATTAATGATTATTCTATACAAAAAATAAAGAAAGTCAACAAAAAGTTTTAAAATATTTTTCAATTCTTTATTTTACGGCTTTATTGATTGTTTCCAATATAACTTCTTTACTTCTTTTGCCTAGACATTCCAAAAAACGTCTCACTAACTGAAACTAACATATATACAACGATTAATGTAATCGTTCGAAATATAGAATCCGCAGTATTTCGTATTATTTTCATTTTCTTTTTAATTCCTTTCAGTTTACGTGCAAATTCATGATATACTATAGCATTCAAGCAGTTTTTTTACTTAAAGCAAACATAGTCATTTATAAAGAGTATTTTCTAAATCATTGACTATTATTAGATTAGATTTTTATATAACGGAGTGATCATATGAGTAAAACGAAAGCAAAACCGAAAAAAGGTGTAGGACAAGGTACAGGAAGTAAAGGGTGGAACCGTTGGCAATCAAGCGCAAAGAAAAAGCAAGCTGCAAAGCCATACAAAAGTAAAGGTACAAAGAAATAATCTAAATAACATTTGATTTCTTTACTTTGTACAAAACAAAATATAATTATTACAACAAAAAAGCTATGCCCTCATACATTTTGAAGGCATAGCTTTTTTGTATTATATCATTAAAATATCTCGTATTTCTTCCTCCGTAATCGATGACAATTTCTCTTCTCCCGGTTCAATCACTTCAGCGATTAAATTTTTCTTACTCTCTTGCAGTTCATGCATTTTTTCCTCAATTGTTCCGTGTGCTACTAATTTAATAACTTGTACTGTATTTTTTTGTCCCATTCGATACGCCCTATCAGCCGCTTGTTGTTCAACAGCTGGATTCCACCATAAATCATATAATATTACCGTATCTGCACCAGTTAAATTAAGTCCAGTACCGCCAGCTTTCAAGGAAATAAGAAATAGATCGCCCTCTCCTTCGTTAAACCGATTACATAGCTCTACTCGTTCTTGCGAAGGTGTATTTCCGTCTAAATAAAAGTATGGAATCGCTTGACGATTTAACTCACGACCAATAATGGACAGCATCTTCGTAAATTGAGAAAAGATTAAAATCCTCTTGCCAGTACTTCTACATTCCTCTAGTATGTCTAGCAGTTGCTCAAATTTAGCGGAACTCCCCTTGTAATCATCAACGAATAACGCGGGATGATTACAAATTTGTCTCAACCTCGTTAAGCCAGCTAATATTTTAATTTTATTTTTACGTAACGTATCTTTATCTAAATGCTTTAACGTTTCTTCCCTTAACTTCGCTAAATAAGCAGCATATAGTCTCTTTTGATCTGGTAATAATTCCGATGACTGTAAGTGCTCTATTTTATCTGGAAGCTCCTGTAATACGTCCCCTTTTAATCGTCTTAATACGAAAGGTTTTACGCGCTTCGCAATATCTTCACGCCTTAAATCACCAAATTCCTTTCTTCCTGGTAATAATTCTGGAAATACGACATGAAAGATAGACCATAGTTCTTCTAATGAATTTTCTACAGGCGTTCCCGTTAGTCCGAAACGATATTCAGCTTGAATTGTTTTCACTGCTCTTGCAGTTTGCGTTGTATGATTTTTAAACGCCTGTGCTTCATCAAGAAATAGTGTATGAAACGGCCTCGCATACGATCTTATATCTCTTCTCAGTAATGGATATGACGTAATTACGACATCAAATTCCGCTACATCTTTTAGGATTTTCCGCCGCTCTGTCTGATTTCCATCTGCAATAACTGCTCTAATGTGCGGGGCGAATTTTTTCAATTCACTAAACCAATTATAAACAAGCGAGGACGGTGAAACGACTAATATAGGTAGCTTCTTCTCTCGAATTTCAGGAAAAACAGAATCTATATAAGCAATACTTTGCAGCGTTTTTCCAAGTCCCATATCATCTGCTAAAATACCGCCAAAACGGTAATAGGCGAGCGTTTTCATCCACTCAAATCCGTATACTTGATACTCTCTCATTACAGCATTTAAAGTTTGTGGCACCGTAAACTTTAATTTTTTCGGATTTTGAATGCTTTCCACTAAATCTTGAACAGATTCATCTAAACTTAAAACATTACCTTCGTGAAGTCCGTTCATCCATTTTACACTCCGAATAAGCGGAACGTTCACTTCTTCCCCATGTAAAAATTCTTTTCGAATACCTGATTCTTTTACAAACTGATTAATTTCATTAAACTCTTTGCTCTCTAGTGATAATAAAGAACCATTCGCTAATCGGTAATATTTGCGTTTCTCTTCAAGAGCAACTAATACACCTTTAATTTCCGCTTCCGGTATTCCTTTTATATCAAAACGAAATGACAACCAATCAATTCTTTCTTTTCTTCTCACCCTAATAAGAGGAGCTGTATCCCCTTTATGAATTCGTAATTTGATTGCTGTCGTCGCATAAATATCAACTAAACCTTTTAACGTTGGAACGACATGATATAAAAAGTTATACTCAGCCTCTTCATTATGTATAAAATAACCACCTTCTGTTTTCGCGAAGGCACTTTCACTCATAATGTCTAAAATTTCTTTTTCCTTTTTCTCATCACGATTAAAAACAGACGGCTGTCCGTCCTCTTCTAGCGGATTAATCACGACGTTTCCATAATGAAATTCGAGACCTGCTAACAAACGATTTTTCACTCGATCTAAATATAGTTTTGCTTTTAGCGACGGCGTTTCAACACGATCTGATATTACTTCATCAATGCGCACTGTTCCAAGCTTCATTAATCCAGGGACAACTTTCGCTACGAAATGTTCCATCTTAGTTTCAGGAATATAAAACTGATTGCTATTTGAGCGACTCATCATCTTTTGTAGTTCAATAAGTCGCATACAATCTTCCATAGGTAAATGATATAATTTCCCATCGTAAAGAGCGTTGTTATACATCTCCATAACTTGAACACGATTTAGGCCGGCTATATGAAGTGTAAACCCGCCATTATTCCCTTTCGTGAACTCAAAATGTAATGGCAATAAACCTTTTGAAATTTGTAAGCCATGAAACAGTTGCTCATTTTGTTTCAGCTGTACATACTCGGCTCTAGAAAGTGAAGAGAGCATATCATTCCACGAAGCTGGCGGTATAAATATCATACTTTCATCTTGTTTCGCATGTACTTCTAGTGCATCTTCATACATTTTTTCGTTATGATATATTTTAATGAGTTGTTGTATAATCGCGTCTGTTTCTTGTTTAAAACTGTGTACATCTGGCGTGTATACAAATTCATTGGAACAATGAAAAGTTTCTCTTTTCTCCACTTTAGAAAGAAATTCTCTAATATGATTTATGAAATACACTTTGGCAAGTTTCAATTGAATTCCAAGAAGAGCCCCACCGCTTTTCGTCGCTACTGGTGAACATATAAACTCCACATCTAATATTTCACGTGTATCAAAACGATGTTGTTTACTTTTTGGTCTCAGTGGTTTGTCTGCAAACAGCTGAAACATCCCGTTTGTTAATTGATCATTGCTGCTACTAACAGAGCCCATTCCACCCGTTTGCTGGTTATAATTTATTTGTATCAATACAGCTGCAACATGTTGACAGTACGTTTGGAAAGATGCTAACGAAGGACAACTACATCTCGCAACAACATCACCTTTCTTAGCTTTTTCTACTGTAACATGAAAATCCTCATTCCCTTTTACCGTCGCCTCACAAATTTCTTTCGTTTCATCATAATGATTCACGATTACTTTATTTGCTTTATAATAAGCTTCGCCTCTTTTATATGAGGTCTCTCCGCATACTTCTTTTATAATCGATTTATTTAATGTAAAACTCATTGTTTTGACACCTCTTTAATGTAAAACCATTTTCTCTTACTTAACATTTTACATGCTCTACGAGAAAATATAAAATGTTGATTTAACAAAAAAAGATGCTTATTTATAAGCATCTTCTTCACTCTATCTCCATCAACCTCTTCGCCTCAAAATACAACACTTGAATAAACTTCTTCGTATTAATTCGCGTATGACCAGAAGATGCGAGTTCATCTTTCGTCATTTCTGTCATCCGTTTTCTAACTACAGTGAAATCAAAAAACTTCGGAGCATAACTTTCAAATTTCGGATTTGAAAAGTCTGTTAGTCCAAGAGAAGCTAAATGGTTCAATGATTGATAAATCGCTCTTCTTACACGTTGTTCAGATGCTTTTCTCTCCTTCTCTATATCTGCCTCTGAAGCTAGTTCCCCTAATTTTTTCAGTGTAATTTGGTGAAAAATATCTTTCAACGCAGGAAATCCAAATTCAAACGTTTGCGCCTTTTCTTGTCCATTTAAATATTCCAGCATACTAAGTAAATCTTTACTTCCGTTCTCTCCCGCAATACCGAGTTCTGATAGTAAGAAGCGTCCTGAATCTGATATCTTTTTCCCTTCTTGCACTGCTTCACTACGCATTTGCGGCTTTTCCCACTGAAACACATTATTTAATGATTTTTGAATGTCATATATAGAACGTTCCAAACGAATACGTTCTATCACTTTTCGTACAACAGATACTACTTCTATTTTGTTTAGTGGTTTTGTAATATAATATTCCACACCAAGTGTATATGCCTCACCAATGAGCTGTTTCGATTCAACTTGGGAAATCATAATAATTTTCCCAGTAAATGAAGATGCTATATGGCGAACTGTTTCAATGCCATCTCTCATCGGCATTAGTAAATCAATAAATAAAATATCCACTTTTTTATAATTTAGCTGTTCTGCTTCAATAAACGCTCCATCTTCCGATTCTCCGATTACTTCTCCGAGATCGCCATCCTCAATAATTTGCGAAAGCATCGAACGGAAAACTTCATCATCATCTACAATATAATAAAACAAATCTATTCCCCTTCCCGCTTTAAACTGCACTCCGGTAAATAAACGATAAACTTACACCCTTTTCCAGTTTCATTGTCTTCTAACCTTACTTCTCCGCCGAGCTCTGTTACCATTTCATATATGTAAGAAAGTCCAATACCTGTGGACGGTGTTCCCGTTTGATCATACTTTGAAGTAAACCCGGGTTTAAATACTAATTTCTTATACTTTTGTGCAATACCAGGGCCATCGTCAATTACTACAAAGATTACATGTTGATCCCGTTTATATAACTTAATATTAATGAGACCTCTATCTTCAATTGCTTCAACTGCATTGGCGACTAAGTTATTAAAGATTGATAGCACTGTATACACGTGATATGCAGCGTGCTCACCTTCTATATGTTTAGAAAAACGTATATCTTTCTCTAGCATTTCAGCATACTTTTCATTTATTCTTACAATCATTTCTGTAAGCTCATGTCCTTCTACATACTCAGCCACATTTTTATCTAATAACAGTTTAGATAATCCTGCAAAAATCCTTTGATTATCCTTTTTTATTTCATGCACTTCTCCTGCTATTTTCAATGCTGTTTTACCATTCGAATTATCGCTTACTTGTAAATTCCGATATAATTGATACGCTTCTTGTGTAATTAATTCTGCATTTTGTAACGTTTTTTTCAAATGAACAGATTCTACATATAAATTGGACAAGTGCATTAACATTTTTTCATTTTCTTTTCGTACTTGTGATTCTTTTAATTTCGTTTCATATAAATTCATCATATTTAAAAAGCCAAGTGCAAAAAAACTACGGAAAATAGCAATAATAATAAGTTTATTTACTTCAGAAACTGTTATCGTTGTACCGAGCACTACCATATGATATATCGCTAGTTCTGACATACTTGCGATAATTTCAATTGTAATTCCAAGGCACCCAATAACAATTGGCTTCTGATGAAACTTATTCACTCTACAAAACGAAAAAAGACTTCCATAAATAAAATAATAAAAGAACACAGGATAACGCAAATAAAATGATTCTGTCATATGAAATGAACCTTGCATAATCCAGTCAAGACATACGCGAAATAAAACGACACATATACCGACAAGAATACCTGCAGCTACTGCTGGTATTCTTCTTAAAAATAATAATAAAAAGAAGAATAACGGCGTCCCAAAGCTAACGCGAAACGTATCGTTAAAAGGATGAAAATTAAGCTCTCCAGCAATCGGAACAACAACCATTAATATAATTAAAAGAGATATATCTTTCTTCCATAATTGATTCCAATTCAAAGGTGCCACTTCCTATACTCTTTTTTCAGTAATAAAAGTGAAAGCCCGCTTATATTATAAACGGGCTTTATTTCTATATTCTAACCTTTTCTACCGCTTTTATTTGGCGATACTCAGGCTCCCAGATTGCTTCTTTCACTGCAATCTTGATATCGTTATCACTTAAGTTCTCTCTAGCAACGCCTTCTGCAACAGCAACTTTCGCTACTTCAATTGCTACCATTTCGGAGATATTACGTAGCTCTTCAACTTCTGGCAAGATAGGTGCTCCTGGTTGACTTGTATCTACCATACTTGCAACTGCTTCAGCTGCTGCTGCGAACATTCCGTCCGTCATGATGCTTGCACGTACTACAATTGTTCCAAGTCCAAGCCCTGGGAAAATAAGTGCATTATTTGATTGTCCAATCACATACGTTACACCGTTGTATGTAACTGGTTCAAACGGACTTCCTGTTGCAACTAATGCTCTGCCTTCTGTCCACTGGATTAAATCAACTGGTTTTGCTTCAGCAAGTGGCGTCGGATTCGACATTGGTAAAATGATTGGTCTTTCTACGTGGGAAGCCATTTCTTTAATAATCTCTTCTTTAAATGCGCCTGCAACAGTTGATGTACCAATTAAAATTGTAGGTTTCACATGCTTCACAACTTCAGCAAGTCCGATTACATCATTTTGCTTCCACTCACTTACTTCCGCTTCTTTTCTTGCATACGGAATTTGGAAATCAAGAAGATCTTCCATGTTATCTGTAACTAACCCGTTACGATCAATACACCAGAAACGCTTATATGATTCCTCTTCTGATACACCTACGCGAACCATCGCATCTCTAACTTGATCTGCGATACCGATTCCAGCCGTACCAGCACCAAACACAACAACGCGATGTTCACTTAACGGTACACCAGAAGCTTTTACTGCTGATAATACAGCAGCAAGCGAAACTGCACCTGTTCCTTGAATATCATCGTTAAACGTACACACGTCATGGCGATATTTATCTAAAATTTTTCGTGCGTTACGAGAACTGAAATCTTCCCAATGCAGAAGTGCTTTCGGGAATTGTTTATTTACTGCTTGAACAAATGTATCAATAAATTCATCGTAAGCTTCACCTGTTATACGAGGGTGACGATTTCCAATATAAAATGGATTGTCTAATAATTCTTCACGATTTGTACCTACATCTAAAATTACCGGTAATACGCGGCTAGGATCGATTCCAACTGCGGCTGTATAAACAGCTAATTTTCCGATTGCGATGTTAATACCACCAACGCCCCAGTCACCAATTCCTAATATACCTTCTCCATCTGTTACAACGACTAAATCAATATTTTCTGCTGTTGCACCGATATTGGCGAACGCTTCTTCAATACCTGACGGATCGTTAATTGATAAATACACACCACGTGGTTTACGATATTCATGACTATATCTTTGAATCGCTACACCAACAGTTGGTGTATATACGATTGGTAACATTTCGCGTAAATGATCTGTTAAAATACGATAAAATAATACTTCATTTCGATCATGTAACGCTGTTAAGTATACATTCTTTAATAAATCATCCGGCTGAGAACAAAATTGTTCGTATGCTCGGCGTGCTTGTTCTTCCAATGTTAAAACTGCTGGCGGTAATAACCCTTTTAAACCTAATTCTTCTCTTTCTTCTTGCGTGAAAGCGACCCCTTTATTTAAAAGTGGTGTTGATAATACTTCTACTCCTCTTAATGTCGTTTCTAATGAACCATTAGAAGCTACTGTAAACTTGCTCATAACATCCCTACCTCTATTCATATATAGCATTTCTATATTGTAAACAAAAAAGAGGGGCTTGTCCCCCCTCTTTTTTTAATTTTTCTTTAAAAGAGTTGCTCCTGCAATCCCTGGGTGTGTCATTTCGAATGGATCTAGAATTAATTCTAAGTCTTCTTGTGACAGTACACCATTTTTCACACAAAGTTCTCGAACGGATTGCCCAGTCGCGATTGCTTCTTTCGCAACGCGAGCTGCTGCTTCATAACCGATATGAGGGTTCACGGCTGTAATAATTCCTACACTCTTCTCAACATACTCTTTTAAGCGATCTTCATTCGCTTCAATTCCTTTTAAGCAATTATCTGTAAAGGCACGGAAACCGTTATTCATAATGCTAATTGATTGAAGTAAGTTGAAAACTAGTACTGGTTCCATAACGTTTAATTCTAATTGACCTGCTTCTGAAGCAAGACAAATTGTATGGTCGTTACCAATTACTTGGAACGCAATTTGATTAATTACCTCTGGCATAACAGGGTTTACTTTCCCTGGCATAATAGATGAACCTGGTTGACGAGCTGGTAACATAATTTCTGCTAAACCAACACGTGGACCTGATGCCATTAAGCGAAGATCATTCGCAATTTTAGACATATTCATCATACATACTTTAAGTGCTGCAGATACTTCTGTGTATGCATCCGTATTTTGCGTCGCATCTACTAAGTCTTCTGCACCAACAAGTGGTAGTTCACTAATTGCAGCTAAATGTTTTACAACTGCTTCAATATATTCTGGATCTGCATTTAAGCCTGTACCAACTGCAGTTGCCCCCATGTTCACTTCATATAAGTGTTGACGTGATTGCTGAATTCGTTTCATATCACGTTCAAGTACGCGAGAGTACGCTTTAAATTCTTGTCCAAGACGAATTGGCACAGCGTCTTGTAAATGTGTACGACCCATTTTAATCACATGATCGAACTGTTCTGCTTTTAATTCAAATACATCATGCATATAACCCATCGTTTGTAATAAACCTTCTAATGCGTTTAATGTTGCGATATGAATCGCTGTTGGGAATGCATCGTTTGTTGATTGTGCCATGTTTACATGACTATTTGGACTAATATAATGATAGTCTCCCTTTTCCATTCCTAATAATTCAAGAGCACGATTGGCAATGACTTCATTTGCATTCATGTTCATTGAAGTACCTGCACCGCCTTGGATTGGATCTACGATGAAATGATCATGCCATTTTCCATCAAGAATTTCTTGAGCAGCTTCTGCGATCGCGCCGCCCTTATTCAATTCCAATCTTCCTACATCTGTATTCGCAAGTGCTGCAGCTTTTTTTACAACTGCGAACGCTCTAATTAAACCTTCATGGATTTTGTATCCTGTAATTGGGAAGTTTTCAACTGCACGCATTGTTTGCACGCCGTAGTATGCATAGTTTGGTACTTCTTTTTCACCTAAAAAATCTTTTTCAATTCGAACACCATTTTTAACTTCAGTTAATGTTGCCATGATTATTCACTCCTTAACGATTTCTTATGCTGCTTTTGTTTCTTTGACTGTTTCTACATATTGTTTTGCTTTCTCATTATCGAATTCGCCTTCCCACTTCGACATAACAATGGCCGCTAATGCATTTCCTAATACATTGACAGATGAGCGAATCATATCTAAAATGCGGTCAATTCCCGCAATTAACGCGATACCTTCTAGTGGTAACCCCATTGAACCTAACGTTGCTAATACAACAACGAACGATGCACCTGGAACTCCCGCCATACCCTTGGATGTTAACATGAGAACGAATAATAACGTTATTTGCTCTGTCAGTGACATGTGCACACCGTACATTTGTGCAACAAACAATGCCGCTAACGCTTGATAAATAGCCGATCCAGTCAAGTTAAATGTATAACCTGTCGGAATAACGAAAGAGGCAACTGCCTTTGGACAACCGAACTCTTCCATTTTTCTCATTATATTAGGTAAAACAGCTTCTGAACTTGCTGTCGTAAATGAAAGAATAAGTTCTTCTTTTAAAATTTTTATTAACGTAAAAATGTTTACGCCAACCATTCGAGCATTAATACCTAATACAATCACAACGAATAGTATAACAGTTACGTATACAGCTAGCACTAGTTTTCCTAAAGGAAGTAGTGTTGCTACACCAAATTTCGCAACGGTAACAGCAATTAATGCGAATACACCAAATGGTGCAAATTTCATAACTTGATTGGTGACCCAAAACATCGCTTCGAGTACACCCTCAAAAAAGTTAAAGACAGGCTTTCCTTTGTCTCCAATTGCCGCAACTCCTAAACCAAATAACACGGAGAAGAATATAATCGGTAATAAGTCACCTTGTGAGATAGATTCAAATACGTTTTTCGGTACGATATGAACAATCGTTTCAGCAAAACCTTTCTTCTCTGTAGCATCTGCTGTTTGTTTATAAGAAGAAATATCGCTTTGCTGTAAGTTACTCATATCAACGCCAGTACCTGGTTGGAATATATTTGCCGCAAGTAATCCCATTAAAATAGCAATTGTCGTAATAATTTCGAAATAAAGAATTGTCTTCCCGCCTAGTTTCCCAAGCTTCTTCATATCACCTACACCAGCTACGGCAACAATTAATGCTGAAATAACAATCGGTACTACAATCATTTTAATTAAGTGAATAAATATATCCCCAATTGGTGTGATATAAGAAATCGCCGTTTTATTACCATAGAAGATTGCCCCTACTACAATCCCTAAAACAAGTGCAACAAAAATTTGTGTCGCCAATCCGAATTTTTTCATTTATGTTCATCCCCTTTTATGCGAACGCTTTCATTTCGTATTTATAAAAGCTTACTCACACATCATATAAGTGAACCTACAAAATCATACAAAAACCTACAAGTTCGTCACAAAAAATTCGAAAATTTTTCTTTTCTTTTTCATTGACACCTTTTTATTAAAAAGAGATAAAATATACTTGATAAGTAATCAGATTGTTTCGTATAATCAAAAAGATATATACTTACAACAAATTGAAATGAAAAGGAGTGGATAGTATGAAAAATTATGTACAAAAATTCGTCTTATCTTCTTCTTTTCTTTTTCATTTTCATTTTCTTAAAAAGGAACAAAGGCATTCGCCTTTGTTCCTTTTTTATTGCGATCTATATAGGGGGAAATTGTTATGAGGCCATATAAAAGAGTCTTAATTAAATTAAGCGGCGGTGCACTTGCCGATCAAACCGGAAATAGCTTTAACTCCAAACGATTAGAACATATCGCAAACGAAATTTTATCCATTGTAGATTTAGGTATTGAGGTATCTATCGTCATTGGAGGCGGGAACATTTTTAGAGGTCATTTAGCTGAAGAATGGGGAATTGATCGTGTAGAAGCTGATAATATCGGTACGTTAGGTACAATCATTAATAGCTTAATGCTACGCGGCGTTTTAACAAGTAAAACCAATAAAGAAGTTCGCGTTATGACTTCCATCCCATTTAATGCTGTCGCTGAACCATACATTCGCCTACGTGCAGTCCACCATTTAGATAACGGTTATATCGTTATTTTTGGAGGCGGGAACGGGCAACCATTCGTTACCACAGATTATCCAAGTGTTCAAAGGGCTATTGAAATGAATAGTGACGCAATATTAGTTGCAAAACAAGGAGTAGATGGTGTCTTTACCAGTGATCCAAAACATAATAAAGCAGCGAAAATGTACAGAAAACTAAATTATAACGATGTTGTTAGGCAAAACATACAAGTAATGGACCAAGCAGCTTTACTGCTTGCCCGGGACTACAACTTACCAGCACACGTCTTTAACTTTGATGAGCCTGGAGTTATGAAAAGAATTTGTTTAGGTGAGCATGTAGGGACTTTGATTAATGATGATGCTTCATTGCTTGTGCATGAAAAATAGTTATTTCTCATAAAAAAGGGTGTCTATAAAAGACACCCTTTTTCATTAACCTTTACAAATAAAAATCAGCCAATCCGGCTAACTTCTCCTTACAACGCTCCCAAAATGATAACTTCTCAAAAAATTTTTTCGTCATTTCTTTTGAATCATGAAAATCTTGCGCTAATGCCTCGTTCACTTCTGATACGATAGTTCCACCATGAATATATAAATTCATCTCATCATTTATATAGAAGCTACGAGCTGTAAAATTTGTAGTACCGATAACGGTTAATTCATTATCAATTAACATTAACTTCCCATGAAACATCCCTTTTTTATAACCATATACTTTAATTCCATTATTAACAGCTTGACGAATATACGGATATGCTGCCTCTTTAATAAGAGGAATATCTGGTTTATATGACCACAGTATTTTTACAGTAACTCCACGTTTTTGTGCCGTGATTAAAGCGTTCATTAACTCTTTATTTTTCGCTATAAAATACGGCGTCGTAATGACAACCGAATGCTTCGCTTGGTTTATTAACTCAACATATTTTTCAGCAACGTAATGCCCATTGTAACTAGTCATCGTATATAACGTGTTCCCTTTACTAGCTTTGTTCGTACTTCTCTTTATATGTTCTTTCGTATCTCGTTTCCAATCTAAAGCAAATTGTTCTTCTAAATCTTTTGCTCCTTCTCCTTTAAGCCGCACATGATAGTCACGCCAATATCCAAATCGCTTATCTTTTCCTAAGTACTCATCTCCTATATTAAAACCACCTGTATATCCAATCTCTCCATCAATTGTCGTAATACGGCGATGATTACGGTGATGTAGTGAATAAAATCCAAATGGCAATTCCGGTTTTCTACTATATGTAAAATGAACACCACTTTCCCGCAATTCATTTATCATCTTTCTTTCAAATGATAAATCATTAATACGATCAACTGATAAATAGACGTTTACTCCTTCTTTTGCCTTCTCTTTTAATAAGTTTAAAAAAGTATGGCTACTTTTATCATCCGACAAAATAAAAAAATACGTGTAAATAGATTGCTTTGCTTCTTTGATGTCGGTAAATAACTGTTTATAAAACGCCTTCCCTTTTACATATAATTGAAAGTCACTATAATGCGGAGCGTACTCTGTCGGCATATTCTTCCCAGCTTCCATTTTTCTTCCGAGTGTAACGTCAATTTGCATCCAAATTAATATAAAAATAAACATAGCCATAATAATAGAAATAACTCGCAATATTTTTTTAATCATCTTAATTTCCTTCCGCTCGTTTTCTTTCCACCTTTCTATTTTGTCATTCCAATTTAGATTTCATGCTTCATACAAAAAAGGATGTGACTTAACGTCACACCCTTTTTATATTAAACAAAGTTCCTCGCATCATTATTTCTTCCAAACTTATAAATCGCAATTAAGAAGAATGCAATTGCAAAGGCAAATAAAATTAAAATATTTAAATACAACTCCGAGAACGGGATTCCTTGTTGTAGTTTCGATACTGTATCTAACAACCAGCGCTGCGGAAGAAAATTAGCTACTGTTTGTACTGCATTTGGCATAATGTCGTACGGGAAATAACATCCAGCAAGCAAACATGTTGGTACTATCACTAAATTTTGCATTGCATTTGAAGCAGCTGAACTTTTTGAGAACGACACAATGACTAATGATAAACCAATTGCAATTAAAGCGAATATCATAAGCACAGCAATCATTACTATGAAAGGCATATTAATATTTGTATGAAAAACATTCGTCATAAATAGTACCGCAATGACAATTTGCAATGTTAATATCATCATATTTACCGCGACGTTTGACAATATAAATTTCTTTCCGTCAATTGGTGTTGATAATAATCTAAAGTACGTTCTATTCTCTTTTTCTTTTAAAATAAATCCTGATAAGTTCACTGCTGAAAACAGCATAAACATAATAAGATAACCCATCGTTTGGTTTGTCATATCTTTATTTTTCGAAGTATCTTCTAGCGTCTCCGTTTGCATTTTAAATGAACTTTTTTGATACCCTGCGTACATATTATCAAATGCACTTTGATCTGTTCCTGCTACTTTACTAATAGCTGCTACATTATCTATATAGTTGTATAAATATGATTTTATAAACCCCGTTACTTGATCACCTTTAATCGATGCAATTTCAATATGATCTGGTTTTCCTTCTCGAACACTTTTTGAAAAACCAGAAGCTAATGTAATAACTCCATCAAGTTTTTTGGAAGTGAGTTTATCCTCTACTTCAGACTCCTTAACCTTACTCACATTCACATGATTTAACCCTTCTAAAAACTTTATCGTATCGTTTGCTATCGGCTCATTTTCTTTATTTACAATCCCGATATTTAACGTTCCTTGCCCTGCATTTCCGTATATCGAAAAAGAGATGAGCGTCCCGATTATTGGCAAACTAATAATAATGAATAACCCTTTTTTATTTTTCAAAAGTACAGATAATGTTTTTTGTATGAGCCATAAAATATCTTTCATACTATAGCCCCTCCCGTCTACGTAATGCAATAATTGCAATTAATAAAAAGAGTGCTGATATTCCAAGGTTTAAAGAAATGACTGGTAGTGCTGCCCCTACATCATTCGCATAAATAATTTTCATAACAGCTGTGTTTGCCCAAGTTAATGGTGATAAATTCGTAACGAAATTTTCTTCTATTACAAAATATGCACCGCCAAAAATAGAAGCTAATTGCACTACCACCATAATAATTGCTCTAGACGCTTCAGGTGTTTTTGTAATATATCCAATCCCTAAACCGAAACTAATTGCTAGAAAGACTTCTGTTAATAAAATAAGAAATATGATTCCAAGGTGATCGCCCCAATTCGCTTGAAAGACAAATTTACTAAATAACATGACGAGTAATATGCACAGGGCGTTTGCTACAAGACTACCAAGCACTTTCCCAATGAAAATTTCAGCCTTACTTATAGGTGCAGCAATAAGGCGATCTCCTGTTTTACGTATTCGTTCGCCTCGAATTAGAAAACTTGCTCCCATCGCAGCGTACAGTGCAATCATCGTCGTCATTACAACCGCGTAGTAATCCATAGAACCCGGTTTATTCGCAGCTTGTAAAGATGTTTCTTTTATATAATCATTATGATTTCCATTTGAAATAACTGCGCTCACCTTACTAGGATCAACTTTTGCAACTTCGGCTGCTACATTGTACTTATCAACAAATGTTGTTAGCATGCCTTCCACAATACTTCCCTCAATACTACTTTTGTCACTTCCGTAAAATTTCGCACCATCTTTCTTTATTTCTACATAAGCAGCATATTTATTTTGCTTCACCGCTTCCTTCCCATCTATACCTTCAGAAGCTTTTTTAAAATGAATACCCGATTTATCAACTTCTTTCGCAAATGCTTCAAATGCTTGAGAAAACGTGCTACTTGCTTCATCCTTATATAGCACTTGTATATCTTTAATCGAATGACTATCACTATTAAATGCGTTTGTTAATGCTGTTCCTAATACAAGCATAAGCACAATCGGAAATGCTAACATAAAAACTAAAGTTCTTACGTCTCTAAAATCTCTTTTAATATGCATAATTGCAATATTGAAGATGTTCAATTGATGAACCTCCCTTTACCTTTTCTTCATTTACCGTTTATTTATCTCGTAAGTTTCTACCAGTCAACGTAAGGAATACTGTTTCTAAGTTTGGAGCCTGCTCCTCTAACGAACGGATTTCAATGTCATGATTGATGAAGTGCTGAATAATTTTATTTAAATTATTTAATCCTGCATCCGAGTTTACTTTAATTACGTTCTCTTCAATTTGAACAGCTTTCACTCCATTTATCTCTTTTAACTGTTCTATATCTAAATTTTCTAATGACTTCACTTCAATCCAAATATCTTTCGTATCGGTAATAATTGCTTTTAACTGCTCTTTCGTTCCTTCTGCAATCACTTTACCGTGATCTACTATCGCTATTTTCGTACAAATCTCTTCTACCTCTTCCATGTAGTGACTCGTATAAATAATCGTGCTTCCCATTTCATTTAATTTACGTACTGACTGCAAAATGTAGTTTCTTGACTGTGGATCAATTCCAACTGTCGGCTCATCCATAATAATTAACTTCGGTCTATGAGCAATCGCACAAGCGATATTCAGTCTTCGTTTCATCCCGCCTGAAAAGTTTTTCGGATAACTTTTATATTTATCGCTAAGCCCCACAAATTGCAGTGCTTCCTCCACTCTCGCTTTTAGCTCAGCTCCTCTTAACCCATACAATCCAGCAAAAAATTTCACATTTTCATAGGCTGTTAACTCTTCATAAATCGCAATATCTTGCGGAACGATACCGATATTCATTTTCGCAAATCGGTTATGTTTCTTTATATTTTTTCCTAGTATGCTAATTCCGCCTTCATTACTTCTTAACAAACCAGCAATCATATTGATTGTCGTACTCTTACCAGCACCATTCGATCCTAAAAAGCCAAATATTTCTCCTTCTTTAATAGATAAAGACATATTATCAACTGCGATGAAATCACCAAACTTTTTCGTTAAATTTTTAATTTCTAATGTATTCATCATTTCACCCCTATTTCGGTTTCTCTGCTTTTAGTATAAACAAAAAGAATGAACCTGCTCAGTGCAGAAGTTCATTCTTTTCACATGAGATTATTCACTTTTTTCATATGAGATGATTCATCCTCATATCGGCAGCAACATTGTTACTGAAAAACCACTTGTTCCATCTACAATAATTTTTCCGTTTACTGACGCTGTTCGCTCCTCCATCCCCATAATCCCGAGACCTTTCTTAACGAGAACCGCACCTTTTCCGTTATCCTTCACTTGTACTTTCACCATCTTGTTAAGTACATGAATATCAATTGAAATAACTGTCGCATCAGCATACTTCATCGCGTTCGTTAATGCCTCCATAACATTTTCACCAATAATTTTCCACTGTATAGGAGAAATCATATCTAAGTTCCCTTTATAAACGAAAGGAATATTCACATCATGCTTACCAGCAAATTCCTCTATGAATAATTTCATACGATGAATACCAATTTGCTCAGTTGGTGGTTTCATATTTTTTAGTGTAACCCGAATGCTTTCAATTCCATCTTTTGAAATATGAATTGCATTTTGTAATAACTCCGCAGATTTTTCTTTATCTATCCCCATTAGTCTCTTCGCTGCTTCCATTTGAATGAGTGCACCTGTCATCGAGTGGCCAATTTTATCATGAATTTCTTGAGAAAGTCGATTTCTCTCTTCTAACTTAAATGTGTATTCTGATTGCCTTATGTACTCTTTATTTTCATGTAAGCTTTTCGTCAATCGCTGCATATCTTTTCGCATCTTATCATTTTGTGATTCAAGCTTTAATACGCGCGATATATACCGTTCTGCCATAATTAATACGAGGAAAGAAAATGCAACAATTAATCCGTATGTCATTCGAATGCTTTCATTTGTAAAAATAATAGGAATCATCATAAGGATAAATAGCTGCCATTTCTTCTCTATATAACGGAATATAATTTCATATAAGTTCAATGGCAAAAACAAAATAAAAAACGGATGAATCTTCCATGTAAATAACATAACTAGACCAATTGATACGCAAGTTAATATGTTTTTGTACGTATCTTTTTTAAATATAGAGATCAGCACGTTTACAGAAAGATATAAAAGCAAAGTAAGTATAATCCATGGTAAGTTCTCTACATTTAAATAAATGTAACTAAACACAATATATATAAAGACAATTAATTTACTTACAATTAACCAAAATTCCATATCTTTAATCTACTTTCCCTGTTAAGTAATAAATCGCAATTTGTGTGCGATGTTCAAGTCCAGTTTTCCCTAAAACTGATGTAATATAATTTGCAATCGTTCCTTCTGATATGAAAAGTTGCTTCGAGATTTCTTTATTCGAAAATCCTTTTGCAATTAATGCGATAATACTCAGCTCTCTTTCAGTAAAAAGACTTTTATCTATTTTACATTCTTCCTCTTTACTTTCCATTAAATTAGACTTAATTTTATCTAGAACTACATCTTGCATAACTGTTTGACCGTTATACACTCCTTTTATCGCATCACGAATACGCTCTGGATCATTATTTTTTAATAAATAACCTTTCGCTCCGTTTTTTACTGCATCCAAAATATATTCATCATCATCAAACGTCGTTAAAATAAGCGGCTTCGTTTTCGTCTCTTCACAAATGAACTTCGTCGCCTCTACCCCGTTCATGTTCGGCATACGAACATCTAAAAGAGCGATATCAACGTCGTTCTTTTTGCAATATTCCACTGCTTCTTTCCCGTCATTTACTGTATCTACTACTTCAAACTCTTCATATGTATTTAAAATAATTTTCATACCTTCTCTAATAAAAGAATTATCATCTGCTATTAATATTTTAATTTTCATGTTTGTTAGTATGGACCTTACCGTACTAACATTCACATCCTTTCTCCCTGTAACATTTCCTACTTGCTCATTATATACTTCTCTTTACCATTTTTTCACACTTTTTTTCATATAGCCTCCTTCCTAAAAATATATTATTCTTTTTTTACAACATGTGTAGGGTGACTTACCATTTCTTACGTCTATATAATAGAATGCGTCAAAAAGGAGGGAGAGACCCATTGAGGAAAAACAATTAATTGAAAAAGCACAGCAAGGAAGCGAACATGCCTTTCGTATCCTTGTACAAACATATCGTCATTATATTTTTCAAGTTATCTTTTCTATTGTAAGACATGAAGAAGATGCGAAAGATATTACACAAGAAGTATTCGTAAAAATTCACGCCTCTCTCCCTAATTATCAATTTCGCGGATTGAAAACGTGGATGGCTCGTATTGCCACTAATCACGCTATTGATTATAAGAGAAAGAAAGCTAGAGAAAACGAAGAACTCTCCTTATGTAAAGAAACTGAGGAAAATATAATATCCTCTCATAATATTGAGGCTTTATTATTGACGAAAGAGCAAAAATTACTCATTGCCCAAAAACTGAGAGAACTTCCCGAAAATTACCGTGACGTCGTTCTCGCACATTACTTAGAAGAAAAAAGCTATCAAGAAATTGCTTTGCAGGAAAAAATCGAAGTAAAAACAGTCGAAATGAAACTGTATCGGGCAAGAAAATGGATTAAAAAACATTGGAAGGAGGAAGAGTTTCTATGATGCATTATTCAAAAGAAGATTGGCGCAATTATACATTAGATTTTATAGAAAGCAATGAACGTGAATCTATGGAAGAACATCTTTATGAATGTGATCATTGTTTAGCACTTTATATGGAAAGTATTGATGAACAACAGGAAAACCTTCCAATGATAAATGATGATTCATTTACGAACGAAGTTATGACGCAAATAAATTTTGAAACGCTACAAACTAATGAAAATATAAAAACAAACTCACTAAAACGCACCATTATTCACTACATAATTGCGACTGCAGCTACAATTATTTTTATGGTAAGTGGTTTATTCCAATATATTTTCACAGCGACATCAAATTTCGAGAAATCTTCAAAACATAACGAGTCTTCTATCTCACAACAAATTGTAAACAAATCGATAGATACATCAAAAAAGGACGGAGGTTCAAAGCATGAATAAAAATCCCTTTTTAGCACTTGTATTAGGGCTAATTCCCGGGCTTGGACATTTATATTTAAAGAAGTTTGGACGGTTTATTTTATACAGCGGAGGAGCTTTATTACTATTTTCCATTGCAGTTTTTTGCGTAGTAGAATTAATAGCGCGCGAACTGGCTTTTCTTTCTCTATTTTTACTAGCCGTGTTATGGGTGGTCAACTTACTGGATTTAGTTATCACGATTATTAACCAATCGAAAAAACAAGCAACCGGAGAATTGACAGAGTCCTCTAAAGAGAGCGAACGATTCTATATCATTCTTCTTTCCATCATTCCTGGACTTGGTCATTTTCAATTAGGACTTATGCAACGTGGCCTTACATTTTTAGTAGCTTGTACAGGAATCGGAAGTATGATCATTTTCGTTGCCCTTTTAACATCTCAAGAAAGTTTCCTTATCTTTCTCGTGACGTTACCTGTTTTATGGATTTATAATTTCTTCGATGTTGTTCAGCAGCTCCAGAAAAAAGAACGTGGTGAGCAGTTAAATGATCGTACTATTTTCGAAGAGTTTGAAGAGCACCGTGAACAAGGAAAGAAAAATAAAACATTCGCTTCTATTTTAGCAATGTTTCCTGGAGCAGGACATATGTATTTAGGTTTACAACGTCGTGGTCTTCAGCTTATGGCAGCCTTTTTACTTTCAATATATTTACTCGACTTATTAAGACTTTCAGCGTTTTTATTTTTAGTACCAATCATTTGGTTTTATAGCTTTTTTGACGCTTTACAGCAAACTGCAAAGTATGGAAAAGAACGTGTAAATGACGAACCTATCATTGATTATTTTATCAATCATCAAAGATGGATCGGTATTGGGTTAATTACACTCGGTGGTTATTATTTATTAGATCAAACAGTCCTTCCTATTTTGAATGATTACTTTGCAACTATATTTAACATTCATCTTAGCGAGCTATATTATCGCTATTTCCAAACATCTATCGTTGCACTCCTCTTAATTGGTGGCGGCTTTAAATTGTTACTTGGAAATAAAGAAAACAAAGGTGGTACGAAAGAATGAGAACATGGCGCGTTGGAACATTTTCAATGGGGCTTTCTATTATTGCATTAGGTTGCTTCTTACTATTTTCAGTTATAAAAGGTACTGAGGTATTAGATTCCTTAACAGCATGGTGGCCTGTTTTACTTATTATACTTGGCGTGGAAATTTTACTATACCTTCTATTTTCTAAGAAGGAACAATCATTTATTAAATATGATATTTTTAGTATTTTCTTTATCGGCGTTTTAGGAAGCGTCGGAATTACTTTTTACTGTTTATTATCAACTGGATTACTAGAAGAAGTTCGTCACTCTATTAACACAACGAGGCAAACGAGTAATATTCCAGACGGACAATTTGATATACCTGAATCTATCAAAAAAATCGTAGTAGATGCAGGACATCAGCCTCTAACGATAGAGGGAAATCATACAAATCAAATTCATCTTTTGGGAACTTATGAAATGACGACGAAAGCAAATGAAAAACTCAAATTAAAACAAGATGATTTCCTTTCAGTTCAAACGGCTGGAGAAACGATGTATATCACTTTAAAATCATTACCTGTTCAGCATACGTTATTTAATTCAGCACCACAGGTGAAACCAACGCTTGTTCTTCCGCAAAATAAAAATGTAGAAATCCGTGCTTCAAATAACGAACTATCTCTTTATCCAGGTCAATTACAAAATAATTGGTTTGTACAAGAAAGCTCAAGAGTGTCTGTCCATCTTGCAAAAGAGAGTGATGTATCTTTAACAGCAGTAACGAATCAAAAAGAAACACAGGGAAGCACACCTTGGGAACAAGTAGAAGATTTAACGAAAAAAGAAAATACTTCTTCAGAAGAGCATCCAGAATTAAACAACCAAGAACATTGGTATAAAAATTCAATTAAAACTGGAAATGGTACGTACAAGTTAAATATTGAGAAAGCTTATAATTTAAATATGAGCGTTATTGAAAAATAAGAAAAACCTTCCGCAATTGCGGAAGGTTTTTCTCATATAATTGCTTTAATTCCTTCTAACACTAATCCAATCATAAATCCGCAAACAGCCCCGTTTACTCGGATCCACTGTAAATCTTTACCGACATTATTTTCAATCATTTCAATTAACGTTTTATCATCTAACTTATCAAGGTTTTCTTGTACAAGCTTACCAATTTTCGAATGGTTCTTCTCAACAAGATTCACAACTTGTTTTTGTAACCAATCTTCTATTTTTTGAACTGTCTGTTCATCTTCTTTTATTTTATTCATTTGTTTTTGTAAAAATGGAATAACATATTTATCAGCAAATTCTTCATTATTTACAAAAGCAACTGCTCTTTGTTGTACTTGCTTCAGCATCTCTTTAATTTTGTCAGTAGCATCCCAATTGGCAATCCATTTTTCTTTCCAATTTTCTAATTCTTGTAGTAACGCTTCATTTTCTTTTACATTTATAATTTCTTGGCGAATTTTCGATAATATAAGTTGTCTTGTGCTATTATCCGCATCTTGTAAGCTGTTAATATTGCTAATAATAAACTTCTGCAAAATGCCGCCTATTTTATCTTCATCTACAATATTCATAAACGATTTCAACGTAAACTGTAAAAATCCATCTACTTTTATGTTTTCCATCGCCTTCATACCTAAGCTTCCGAGCTGGTATCGCGCTTCATCTTGCGCTGTCCAATCTTTCACTTTTACTAATATGTAATCAAGTGTCTTTTCATCATATTCTTGCACAACTAATTGATCAACAAGCACTTGTAATATGTTACTTGTATTAATTGTATGCAAATACGTTTTTAATTCTTTTTCAATAACAACCGCTAACTTTTCTGTATCTATTGTAACAATTGCTTTCTCTGCAATCGTTACAACCCCCTTTTTCACAGCATCAGACTGCATTTCTCTCTCTGCAATTTGCAGCACCATTTGTGCTAGCTGCATTTCTTTTACTTTATTCGTAATACTTTCTTTCGTTAGCCACTCATTTTCTAACGTATTGATGAGCCCTTTCGTTACTCTCTTTCGATTTTTAGGTAACAAAGCTGTATGCGGAATTGGAATTCCCATCGGGTGACGGAATAATGCTGTAACTGCGAACCAATCCGCAAGTCCACCAACTAACCCAGCTTCAAATCCCCCTTGTATAATTTCACCAGCTACCGTCCCTTGAAAAGGAATAGAAGCCGCAAAACCTACTCCCATAACCCCAAGCGAAATACCCGCTATATATTTAGTCTGTAATGACATCGTATACACATCCTCTTATTATGTAAAATAAAGCTTTTTGTTGTATTTATTTAATATTAGTTATCCTTTATATATACTATAAAGAACTATTGTGAAAATAACAAAGATTTTTATGCACATGAAAAAATGAGGCTACAACTAGCCTCATTCTTCTTATTGTTGCTTATTCCGAACCTTTCTTATAATACCCATTCATCACATCTTCTGGAACCATACTACCACCCGTTCCCCACACAATATGAGTGCCTTTCTGCACCTTCTCTATTAACTGTTGCTTTTGTAAATACTCATCTTCTTTACACACTTTCACCGGCCCTATCATACCCGCTAATGCAGAAGGCTCTAAATAAATATTCTCAGTATCAGCTAGTTCTTTTAACAATCTATACAATTCTTCATCACTTACTGTGTAAAGTCATTACTTCTCGATCCATACCTTGTAATTCCTTAATAAAGCGCTCAAACCCTGCTCTCCCCTCTTTATTCACCTTATAAACACCAGCATCTTCTAAGACACGCTCAAATTTCTTTGCAACTTCAGTTTGAAGAAATCTTTGGATGTTTTCCCCTGTATATCCACCTTGTTTTTTTAATTCATCTGCCCATTTTTGATGGATTTCTGGAACGTATTCCTCCTTATCTAACAAGTACAGCTCAATTTCATGAAGTTCCTTAATCAAACGTGGCGGGAGAATCGCAAGTCCCATGACTTCAATAAGTCCGATATTTTCTTTCTTAATATGCTGTACATCTTGATGTGGATGAAAAATTCCATCAGGATATTCTTCACTCACATTATTATCACGAAGTACAAGATCAATTTCATATTTCTCTTCACGGCGCCTTACAATTGGTGTAATCGTATGATGTTTTGTTCCATCTTTTGATTGTGCACAAATTTGTAAGGATTCATCCGAATAATTCTTCCAACTTTCATGGATATAGGTACTGGCATTAATGAGTTCTTCTTTATTTAGGGAAAAGAGACGAATCACACTCATTGGCCAGTTGACAATACCACAAGAAGTATTTGGATAAGCAGGTAATTCAAATGTTTTAAGAACGTTCGCCTTTGCCATTGGAAAGATATGGCGTCCGGCTTGATAATGATCATGGCTTAAGATAGAACCTCCTACAATAGGTAAATCCGCATTTGAACCAATGAAGTAATGTGGCATTGTTTCTACAAAACTGAACAAACGAGAAAATGTCTCACGAGAAATTTTCATTGGACGATGCTTTTTAGATAATACGATGGAGTGTTCGTTAAAGTATGCATATGGTGAATATTGAAACCCCCACTCTTCTCCATCTAGCTCAATATCAATGATTCGGTGATTACTTCTACCTGGATGGTTCAAACGACCGAAATACCCTTCATTTTCAATACAAAGTAAACATTTTGGATAATTACTCGTCGATATATTTCTAGCTGCCATGATCTCTTTAGGGTCTTTCTCTGGCTTGGATAAATTAATGGTAATCTCCAGTTCGCCATATTTTGATTCTGCTACATATTGAATATTTTTTTCAATCGCACGTGTCTTTATGTAATCATTTCGTTTACTAAGTTCAAAGAAATAATCCGTTGCTTGTTTAGGACTTTTACGATATGCCTTCTGAAAATTCGCATTAACTTTAGATGGAAGTGGTGTAATCACATCCATTAAAAGCGCTTCAAACATTTCACGATTAACTTGATTTTGAGAGATACTTAGATTTTCCATCGCAATACCTAAAAGCGTATTTAACAGCACATGTGGGTTCGTTTCGACTACGCTAGTAATCTCCCCCATGTCCGATTCTCCAATCAAACGTAATAGTTGATTGTGGGTATAAATTCGATCAACTTCCTCAATAGCTCCATTATTAATTGCAAGTGTAGTAAAATCATAAATTGCTTGGCTTGTTTTCATCTTTTTCACCCCATTCATCATACAATTACAGTAGTTCCACTACCAATGTGTGCTACATAAAAGTCAGGTGCATATCCTATAACTTTAAGATATTCATCATAAACCTTGTTTTTAAAAGCTTGGATTTCACTTTCTTTTACTAATGCGATGGCGCATCCACCAAATCCAGCCCCAGTCATACGTGCCCCAAGAACCCCCTCTTGTTTTTGAGCAGCGGCTACCAATGTATCTAATTCCAGTCCAGTAACTTCATAATCATCCCTTAAAGATGCATGAGAAGCGTTCAATAGCTTTCCGAATTCTTTTAAATCATTTGCAATAAGAGCTTCTTTTGCTTTCTTTGTGCGCTCATTTTCATAAATTGCATGCTTAGCGCGTTTAATTAAGATTTCATCCCCTATAAGAATTTGATTTGCATCAAATTCTGCTTTGCTTAGTTCTCCAAGTGCCTTAATTTCTAACTTTGTTTGGAGACATGCGAGTGCTTCTTCACATTCAGCACGGCGTTCATTATATTTTGAATCTGCTAGTTCACGGCGCTTATTAGTATTCATAATTACAATAGCATAGTCATTCAAAACCACTGGTACCATTTCATACTCTAACGTATTGGTATCTAGGAGAATTGCTTTGTCTTCTTGACCAAATCCAATGGCAAACTGATCCATGATGCCAGAGTTCACGCCAATAAATTCATTCTCAACTGTTTTACCCATTTTCACTAATTCAAGTCGCGTCACATCTAATTTGAACAGGTCTTCTAATACTACGCCTACAAGTAATTCAAGTGAAGCACTACTTGAAAGACCCGCTCCATTTGGAATCGTCCCTTCAACTAATAATTCAAAACCAGAGTCTATTTTATGACCAGCTTCTTTCAACGTTAAAAGAACCCCTTTTACATAATTTGCCCAATTGTCATTTTTATCGTAATTTAGTTCTTTCACGGTAAACTCAATCACTCCAAGTTTCTCAAAGTTCGTGGAATAAACTAATACTCTGTCATCCTCACGACGCCTAGCCACTCCATAAGTCCCATATGTAATAGAAGCTGGGAATACATATCCACCATTGTAGTCTGTATGTTCCCCGATTAAGTTGATACGTCCTGGAGAAAAATATTGAGTTGTTTCTTGATTTCCAAATATCTCAGCAAATTTTAAAGCCAGCTCACGTTTCTTTTCCATAAATATAAACCTCCCTGTTGCGTTCGTTTTAAATATAGAAATCATCACGTTATTCATTCGACTACTTCTAACAGTTCAACATTATTTCTAGACACTACATCGTATTTTAAGTAAGTTGCGATAGCGGTATCTAATCCTTCTATACATGTTTCATATTTTAAGAGACTTTCAAAAATATGCTCTCAAATAATATGAAATTCTGTTACCGTTTGATAAGTTGAATCCGCCCTAAGTACCATATCTCCAAAACCTGAATACTGTTCAGCCCCTGGACAAACCTGTGTTTCAAAAGTAATTCCTCCATGGTTTGCAAGTTGCTTGCCATGCATAAGCGGTGTATTTTCACCGAAATTTGCTGTAAAGATGACGACGCTAGGTTCTTTTGTGGCTACTTCAATAGAAACCACTTCATCCGGGCTAGTGAGTTTTACTGAACTATGTGATAGTTCGGGTCGATTCAAGAAGAATGGATGATCAATTCCATCCACTAATTCCTTTTGAACAAAATTACTACTGAAGGTTTCTTTGAGTTTCACTGGCTTTCTAAAATCAAATGCAGTCCCTTCTACAGGTAACTTCACACCAATTGGAACACTTTCCAAATCTAATGGTGCAAATCGATCACTATCCACCCACAATGTGTGTTCATTTACGGGTTGTGCTACATCACCAGTTAAGTTGAAGTATACGTGGTTTGTTGGATTGAATAAGGTATCTCTGTCACTTGTCGCTCTAGTTTCCAATTTCCAAACATTCTTGTTAGTCAATGTATAACGTATCTCAATATCAAGGTTCCCAGGAAAGCCATTTTCACCATGTGGGCTCAACATATGAAATATCACTGAGGTCTCATCATTATTCTCGACAACACAATATTGCCACTTTTTACTTTCAAATCCTGGGGTACCGCCATGTAAAGTGTTTCCGGTTTTCACATCAGCTTGTACTTTATAGATTTCTCCATTGATTTGAAAAGTTCCATTTCGAATCCGTCCAGCTACACGTCCGATTGAGGCACCAATATATAAATCCTTTTCAAGGTATTCCTTTGCTGTATCAAAACCAAGTATAAGCTCACGTAAACCATTCGTGGTCGGTACCTTTAAACTCGTAATACGAGCTCCTAGGTCTGAAACTGTTAATTGCAGGCCGTTCAGATTGGTAATAGTGATACTCGTATAACCGGCACCGAAATCTTTTGTTGTAATGTTCATTTTAGATATCCCCTACTCCTTTATTTAGAATGAGAATGAGCAAGTGCAGCACTAGAATTGAAATCTTCCGCCGCTTTCTCACCATGATTTAGCCTTGCTTCTAATTCTTTGACAATTTGTACATGCTTTTTCTCTGTCAATGTGATCTTCCATGCGAAAATTATAGCGGAAAAAATCATGAGTACTGCTGGAAGATAAAACGCATAAAGATGGAATGTCGAAACACCATTAGCAGTAATATCTGCTGCTGTAGCATTGCCAGTCATCCCAGAAGCAACAGCAACAAACCCAACGATTCCGTTTGATAAAGCTCCCGCAATTTTATCGAGTAATGGACGAATTGATAGTGTCACAGCTTCATTACGAGTACCATTTTTCCATTGTCCATATTCAACTGAGTCCGTAATAGTCATTAAAGCGGAAAGGAAAATTAGCTGCTGAGGAAAATAGAAGAGCACCAATCCCACAATGACTACCAGTAAACTTGTTCCAGCTAAAGTGAAACATACGTATGCAAGAAGCATCATTACAATTCCGCCAATATATACAAACCTTCTTGAAATTAACTTCGTGAGTGTTGGAAAAAGCGGAACAGCAATTACACCTAGTACAGCTGCAATTAGTCCCACAATCCAGAACTCACCTGAATTTCCTAAAATATATTTGAAATAGAAGAACAACACGGCAGTAGTTGCAACATTCGCAATGGCATATGCAATATATGATAGTGCTAACCACATCAACTGATCGTTTTTCGTAATAGCTTTAAAAATATCTTTAAGGGTTGCTTTTTCTTGTTGCTGACGAATTACACTTTCATTTTCTTTTGTGCCAAATGCTGCAATAATGGCTGTCCCTCCAGAAATGACAGCTGCAATTACGCCGAACCAAAACCAACCAGAAGCGCCTTGAGAATGTTCACCAGTCATCAAGAAAGTAAAGAAGGTGACGATTGGTACAACTGCGAGTGTAGTCCCATTCGCACCAAGTGATGAGCCAAGTCGTGCAAATGTTGCTAATTTTTCTCGTTCCTTGGTTTTAGTGCTTAACGCTGGAATCATCGACCAAAAAGCAATATCCTTAAATGAATAAAAACTATCGAGTAAGATATAAACAATTGCAAACAATATGATGAATAACGTAGTATTATGAATTGCAAGACCAAAGAAATTAGTAAATATGCATACAAGAAGAATTGAACTAACTAAGCCACCAACAACTAACCAAGGCTTAAACTTCCCGAATCTCGTTTTTGTATTATCAATTATCCCTCCAATAATCGGATCAAAAATAATTTCTACCAATCGGATTACTACGATTAAACTTGTAACAATCCCAATCATTCTTCCAGCCGTTGCTTTATCAGCTCCAGTGAACATCGCACTTGTAACAAAGACCATAAAATATGTACTTAAAGTTACATAGAATATGTCATGACCAAATGCACCTAAGGCATAGGAAACACGTTGTTTTAATTTTTTATCCATTTTCATTCCCCTTTTGTGAAATTCCCCTCCACTTAGTTTTAATAAAAGAGAGAAAACGTTTTCAATGTTGTCCATAAAAAATGACGAATTATATTAATCTTCCTATGGTTTTCTTTTTCATGTATAGTTTAACAAGAAAGCGTTTTCTGTTTTATATCATTTTGTGACCTTGATTTAACCTTTTGTTGCATTTCTTCCTTCAAAAGGTATATTGGTTATAGTAATCTCGAAGAAGGGAGAAGCACATGGAACAAGCAGTATTTAAAAAAAAAGAACACCACCACTTCTCGAGCGAACTTTATTTTGATTTTTGCGGTTTTTCAAAAACACTACCTTTTCATGCATTTGGTCCTACTGTACGTAACAGCTACATTATTCATGTCGTGCTAGATGGAAAAGGGAAGTACTATGTAAAAGATAAAAAATATTCATTAAAGCAAGGTGATCTATTTCTTATTCCTCCAGGAGAGTCTACCTTTTATCGTTCAGACGCAGAGGAACCATGGTTGTATGCATGGCTTTCTTTTGGTGGGAAAGTTGCAGAAGAAATTATTAATTTTTCAAATTTTAAAGGTGATAACTACGCTGTTACCTCAACTAATATTCAACAATACTTGGAGATTATCTTGGAGTGTATGAATTGCTCCGACAGTACATTAGAAGATGAATTAAAGTTGAATGAGCTAACTTATCGTTTTTTAAGATTATTTCTTACAGATGTAAGTTCACTCTCACCAGGAGTAAAACAAAAATTTTCACGACTCGCAATTGAAGCCATGATATATATTGGAGAGCATTATATAGAGGAGATTACCGTAAGTGATGTAGCAAATCATCTTGCGGTCAATAGAAGCCATCTTTCTCGGGTATTTCAAAATCATTTGGGGATGAGCATGAAAGACTGGATTATAAGGATGCGTATTAATCACGCAGCATATTTACTTTCAATGACTAATGAATCGGTAGAAAATATATCTTATCAGGTTGGTTTTCATAGTTTAGCAGCCTTTAGCCGCATATTTAAAAAAGTGACTAAGGAAACTCCTACGCACTACCGAAAACGTATGTCAAAAGATAATTTCCAATCAACTTCTTTATCAAGCTTGAAGTTATTACTTGATAAACAAGATATTATTTCACGGGCCACCTAGGAAAATTGAAAATAAATTTTTTAAAATCCAAAACAAGATACGTATTTTGTAAACTGTTACTCATTAAATATTCAAGATATATTTCCGTGTATATTTTGCTATCATTTAGTCTTGCACCAGAATCATTAGTTGCGAACATAATAAAAGTCAAGGCTATCAATATAGCACTTGACTTTTATTTATGTTTTATATGGGAGCTATTACACAATCTGCACATCAAAATGTATTTTGTAACCTTTACTATTCAAAATACACTTGAGAACTTTTCCCACTTTTATCCGAACTATCCATTTCTATTATCCAAGAGTTTGCATCTTCCTTAACAGTTATCTCATCGTCCTTTTCTGCTACCTTGTAACCTATTTTTTTAGGTATAGTAAAGATTACTTTAACTTGCTCTTTCATTGGATCAGCCATCACTACTTTTACACCATTATCTTTATAATTTATTGCAATTGCTCCCCTAGTTTTAGCCTCTACTTCATTCACCTTCCCTATCTCATAAAAATTCCCCATCCATATATCATCAGCATCATCATAAATCACTTGTTGCGTTGGTGTATTAGAAAGTATCGAAACATCCATTTCTTTTGCGTAAGTAGATGTCTCTTCTTGATTCTTACCAGGAAGAATTACATACACATACTCACCACCTGAAGGCGACTTTCCATGAGGTATTGATAGTGTTGCGAACATGTTACTTACCTGATTGCTCGATCCCCCTTTATTTATATCAGACCACTTTCCACTTCGCTCTTTCTTTTCAGCATAGATATTTTCAGATTGAGGGAACACATAACCAATATCAGACTGATTGTTCTTTCCCTCAAGGTGGGCCCAAGAAGCTCCCTTAAATAGAATACCTTGATCAAAAGCTACTTCTGTCCCCCTCACTTCCAGAAGATTTGAACCATCTTTTTCTATTCTTCGATTTTCAACTATTGTCTCTGTATCAGCATCCTCTTTTGAATTAATCCCTGCAGCCATTGCTACAATTTTATCTTTGAGGAAAAACCAAGATTTTTTTGCTTCTAATGAGCTTCCAGTGACATTCTGCATAGTATAATACATGCTGGCTGAACCAATCTGTCCATCTGAAACGCCTCCTGACCAAGACTTAGGGTTATTATAATTTTTCCAATCAATTAAATTCCCTAATTTATGATCTGTGGTTGTGCCAGGAAGTCTTGTCATATCTATAGTTGCCCAATAGTCATTATCGTATTGACCAAGGTCATTGTTATATAAATATAACATCCCTGTTCCCATGTAAAATCCCTTCATATTTTCACCATTTCCATATTCAAAAGAGCTGATTTGTTTACCAAACAAACTCAATCCAGCTGCAAAGTCTTTCTTTTGATGGGTCATTTGATTCATTGCGCTTAACATATTATTTGTATCCCTCACACCAAAATCTGGTTTAATTGAACTATCACTCATTAAGCGTTGAAATGTTTGCGTTTTATGAATGGATAACCCATTATAATAACTTTCCGAATTGTTATGTTGAAATATGGCTTCTTTTACATAACGTGCATATTTCCCCCGGTATGATAAGTCTTGATTTTGTGAACTAATTACAAGTATTTCATACAGAATATTTCTCCCTACAATACTAGAGGAAGAATTTTGTCTAGACATACCTCGGCCACGCGTCATATCAAATATTTCACCTTGTTTCATAACTGGTAAGTAGGTAGTTTCAATATACGTATATAATTTTTTAATTCCTTGTACATTCGTTAGTCTGTCTGTTCCACTAAACAATTCATGAATATCAGCACTTCTCGCCAGTAACACTTCCCCATATCCACCAGTATACGGATTATATGTGTGTTGTATAAATGATCCATCTTGATAAAATCCATCACCATTTTGAACTATTTTATACACATCGTTTGTCGCATCTATTCCTAATTGAATTTTATTATTATTATTGTTCAGAATACCTCTCACCATGACTATAAAACTTTTATCTAGTAAATTAGCTCCCGTTTCTTTAATTCCATTTAACCTTTTTGTTGGATCAGGGACAAAACGATCCACTGCCATTATATATTTGCTTAACTCCACCTCAGTTAAATCATCAAACATTAATACCAAAATGTTATTGTATGACTGTGGTGTCCCAATCTCCCAATCCCACCAATTTCCATACGTATTTTTAATTTTTTCATTATACATTTGATCATAGAAGTATTCTATTGCGTACATAATGTCTTTTTGTAAGGTATCTTTTTGATAGTATATCGAATTAGGTGTTTGATAAAGTACTGCCATTTTCTCGATATTTTTCACTGTTTCTGTGATTTGTGCAGAATTCTGCTGCCAGTCTAGAAGATTCTTAAATAAGGACGGACTTTCATTTTCTTTGTTTAGATTGCTTAACACATTATCTTGTAAATCCTTTTCTTTATCCAAAACGATATTTTTTAAAATTGCATCATTATTTGTAAAAGGTTCACCAACAAGTACCCTTTTCCAATTTGATATCATTTTAGAGCTTTCTTCCGTTTCTGCGACCGCATTTAAACTGAAAGACCCCATAACACAACTTAAAACAAATATACATAATATTATCCTTTTCATGAAATCGTTCTCCTTTATCACTTTAGTAATAAATGATACATTCATTCCGTGTTTAAAGATTTCATTTCAAATAATACGCCTTCAAAAAGTTTATACATTATGAAAATTCAATCTGCAAATTAGCTAAAAACGTAATAATCTACATTAATTTTTTTAAACTATACGCTTTAGCTAATTCTTTCATCAAAGCTGCCCTTATAACGCTGAGAAATATCTAATAAAATATTAGAAATGTTTATTTTATGTCTAAATAAATTGGATTTTCCCTTAAAGAAAGTTCTTCCTCATAATTCCCTTCCGTTTCAAAGACAATCAACTTATTTTCTCCCTTTATTAATAAAGGAGCTGGAATATATAAATAACCCGTTGGACCTACATCCCAATACTTTCCTAAATTAAACCCATTTAAAAAAACAAATCCTTTCCCCAACTTACTACAGTCTAAAAATGTATCTTTTAATTCTTGTACATTAAATGTGTATTCATAAAAGCTAGGTGTATTAGGTTCCCATTTACCGTTGAAATCAATCTCATCCAGATTATCAAATTCAAGTGCATAATGCTCCCAGTTTGATTGTAAATGTATATCAATCATTACACCTGAGGAGATACCTTTTCTTTGCGTTGGAGACAACAATCTTGCCCCATAATTAACACGTCCCATATTTTCTACTAAAATATCCAACGTATTTTCTTCCTTAGTTAAATCTAACGATACCTCTCTACCAATCTCATCCCTATATTGGGTGTCTATTAATTGTTCATTAAGGAACAAATGAACACGATCCCTAGCATCTACTACCTTACATTTTTCTATATTTTTTGGTCCTTTTAAAAATGTTCGATATAAAATATAACCATACTGCTGATCCATATCTTCCATTGTTAATGTATAAGAATTGTGTCTCTTCTTAGCTATTTTCTCTAACGTTGAAAACAGTGATACTTTATGACTCAATTTAATTTCCCCATAATTCGCACGTGGTAAAATGTGCGGTTCAAATTGGTCTACATCTGAACAAACTTCTTTAATAGCTCTCTGAACAGCATAATATTTTGGCGTTGGCTCTCCCCATTCTGTCAGTAATGCATCATAATCATATGAAGTAATTTGTGGTAAATCCACATTTTCCCTCGATGAACAACCATTCATAAATCCAAAATTAGTGCCACCTTGAAACATGTAGAAATTAATACTAGCTCTCTTCAATAGTTCCTTGACTTCCTCTGCTAATTCACTGCCATCACGTCGAATAATTTCCATACCCCATCGATTAAACCAACCATCCCAAAATTCCATACACATTAATGGCCATTCTTTTTTATTTTTTTTAATGAAACTTTCAAGCGCATTTAAATTTTCATTAGAGCGTGAGCCAAAATTACCTGTCACTAAAACATCGTCATCAATCAGGCTCCCTGATTCTAAAGCCTCTTGCCATGCACCATCTGAAGTAAAAAGTGGAACCGTAACGCCTAAATCTCTCATTAATTTTTTTATACTTCCTACATACTCTTTGTCATTTCCAAATGAACCATATTCATTTTCTACTTGCATCATAATAATTGGTCCACCATTCTCTACTTGTAATGGGGTTACCATTGGTAAGAGAACTTTATAAAAGTTTTCCACTTTATTTAGGAACAAGTTCGTATTACTTCGAACCCTTATATCTTTATACTTTAGTAACCAAGCAGGTAATCCACCAAACTCCCATTCTGCACAAATATAAGGAGTAGGACGTAAAATAACCATTAATCCATATTTTTGAGCCAATTGTACATATTTCACAAGATCTGCTATACCTTCAAAATTAAATACCCCTTCTTTTGGTTCATGCATATTCCACGGAACATACGTCTCTACTGTATTACATCCTAGTGCCTTCAAGTTATAAAGACTATGATCCCAGTATTCTGGAACAATTCTGAAATAGTGAAGAGCACCTGATATAATCTTTATAGGCTCACCATCTAGCATAAAATCTTTCCCAATTTCAAATGATTTCATAGTTTATCCTCCAGTATTTCAAATCATGATACCTTAATAACTGTATTTTCATTTATACCTACCAATATGTTGCCCACGTTGGATTAAACATACGATACAATGCTTCTAAGTAAAAATAATCGCCCCATAAATTAGGTTCATCAATTCCTTTTCCTTCTGTGTATGCATAAACACCATGTAGTAAAATCCCTTCATTACCCTCATCATTTTTTATCGTGCACTGTTCCCTAAGTACTTGAATCATTCCACGAGCAATGGATGCAGATTCCTCATACATATTACTTGCTTGAGCTTCGAGTAAACCACATGCGGCAATTGCCATTGCAGAACTATCCAACGGCTGATTATCTTCATCTGTAAATGTAAGATCCCAATATGGAACCAAACCATTCGATAATTTACTAATAAAATAATTTGTAATGTCTTCATATTGTTTTTGGTCAACATGATTAAGCATATAATTAAACCCCATAGGTAAACCTAAAATGGCCCATGCTTGCCCACGCGCCCAACAAGACGAATTAGTATAACCTTGGTGAGTAGCGCCATATGAAGCTTCTCCTGTAACAGGATCAAAATAAAATGTATGATATGTGGATGCATCTTCCCTTATAATCGTTTTCGTTACTTGTTGAAAATGTTGTTCTGCTATATGTTTATAACATTGATCACCTGTCAATTTCGTTGCCATAAACAATAAAGGTAGGTTTAATAATGAGTCAATAATCAAACGGTACTCATCAGGATCATTAAGATTTCCCCAAGCCTGAATAAAATTCCCTTTGTCATGAAAACGACTTATTAGCTTATCGGCAGCTTGAATAATAATTGGGGTAAAAGATTCATCTAATGTCACCTTATAACCAGCAACAACTGATAAACTATATAAAAATCCTAGGTCATGATGATCTACAACATAATTCTTATCTAGTCTATCTTTAAAACTTTCAATGTTTTTTAGTGCTATTGATTTAAAAATATCTTTTTTCGAATATTCATAGGCAATCCATAACATCCCTGTCCAAAATCCATTCGTCCAATCATCATTTCCTTTTATTCTATATTTTCCATTTGTTGCACAGGCAGATGGATAGCTTGCCTCAAAGCGCTCTATGTTCTTTTCTAGCTTTTCACATATCCAATCTAATTCTGCTTTTATACTATTTCGATCTAATGCCTTTCCTTTTGCTTTAAATAGCTCTATATTTTTCGATAGTATAGACATGTTAGTCTCCTCCCCAACAATTCCATCTTTACATCTAAACTCTCTTATCCTTTTAACCTCACTATGTGAAAACATCACTCATTTTTCATAAAACGAGTGATGTTTTTAGTTTTTATTTACCCTTACTTATTATTCAATTTAAAAATCCTTCAATACTTGCATCAGATTCTTCTGGAACCATCTGTGCAGTAACTTTTACACCTTGGCTTAATAACTGTTGCACAGCTACTTTTTCATTCTCAGTCATACTAATTGATTTTTTAATCTGAGTTGTTCCTGGACGACTAGACATATTACCAACATTTACCTCTTTTAACGCTAATCCACCATTCATTAATTGCACTAAAATTTCAGGAGTCTTCACAATTAATAACACTCTTTGCCCTTTATAATTCCCATTTTTCACATTATTAAGGCCTTTTTCAAAGGTTAAAATGGACGTATTAACACCAGCTGGTGCCGCCATTCTTAAAATTGATTTCTCATCATCATTAACTGCAACTTTATCATCGATAATCATAATACGATTTACTCTTAAACCTGTTGCCCATCTTGTTGCAACTTGCCCATGAATAAGTCTATCATCAACTCTAATATGTACGATTCCTTCCATTACTAAACACTCCCCTTAAACGAAAATTTTTAAATTATAAGCAATAATTCCTATAAAAATCAATAAAAAGATAACACGAGTAGAATTCATTTTCTTTCTACCTAATAACCAATATGTTAAAAAGACTACAAGGGCTGGTGCTAAACCAGGCATAATTTGATTAGCAAGATCCTGTAACTTTAAAGTAACTTCACCTTTGGTAAACTCATAACCAAAAGTGGCCTTAACTACTGAAGGAATCAATGCTCCTACAACGGTGATTCCCAGTATATTTGCTGATTGAGTTATTTTTTTCAAACGATTTCCTAACTCACCAACAAGTTTTGCTCCTTCTTTATAACCTGTCCATACAAAGAATCTCATAAATCCCAATCTGACACATCCAAATAAGATCCATAAAATCAGAGCAATTGGATTTCCCTCTAGTGCTAAATAAGACGCAATGGAGCCAACAATAGTGGTTGGGATTACAAAGAATAAGGTATCACCAATTCCTGCTAGCGGTCCCATTAATCCAGTTTTAAGTGACGCTACTGTATCAATAGATTCAATCCCCTTCTCTTTTTCTAGGGCTACATCTAGGCCTAGAATAACGGGAGCTGTAGAATTATTCGTGTTAAAAAACTGCAATTGATTTATTGCTGCTCTTTTTCTTTCTTCTTCCTCACTATATATGCTTTCTAGCAATGGATAAATGCTATAGTAATAGCCTAAGCCTTGCATTTTTTCATAGTTCCATCCTGTTTGACCGAAGAAATACCAACGCCAAAATACCTTGTTTAAATCTTTATCTACTATATTTTTACTCATCTCCCATTCCTCCATCATCAGTCGCATAATCGCTATCTTTCATAAAGGTTTGGAAATAAATTATTGCCATTGCTAACCCGATTAAAGCTACACCTAATACAGGTACTTTTAAATAAGCCGCTAAGAAGAAACCAATAATCAAAAAGGCGATATTTTGTTTTATAGGTAAGTATTTCAATAGAATTGCAATACCTAATGCAGGAAGCAATCCCCCAGCTACTTGCAAACCACCCATAAGCCACTTTGGAATATTATCTACAATTGCTTGGACAAATTTGGCACCAAACACTAAAGCTAGAAACACAGGTATCATTCTTGATAAGGAAGTTGGGACAATTCCCCATAGATTCATATAGGATGCCTTTTTAAATTTGCCTTTCGCTACTAATTTTTCAGCTTTATGCTGGAAAAAAGTATTCGTAAAACGAGCCAGAACATCTAATTGCACCATTAGTAGCCCAATTGGAATTGCCAGTGTCGCTCCAAATTTAGCATCTTGCCCACTCATAACTGTAAAAGCTGTTCCCAATAAAGCGCCTGTCATATAATCTGGTATAGAGGCTCCTCCAAAGTTACCAACACCTAAAACCAATAAGTTTAAAGTTCCCCCTACAATTAAACCCGTTTGAATGTCCCCTAAAATTAGCCCTGCGAAAAATCCTGCCATTGTTGGCTTTACAAAACCAAACGTTGTATTGTTTCCATCATAAATAGCGAATCCAGAATATAGCGTTATTAAAACAATTTGCCACCATTCAACGCTTACCATTGGCTATTCTCCTCTCTATTCATCTAAAACATTTACACTATCAATCTCCATTTCTGGTATATCAATTCCATTTTTCGCACCTTCTATTAAATCTTTTGACAACTCTTCTAATGATTTTTCTTGATTACAATATATTGCTTCTATTACAATTGGTAAATTTACACCACTGATAATACTAATACGCTGATTCAACTTTAATTTTGATGTCCAAAATACAGCTTGATTAAAGGGAGTTCCTCCTTTAAGATCGGCAAAAATAAGCAACTTATTTGACTCATTTCCACTCCATTTCCCTAAGAATTCTTGTAGTTGATTACTAAAATAAGTAATTCCATTCTCTTCAGTTAATTCTAGAGCGTGTAAGTTTTTTTGTTCCCCTAAAATCATTTGTGCAGCTTTCTTCAACCCACTTGCAACACCAGCATGTGAAAGAATCAGTATATCCATAAATAACTTCCCTTCTAATCAACTAGTATTTTTTCAAATTCAACACTCGTGATAAAGTAATTCTAGCCCTTATACTCATCAATATATTCAATTTACCGGCTCTACCCAACATAATGTATGCCCTTTCAAAAAGGTTCACAACTTATGTTCAGATGTTTCTAACAACCAAAATGTTCTTGAATCGCCCAAAAAATATTTGCTATAGAGCTTAAAACTACTTAACGCACTAACCATCCACCATCAACAGCTAGAATATGGCCTGTTACATAATCTGACGCTTTACTTGATAAAAATACAGCCGTACCCATTAAATCGAATGGTACTCCCCATCTTTCAGCTGGGATACGATCTAAAATTTCTTTATTCCGTTGTTCATCCGCACGAATTGGGGCAGTATTAGCTGTTGCTATATAGCCAGGAGCAATTGCATTTACTTGAATATTATATTTACTTAATTCGTTAGCAAATGCTTTCGTTAATCCTGCCACCCCATGTTTGCTGGCAGTATAAGGCGGTACAAATTTTCCTCCCTGGAAAGACAACATAGAAGCAATATTAATGATTTTCCCACTCTTTTGCTCTGCCATGACACGAGCTACTGCTTGACTGAGTAAATAAACAGTATTCAAGTTAATGCTCATCACGGCATTCCAATCTTCCTTCTTGTATTCAAGCAATGGTGCACGACGAATTGTACCTGCATTATTAATTAAAATATCAATTTTCCCGAAATTGTCTAAACAACCTTGCACCACTTTTTCTGCTGCATCATCTTGGGTTAAATCTACCTGAATGAATTCAACTCGTTGTCCACATTCCTCAATCAATTGACGAGTTTCATCCCAATTGTCACCAGATGCTGCAATATATAGATCTGCCCCAGCTTTCGCTAATGCTACTGCATATCCTTGACCTAATCCTGTATTTCCTCCAGTAACAATAGCTACCTTCCCTTTTAAACTAAAGAAATCCATTGAAAATTCATTTAAGTTCATGTTCTAGTCCTCCTTTAATTGTATCAATCCTACTATTTCAACTGATTCATCTCGACCATGTCCATATCACTATACGTAATGTTTTCTCCACACATTGCCCAAATAAATGTATAATCACTTGTACCAACACCAGAGTGAATTGACCAACTTGGAGAAATTGTCGCCTGTTCATTTTTCATTACTAAATGTTTAGTTTCATCAGGTTTACCCATAAAATGGAATACTCGTGTATCCGGTTTCATATCAAAATACAAGTAAGTTTCCATGCGTCGCTCATGGGTATGGCAAGGCATTGTATTCCAACTGCTTCCTGGTTCTAAAATGGTATACCCCATCTGTAGTTGACAACTTTCACAAACATTCGGATGAATATATTGATAGATTTTACGCTTATTTAATGTTGCAGAGTCCCCTGTTTCCATAGGTTTTATTTCATCAATGCTTATACGTACATTTCGATATTTATGATGTGCAGGTACTGAAACACAATAGAATTTTGCAGGATTTGACTGATCATCTGACTTAAAGACTACTTCCCTTGTTTCTTTTCCAATATAGTACCCATCTTGTTTTTTCATACTTTCTTCTGTACCATCAATGATGATAGATCCTGGTCCACCAATATTTATAACACCTAATTCACGACGTTCTAAAAAATAAGAAACTCCCAATTCAGTAGACAACTCGATACTCAAAGGTTCTTCAGTTGGTGTTACTCCCCCAAAAATCATTCGATCATTATGTGTATATGTAAGAATAACTTCTCCCGGTGCAAAGTTTCGCTCTACTAAAAATTCCTGTCTTAGTTGATCTGTAGAATAATGACGAATATCCATTGGACTATGTGTATAACGTGTTTCCATAATATACATTCTCCTATCATTTTTTAGTATTTTATCTAACAATATTTCCTGACTCGTTTCTCATAAACTCTTCTACTTCCAAGATAGAAAACTGATTACAATCACCATGAATCGTATGCTTTAAACTAGATGCTGCGGTAGCAAATGAAACTGTGTAATCCGGATCCTTTTCTTCCAATAATCCGTGTAAAATTCCAGCAACAAAAGCATCTCCTCCACCAACACGATCCACAATAGGATTAATGTGATACACCTTCGAGGTATACAAACAATGATTTTTCCATAATGTTCCCTGAAGATCATTCGAACTAGCAGAATGAACATCCCTTAATGTTGAGTAAAAGACTTCAATATTAGGATACTTGTTATGCATTTGTTTATAATAATATTCTAAATCTGATTGTTGCGTCTTATTTTCAGGAATCCCTATTAAATAGAGAGCATCCTTTTTCCCTGCAGAACAGTAATCTACATAAGGTAAAATTTTATTCAGTGTTTTCGATGCGCGTTCATAGTTCCATAAATTAGATCGATAATTGATATCAAAACTCACCTTAATTTGACGCCTTTTGGCCTCTTTGATTAATCCTAGAATGAGATCAGTCATTGAATCTGATAAAGCAAGGCTAATTCCCGAAACATGAAATAATGATACATTTTTGAATAAATCATCTATATTCCACTCCACATTTTTCATCTGTGCAAAACTAGAATATGTTCGGTCATACAAAACCAATGAAGCCCTTTTACCTGTACCCCTTTCCAGATAGTACGTTCCTAAACGTAAACCACCTTTCAATAAACTACTGGTATCCACCCCATAATTTTGTAAATGCTGTTGAACAGCTTTACCTAATAAATTTGAAGGTACCTTACTAGCAAAAGAAACTTGGTGGTTAAAATTCGCTAAATTAATTGCTACATTAGCTTCGCTACCACCATAATGCGCTTTAAAAGAATTAGCTTCAGTTATTCTAGTTCCTTCATTAGTGGATAAACGAAGCATAATCTCACCTAGCGTTAAAATTCGCCCCATAATTAGGCACCCTTTCTGATCTCTGCTAACTTATCCACATACTCTCTTGCAAGTTCTGAGACTTTAGCATAATCCCCATTTTGAGCAGGAGCTAGTAAATCTCCTCCCACACCTATAGCTACACATCCACGTTCAAACCATTGATGCATATTCTCAATATTTATCCCACCAGTAGGCATAATATTAACTTGTGGCAGGGGACCCTTCACTGCATTTATAAAGCTTGGATTATACGAACTTCCTGGAAATAATTTCACAATGTCGACTCCCGCTTTTAATGCTGTACTTATTTCCGTAATTGTCATACATCCAGGTAAATATGGAACTTGATAAAGATTACAAATCTCTGCTGTTTCTTTATCAAATGCTGGACTGACAATATACTCAGCTCCAGCCAAAATAGCCATACGTGCCGTTATCGCATCAAGAACAGTCCCTGCACCAATCACCAACTCTTCACAATCACTATGTAGTTCCCTTATTTTACGAACGACCTCTTCAGCTTGTGGTACCGAAAAGGTTACTTCAATACCAGTAATCCCTCCATTAATGACTGCCTCAGTAACTTTAAGAGCCTCATCTTTTGTATGCGCTCTCAAAACAGCAATCACACCACTCTTTTTCAGTTTATTTAATACAGTAACCCTTTTCATAAAGTGCCTCCATTTTTTAGAGCTCAAGCTCCAAATTTCTTATTTGGAAATTAGTTTTCCTGAAAAGAAATTTACAAATAAATTATATGAATTATTTAAAAAGATTACAAGATTTTTTTTTATATTTAATGAAAATTTTTTGAACATTATTAAATATTTTTCTAATATAGTAATCCGTTATTCAGCTGTAGTTCTTACTAAATTTACAAGCCAGTTCCCATTCTTTTTGCTCCTATAAATAAAAAAGAGCTCTAACAGTGAAAAATCACCATTAAAGCTCCTTAAAATGAATTTCTATATGAACACATGCAATTGTTTAAGTTCATTGAGAATATTTTGTTTAGTTTCTAGTATCAACTGAATCATTTTTTTCTTCAGGTCCTCTGTAACACGATACTTAGGCATACTCACACTAAATGCACCATATGTTTGTCCATTTAAAGTTAACGAAACTCCTATACAATATACTTCTTCTTCATATTCAGCATCATCAATTGCAAAACCAATTTGCTTTATCTCTTTTAAAGTTTCCTTTAAAACATGAGGATCAATTATAGTATTTTCATTAACTGGATTTAATTCTACCCTTGTTAAATAACTTTCTAAATCTTGTTGAGAGAACTCTGCAAGCACAGCCTTCCCCATTGCCGAACAATACAAAGGAATACTCATTCCAATTCGTGAACTCATACGAATTATCGGTCTCTCTGGCTCTAATTTATTAATATAAAAAATTTTATCTTCTTCTAATATTCCTAAATGAACCGTTTCATCTAAATTACTTTGTAATTTTTGCAAATATGGAAATGTAATTTTAGTAATATCTAAATTCGCAAGATACTGATTTGCATAGTAAATTAAAGAGGTTCCTAAACCAAATCTTTTAGTTTCAGGATATTTTTTTGCATAACCTATTATAACTAACGTTTCTAATATCTTTAATGTTGTTGAACTTGTCATTCCTGTTTCCTGAGCTATCACATTTAAAGGCTGTGGTTTTTTGCTTTCAGATAAAAAATCTAAGATTTTTGCAGCTTTTATTAAAACTGTACCATATGGTTGTTTTTCTTTTGTCATACCGACTCATCCTTTAACAATCATAATAAACGATCTTATTTTTGAAATAAAACGTACCATCTAAAAGAAATTGTACTATAAAACAATTATATAAGAAAGGGAGGTACAGTCCACATCAATCAATTAAAGGGGACGAAAATTAAATACTAGTATGTATTCTGCTTCTTTCAATTACATTAATCTATTTAGACATTTTCCCCACTAAAGTAAGAGCCCTCCTATTAAGGAAGACTCTTATATTTGCTATAAATGAATTCAATTTTATGAACGAAATTTTGTATGATATATCCCTATAACTTTTTAAAATATTTATTTGATATAGATTGATGTTCGCATTGTATTAAATGGAGCGTTAATAGATGTTTTTTGATATTCAAATGTTCCCTGCTGATGTCCTGAGGCATCCCACTTATAATACCAACCAACGATTGGTTTTCCGCCAATTATAGTGGATCCAATACTTTTCACATTAAAACCATTCATTTTCGCAAATGGATTTTGACCATATCCCATTTCCTTCGTAGTAATATATAAGTATTTTCCCCCATGGTCACGTGTTGTGCTAAAACTGTTTGGATTAATCGTTTCTACTCCGCCCTGCTCAGACTCTACTTGTACGACATTTAGTGAAGTAAGTGGTGCTGCAGGTCCAGCAGAAGCTTCTGTTGCCATTCCTAATCCAACAAAAGCAGTTATTGCTAACGATGAAATACCAAGTGCTAATTTTTTAAACATAATAACATCCCCTTCCATCTATCTATTATTTTCTCTTTCATTGCCAATATAATCCTATTACCTTTATATGTATATAGTTTAAAACTGTAGAAATATTAATGAGAATATTCTATATTAGTTATCCTTTATATATACTATAAAGAACTATTGTGAAAATAACAAAGATTTTTATGTACATGAAAAAATGAGGCTACAGCTAGCCTCATTTTCCTTATATTATTCATTCTAAACCTTTCTTATAATACCCATTCATCACATCCTCCGGAACCATACTACCACCCGTTCCCCACACAATATGAGTGCCTTTCTGCACCTTCTCTATTAACTGTTGCTTTTGTAAATACGCATCTTCTTTACATACTTTCACTGGCCCTATCATACCCGCTAACGCAGAAGGCTCTAAATAAATCTTTTCCGTATCAGCTAGTTCTTTCAACAATCTATACAACTCTTCATCACTTACTGTGTAATTTCCACTCAAAAATGGTTCCATCGTTTTACCAACAAATCCAGACGGTCTTCCTACCGCTAGTCCATCCGCGTCTGTTACATTATCAATCCCGATATCTTGAACGGCAATTTTATCATGAAGTCCTGTCATTAAACCGAGTAACATACATGGTGAATGTGTTGGCTCTGCAAAGAAACAATGGACGTTGTCTTTATATAATAACTTTAAACCAAATGCGACTCCGCCAGGTCCGCCCCCTACTCCGCATGGTAGATAAACGAATAAAGGATGTTCTTCATCCACTACAATCTCTAACTCTTCTAATTGTTTTTGTAAACGAGATGCTGCTACTGCGTATCCTAAAAATAAATCATGTGAGTTTTCATCATCTACAAAATAACAGCTAGGATCTGCATCTGCTTGCCTTCTTCCTTCTTCTACAGCTTTACTATAATCAGCTTCATATTCAATAACATTTACACCTTTGCTTCTTAATAAATCTTTTTTCCATTGTTTCGCATCTGCTGACATATGAACTGTTACGTTAAAACCTAACTTCGCACTCATGATCCCAATGCTTAATCCTAAGTTTCCTGTCGAACCTACAGCGATAGAATAAGTAGCAAAAAACTCTCTACATGTATCACTATCTAAAATGGCATAATTATCTTCTTCTGTTAACATACCATGCTGCAAAGCTAATTGTTCAGCATGTTTCAACACTTCATAAATCCCGCCCCTAGCTTTAATTGACCCTGATATCGGAAGATGACTATCACATTTTAATAATAATTCCCCTAAAATAGGTTGCTCGTAATGTTTCTCTACAGCTTGTTTCATTGAAGGAATTTTCACTAAAGGTGATTCAATTATACCGTTCGTCTCTTTCGTTTCAGGAAAAACTTTCGCAATATATGGTGCAAAACGATTTAACCTCTTCTCCGCATCTTTTACATTCTCTTCATTCAGTGGCGAATCTTTTATCGCCGTTTCATACTTTTCCATGTTCGGATTCACCCAAAACACTTCTTCTGTTGCGATTAATTTATTTAAGAGTGGATATTCCTCTTTTAATTTCTCTATTCCCTTCATTTCTCTTCCTCCTCATCACCTTGTAGCTTACGATTTAATAAATTATAATTAAATTAATTTTAATATAGTTTAACATAAATCATTCACTTTAGTTAATTTTAATTTAATTTATTTAAATATAATTTAATAATTAGTAAGGAGATTTTCATTATGGAAAATATAGATATTGGTAAAAAAATTGAAAAACAAAGAAAAGAAAAAGGTTTAACGAGTAAAGAACTAGCAAAGATGGCCGGTATTACGCCATCTATGTTAAGTCAAATTGAACGCGGATCTGCTAACCCTTCTATCCAAACATTAAAAGTACTCGCTAAAGCTCTTGATGTTCCAACATTTAGCTTTTTACTTGAAGATACAAATACAGACGATTTAATTGTACGTTCCCATAAACGAAAAAAAATGATTATCGATAATTTATCATATGAAATGCTATCACCCGATTTCACAGGAAATTTAGCAACAGCGATTATGACTGTCCCGCCAAATACAGCTTCATCAGAAAATGTATTAGAACATAAAGGTGAAGAATTAGCATTTGTATTAGAAGGGCAAATCACATTACATTTAAATGCAGAAGAATACATATTAGAAACGGGTGATAGCGTAAAAATACCTGCTTATTTAAAACATAAATGGGTAAATCAATTCGAGAAAAATGCCATTGTTTTATTTTCTGTTACTCCGCCGATTTTTTAATATAGATAATAAAAATAGCCACATACGGATGCATTCCGTACATGGCTATTTTTATTTTTTCGGCACGATTAAAATCCCTAAACTCATAACACAAAAACTTAGTATTTGCTGCATCGATAAACCAAATAGAACCGAATTCTGTTCACTAACAAGTGAAATAATAATATGAGCAAACCCCTCAATAATTAGAAAAACACTTATATTCTTTCCATTTCCGAGCCTTTCATTTTTCATCCATAACAAACCCACTATACAAAGAGCCAGAATGATCTCGTATACGAATATAGGATGATATAAAAATTTAGATTCATATATTTTCACACCCCAAGGTAATGTCGTTGGTACACCTACTTCTTGGTGGAATAAGAAATAAAAAATAATACTCATACATAGGCCATAAGGCAATGTATCAAGTAAAATACGAAGCGAAAATCTCTCCTTTTTACTTCTCCAAACAATGTATACACTTGCAATTATGCATCCTACTACAATGTGTTTCATACTTCCTATAGCTAATAATGCTTGCAGTGGCGACCTAATAGCCCATACTGGATTTAAAATTGCCGGTGCAAATTTCCATACAAATATGATGATAAGAAAAGCATTTGTTACTGCATCCATCATTTTTTCATATGGTACACTTTCACTCTTCATCTTTCGTTTCATCAACATAAATCCAAATAGACTTCCCATTATAAGAGATACGGGTTGTAACCTCACGATCCACTCCATCAATACAAAATCCTCTCTTAACTCTCAATTAATTTCTTAAACTTCTCTTCTAATTGATCCGGAGGTAGTACGCCTCGTACTTGCTCTACGATAATTCCATCTTTATTAACAAAAAATGTCGTTGGTAAAGAAAATACTTTATAATCTAATCCGGCTACTCCGTCCATATCTAGTAAAACAGGAAACTTAAATCCGTGACGATCTGCAAAAGCGCTCGCTTCTTGCACTGGATCTCCGATTGTTGCATTTACCGCAAAGATTTCAACATCCTTTTTATATTTATCATACATACGAACTAAGTCAGGTGCCTCCATTTCACATGGACCACACCACGATGCCCAAAAATTAATAAGATATGGTTTTCCTTTTGCATCATTTAACGAATGCAGCTTCCCGTCTAATCCTTTTAATGTTATGTCCGGTGCTTTAAACCCTACTTGTGGTAATACTTCTGTTTCTTGTAACTCCGCTTGTTTTGCTTTTCTTTCTTTTTCTTCTTTCTTTGAATTATAAAAATTAACTCCGGCCCAAATTAGTGCTCCGGCTAGTATAATCGCAATTAATTTTTTCACATTTCTTCCTCCTCATTATTAAAAGCCTGTAAATCCACCAAACAGACGAATAAAGAATGCTGTAATCTTAGTCATTTGATTTGTGTACAATAAAATACCTGTTATAATCATCATTCCACCGCCAATTTTCATCATGACATTGGCATATGTAACGATCCATTTTATCTTCCCAATAAAGAATGCCATCACGAAAAATGGAACCGCAAACCCAAGCGTATACGCTGTAATATAAAGAAGTGCCCCTTCAGGATTCGTTGCACCAAGCATGAGTACAGCTGAAAATATCGGTCCAACACATGGCGTCCAACCAGCTGCATATGTCATACCGACTATAATCGAGCGAATATATCCAGTCGATTTACTTCTATACTGCACTTTTTTCTCCGCCATAAGCCACTTCGGCTGAAACAATCCTGTCATAAACAGCCCCATTAAAACAATAAAAATCCCACCAATTTGTTGAATCAATTTTTGATTAGATGAAAATGTTATTCCAATCCAACTTACCGATAAGCCTAACGCATAAAATATAACCGAAAAACCGATCATAAAAAATACGGTATGTATAATCGCTGATTTTTGCATAATCCCACGATTTTCTTTTAAATCTTGAATAGACACACCTGTAATATAAGATAAATAAGATGGATATAGCGGTAAAGAGCACGGTGATATAAATGACAATACTCCCGCCCCAGCCACAAGCCAAATTGTTAAATCTGCTGCATTCATTTTATTCCCCCTAAACACTACAACAAGTAGTGCTGATTCTTAAAAAAAAGAGGCTATATGCACTCTCCGACAATAAGTACAACCGACATACAGAATAAACCTGCTGTTACATATACTGAATTCGTATGTAACGGAATAGTAAGCTTAACAACCTTTTCATTTAACACTTGCTCGATTCGTAAATTTATTGCTGTTTTTGCAAATGAAGCTGTAACACATCGATTTTCCATTGTCTTTATTTTAATTAATTTTAATAACGCGCTACCTAACTCAAATGAAGATTCCATTTTTTGTATTGCATATTTATCAGCAGCTAGCTCCTGATAAGTGTGATACCGCTGTAACAGCCCTTTTAATATCGGTATGTACATCATTCCTTCTGCTAATAGTGTAAAACAAAATAATTTTAAAGGATCACGATTATTTTGATGATATTCTTCATGGAAAATAATTGCATCCATTTCTTCATCTGAAAATGTTTGAAGCATCCCTTCTGACATGACAACTTTCGGACGAAATAGCCCAATTGTAAATGCCGCAACTTCCGTAGTCGGCAATATATATATTTGTTTTCCTTTTCGGATGAAAGGGATAAGTACTTTTTGTAATTTTTTACTATAGAAAAATTGTCGCCAAATTCTTTTGCACACGATTAATACAGTAAGTAATAATAATCCAGCGATTATAATACGAATGAGCGATAATTCTTTCATATGTTTTTCTAACTGGAATAAGCAAAAATTTGAAAGAAAGAGCATCTTATTTTGAAACAGAAATGGATATGTAACATAATACACTAACATACTGAAAAAGAGGGTACTAACAATTACTGCTAACAATACGATTTTACGCATTTGCCATTTCATTTCATGAATCCTCTTTTTTTAACTGACTCAATTTATCTTCTAACTTTTTTATTAAAGTCGGATCAACCTGCTCTAACTCATCTAGCATATGATTTACAACTAAATCTCCAAATTCCCCCATCAATTCCTGTGTCATTTTCTTCGTTTGATTGGATAAGAACTCTTCTTTTGTTTGTACAGCACGATATATGCCACTTCTTTTCACAGTCTGCTTTTCTAAGTGTAATTTCTCTACTAACCTGTTCATAACTGTCATAACAGTGTTAAAATTCACAGGTGATTCTTCACTTAATTTCTGCTGCACTTCTTTAATCGTAATACCTTCGTTAGACCAAACAATCTCCATAATTTTCGCTTCAAGCGGTCCAAAGAAATGATTTAACCCTTGCTCATTTAACTTATAGTTTTGAGTAAACATAGTATAGCTCCTTTCACACTACGAATTGTAGTATAAATTAAATGAAAGGTCAAATGCGAATGAGATACACTAAAATTCACTACCTATAAATACATAGGCCATTCCATTCATTTTAAACCTAATTTTTCTCCAAATGTATCAAAGAGATACTGCTCTAATATTTGTACACTAAACTTCTCATTACGCCCAAGTGCGAATAATTCCCGATCTTTCGCTACGATAGTATCTAACGGAATAACGACATTATCCACTATTTTTGTAATTTCAATAATGTTACTTTTTACATTTACCTCTGTTTTAAATTCAATATTTTCTAATACGATATGCGAGCGTCTTCCTGATGCCAAAAAAGTAAAGTTAGGATTTTTATAAATGCCAATTTCACTCTCTAATGGGTATAAATACTGAAAAATGATATCTCTATGTCCATCTTTTATTATTTTTTCATCCTTCTCATCATCTAAGTATTCTTTCATCTTTGTTGTAAATTCAAATCGAAAATCCACTTTTTTCACGCTCCCTCTTTGTATTTTTATATTAAATAAATATATTGAAATAATTTTACCATATTGTAATACAAGTTCCTATGAAAAGTAAAAACACATTTATAAAATCTCTATTATTTCCGATTCCTTTTTAAAGAATAAGCACTCATTCAATATGAATTCATGCTTCTTTATATCCATTTAAACATATTGTTTCCATATTTTGAAACAATAGTATGAAGTGTTATATATCGATAAAATGAAACTTTAATCATTGGGGGTTGTTGATCCCACGTCTAACTTCTTTGCTTTCACTGAATTTTGAGTTGAGGGTCTTACTCCCCAGCAAATAGCGGGATAAACTGTTTCTAATTCATTTTTCTATATAGCTATCCCCCCCCTTTACTATTCCGATATATTTAAACTATATTTTCTACTTAATCATTACATCACAGAAGGAATGTAACTCACTTCTATCGAATTTTTATATAACAAAAATGATTAGGTGGTGCTTTACTATGAAATTAGCTGTCATTGGTGGCGGTGATTTACAAGATTCAAATCACTTGCCTATTAATGAGCGACTTATAGAATTAACAAATAAACAGTATCCAAAAGTATTATTCATTCCAACAGCTAGTCATGATGATGAAAGTTATATAACATTATTTTTAGACACGTTCGAAAAACAATTACACTGTGAAGTACAAATTTTACGTACTATAACCGATTCACCTTCTAAATATGAAATAGACGAAATGATTCAATCAGCTGATTTGATTTATCTCGGTGGCGGGAACTATATTCACATGCTTACACAATGGAAAGAACTTAAACTAGATGAAAAATTATTATTTGCTTTGCAGCAAGGAACTCTCATTGCCGGGTACAGCGCTGGTGCTATGTGTTGGTTCACCTCTAGCATCCGATCAGATTATGAAGGTTCTGGTTATATAGAGAGCAACGGCTGGGGGATTGTGAACAAAAGGTTTTGTCCACATTATAATCAATTAAATAGAATGAACGCCTTCCATTCCTTTTTACAAAATCATCAAGGTAATATAGAAGGAATTGCACTAGAGGATAATTGCGCTTTATATATTACAGAAGAATCTTTTGAAATTGTCGGTGAACCAGAAAAAGCGTGGGAGTTTTATATGAGTGATAACACACTCATTAGACAACATTTTGATATTACTTTAAAAAGCTATTTATAAACATACCTTTACAAAAAATGTCCCTAAGTAAAATAACTAGGGACATTTTCAATATTTAACTCACTAATCGTGTAATTCGTTTCTTCTGCCATGAAAGCTTATAATATGCATATTGTAGTATTAAGCTGACAATAAACGCTGCTGGGTACCCAATCCATATTCCTTCTATGCCAAGACTTGTATGGTAAGAAAGGTAATACGCTACAGGTACTTCAACAAGCCATATTGATACAACACCGATAACAGTTGGCCATAATACTGTACCACTTGCTCGCATTGTCGCACTAATAATTTGCGCATGACCGAAGATTAAATAACTCCATAATGTAATCATAACTAGGCTATGAGCAATTTCAATTGTAGTTTGACTCGTTAAAAATAGTGATAGAATGTCCCTTGAGAATAAGTAAATAAGAGATATTAGTACACCACCGATGACGTAGTTCATAATAATTCCGGCCTTCACAACTTTCTGCAATCGATCAAATTGATTCGCCCCAATTGATTGTGCCGCAAAAATGGAAACTGTAATACCAAGGCTAACTGCTGGCATTTGTACATAACTTGCAACTTGATTCACGACGCCATATGCTGCTGTTGCATCCGAACCATAACGATTTACAAACGCGATTACCGCAATTTCAGATAATGAAACTAATATCATATTAATACTTGCTGGAATACCGAGTCGTAGCAATAGCTTTAATAACTCCCCATCCATTCGAAGGTATTTCCTTACCGTACTATCTAATTGTAGTGGGTGATTTTTCTTCTTTAAATACACTAACATGACAATAAAAGTAATAACTGTAGATATAACAGAAGCATAGGCTGCTCCATACACATCTAATTTCGGAGCTCCTAACCATCCAAAAATAAGAACTGGTAATAAGATCATATTTAGTGCTGTACTCACAATTAAAAAGTAAAATGGCGTTTTAGAATCTCCTGTACCTCTCATAAATGTTGTGTATGCGAAATATAAAAATAATACTGGCATCGATATAAATAATATCCGTGCATAATGTACACTTATTTCAATAATATTTTCTGGCGTTCCCATAAGGCGCATAATATCCATCGCAAAAATACTACCTACTATCGCCAACACAACTCCAATAATAAAAGTAAATGTCAACGTCGTACCAACAATCGCCTTTAAACGATCTTCGTTTTTAGCACCAAACGCCTGGCCTATTAAAATAGAACTACCTGAACCAATACCAATTACAAATGAAACGAGTAAGAAAAATAGCGGAAAGAATGCTGATATGGCCGCCAAATCATTAACTCCAAGCCATCTTCCTACTACTACCATACCGAATAATTGTCCAATCGATTGTAATACATTACTTAATAGTAACGGTACTAAAAACATGGACATCGATTTCCAAATCGGTTTACTCTCACTTTCTAACTTATGTGACTCCGCACCTTCTTTATTGCTATCTGTAGATGGTTTCAAATTTCATTTCTCCTTTTATTAAAAATCTTTTTTCAACTTCTATCTCTTTGTATAGTTGTTATAACGATATGCTTCTATTCATTTTCTTCTCCGTATATTATAACTTCACCCAATATTGACTTCCATCAGCTGTTCTATCTAAAAAACCATATTCGATTAAATATCTTCTTAAAGTTACAAAATCCGGGTATACACTTTCTATGATAGTATTTACTTCTTTTTCAGTGTACTTTTTATTACTATCAAACTTCGTTACTAAATGGCGTAATATAATTAACTTACGCTTTTGCTTTTTTGGAAATTTAGACAGTGGTCCATCTAATCCTTCTGTAAAATGCGTTTTTAATACTTCATCATTTTCTTCTTCTGTAATATTGTAACGGTCATCTACCATCGTTGCTGTTCTATGAATGGGTACAAATTTTGTTTGTACTTTTGATTTTTCTTCTGACAGTTCCATTAACGCTAAAAACACTTTCGCTTGCTTCATTTTCTCTCGAAGCGTAAACCGATGATTGCGGATAGTTGAAGTACTTCCGCCATCCATCTCTTTTACAATCTCTTTATCATTCAGCCCCATATGGAAAAACTGAACCATTTTCTTTTGCAAATCAGTTAAACCCGTATACTTCTTATCAAGGTTTAATAAATAATCAAACATAGACGTATGTTCATTTTGCACATGCACTTGTACAAACTTCTCTGCTTCATACAAAACTTGATTATCTTGATAAATAACCCCCTTAATAAACGTTTCTCCACAAGCTAAACAAATATATTCCTCTGCTTCCTCATCAAACACATACCCTTTTTTCAATTCCTCTACCGACGCATCCCAAAACTTCTCTGAAATATCACTCATACTAAACACTCCTTTAAAATGTTTATCTAAAAACAAACAAATTTCAATATCGTTTATTATCACTTCATCATCTTAACACAATTAAAACAAACATTTCAATATTTCGTTTACCCATTTTATAAACTTTTATTAAAACGTCTATTAAAAGGGTTTTGTGCAGCGAAGAGCGAATGTATTTATATAAATTCGGTCAACAGGATGTGAAATAGAACATGACTATTCTTCAAGACCCTTGGTTTACTGTTAAACAAATTGCCCAAAATACATATACGATTAGTGAATATGGACATTGGGAGAAAGTACATTCAATTTTAACTACAAAAAAGGTGTTTCCGTATAAGAAAACACCTTTTACTTTTTATATATTCTATTTACAGTCTCTACTAAAACCTTACTTACTTGTACAAATGTATGCTTTCGGTTTCTATCTTCAACAAATGTATTAGCACAACTACCCATAATCATCATACAACTGATTATGACTAACGCTACCTTTCGATTCTTGTAAGTCACTTCATGCCACTCCACTATTACAAAACTCCATTTAAATTTATCCCATCAAGAAATTTTACACGAATAATAAGCCGAAAGAATATGCAATTCTGCATATTCACATGTTTTATTACGATGTTGTGATTTAATTTAGTTAAAGAACACGTATACCGAGGTGACTAACTTGAAGTTTAAAGCGAAAAAGAATCCTTTTTACGTCATTTTTATTACATTATTTATCATTATTTTTTTCATTTCGCTATTCTTCCAAAATGAAAATTCTATTTTTTTCGCTCTCATGATGCTGCTAAATGTCGTGAATCTTTCTTCATTCTATTTTTCTCACTACAATATAACTACATCATCTCTTATTGTAAAACACGGTTTCATATTTCATACTGAAATTCCATTTGAAGACATTCGTCACGTTAAATACGCTGGTAAAAAACTTCATTCAAAAAAATGGATTAGACAGCAATTAGAAATCCATTACAATTTATTTGACTCAGTAACTGTTTTTATACCCCAAGAAGAAGAAAAGTTCATTTCAGTCTTAAAAGAAAACTGTCCGCATATGAAAGTATTGAATATGCCTGCTAACAAATAATATATTGTGGCACAGTAATACAAATAGATAAGATAAATAATAAAAAAGCCAAGATTCTAAACAAAGAATCTCGGCTTTTTTATTATTCTTTCGGAGCAATCATTTTTTTCGGATCTACAATTTCATCAAATTGTTCTTCTGTTAGTAGTCCAGATTGCAATGCTGCCTCTTTTAAAGTTAAACCATCTTTATGAGCATGCTTCGCAATTTTCGCTGCATTTTCATATCCGATATGCGGGTTTAATGCTGTAACAAGCATTAATGAACGATTCACATTCTCTTTAATGACTTCTTCATCAGCTTCAATACCAACTGCACAATTATCATTAAATGAAACAATTGCGTCTGCTAATAAGTGGGCGGATTGTAAGAAGTTATATGCAATAACAGGTTTAAATACATTTAACTCAAAATTACCTTGACTCGCAGCAAATCCAATTGTTGCGTCATTTCCCATTACTTGCGCTACAACCATCGTTAACGCTTCACTTTGCGTTGGATTTACTTTACCTGGCATAATAGAGCTTCCTGGCTCATTTGCCGGAATAATAATTTCTCCTAGACCACTACGTGGACCACTTGCCAACCAGCGCACATCATTAGCGATTTTCATTAAATCAGCTGCTAATGCTTTTAATGCACCATGCGTATATACAACTTCATCATGGCTCGTTAATGCGTGGAACTTATTTGGTGCAGAAATAAATTGCTTACCTGTAAATTTGCTAATTTCCTCTGACACCATCTCACCAAATTTAGGATGAGCATTAATACCTGTTCCAACTGCAGTACCACCAATCGCAAGCTCTTTCATATATGTATTGCTCTCAGCAATCATACGCTCTGTTTTTTCAAGCATACGGTGCCATCCGCTAATTTCTTGTCCTAATGTTAACGGTGTTGCATCTTGTAAGTGTGTACGACCAATTTTTATAATATGTTCAAATGCAGTTACTTTTTCTGCTAACGTCTCTTTTAATTTCGTAATTGCTGGTAACACGTGATTTTCTACTGCGATTACACACGCTACATGAAGCGCTGTTGGAAATGTATCATTTGAACTTTGAGACATGTTCACATCATCGTTCGGATGAATATGTACGTCAGATCCCTTCTCTTTCAAAATTCGATTCCCACGATTTGCAATTACTTCATTCACATTCATGTTTGACTGCGTACCGCTACCAGTTTGCCATACGACAAGTGGAAAATGTTCATTCCATTTCCCTGCAATCACTTCGTCAGCTGCTGCCACAATTGCTTCTGCTTTTTCTTCTGATAGCTTTCCTAATTTTTGATTACTAAGTGCTGCACTTTTCTTTAAAATGGCAAATGCTTTTATAATTTCAAGCGGCATTTGCTCTGTTCCAATCGGGAAGTTTTCTTTACTACGTTGCGTTTGTGCTGCCCATAATTTATCAGCTGGAACTTTTATTTCTCCTATTGTATCTCTTTCAATTCTGTACTCCATTTTTTCATCCCCTTGAAAATAAAATACCTACATTTCTCATTTTAACAGACTTTCACCCGAATGATAAGAATTCTCACTCGTGTATATAAAAAAAATACCTCCTGCCATCGCAGAAGGTATTTTTTTATGATGCTTGCTTTCCTTTTTCAACGTCATCTACATACCAAATGAATTTTCCTGTATATCCGTAAATAACTGCTAAAATTAACGATACGAAGCTTAACCACATAAATGGAACATATGAGAACGTTGCTACACCTAAAATACCAGCCATAAAAATACCATTATCAGACCATGGAACCATACCTGAAGTTAGCGTTCCACCTACTTCTGAGTTACGTGCTAATACACGACGGTCTATTTTTAATTTATCATAGCTATCTTCCATAATTTTCGGTGTTAAAATTAGTGACACATACATCGCACAACCAAATATATTGGCTAAGAATGCTACGATTAATGTAGACAATGTTACATTACCCGCAGAATTTAATTTCTTCTCAAATTTTGATACAATCACTTTTAAAACACCTAGTTTTTCAAGTAATCCACCAAATCCTAAACCGAAAATGATAACGGCTACTGAGCCAAGCATACCGTTAATTCCACCACGGTTCAATAACTTGTCAACAAACTCAACACCAGATTGAATTGAGAATCCGTTATACGCTGTTCCAATCGCATCTCCAAAGTTCATTCCTTGGAAAAGAGTTGCCCAAATTGCACCAATTAATGCTCCCATTGCAATTGTTGGCATAGACGGTTTCTTCATTGCTAATAGTACAATGACAATGATCGCCGGAACTAACATCCATATTTTAATATCAAAGTGTTTTAATAATGATTCCTTTAAAAATTCTACTCGATTTAAATCTACATTATCGCCGCCATACATCCAACCAGCTACAGTAAACATAATACTAGTAATAATATAAGCCGGAACATCTAATACGAGCATAGCTCGAACGTGAGCAATAACATCTACTTTCGCCATAGACGCTGCAAGAACTGTGCTATCAGAAAGTGGTGATAATTTATCGCCGAAATAAGCTCCTGAAAGAACTGCACCAGCAACAAGTGGAAGTGGTAAACCAAGTCCTTCACCAATTGCCATCATAGCAATACCTGCTGTTCCAACTGTTCCCCATGATGTTCCTGTCGCGATAGAAGTTATCGAACAAATAATTAATGTTGCTAATAGGAATATGCTAGGGTGAATAAATTCTAATCCATAATAGATTAATGTTGGTACTACACCACCAGCAATCCATGTTCCAATTAAAGCACCTACTGCAACTAAAATGAGTATTGCTTCTAATCCGTTAGAAATCCCTTTCGTAATTGCATCTTGCAATTCTTGATAACGAAATCCTAATCTTAATCCAAGCGCAATTACTAAAAACCATGAAATAAATAGCGCTAATTGAATTGGGAGATCAAAAATCGTTTGGAAGGAAAAGACAACAGCAAGAAATAGTAATAAAAGAACTATGATTTCTAGCATCGATGGTAATCTTACACTTTTCATTTTTTTCTCTCCTTACAAGTCGATAACATGACGTATGTCGTCTTACATGTATGTAATATACAATTAGCGAAGACAAAACAAAATTTTCATATTATTTCGATTTATTTTTCCAGTATAATATATGGACACCTTTTCTATTGTAAAAGTAGATGCTACTTTTCGCAATGGAAAATATAAAAAATGTTACATTTTTTATATATAACAATCAAAGAGTAACTTTTTTAATATTTGCTACCATAAAACTTTTTACTATTATGCTCACCGTTTTAAGGACTATCATTATTCGCCACATAAAAAAAGCACACATCATTCAAATGATGCATGCTCCACTTTTATTTATACATATCTTGTATTTCTTCTTTATTTTTAAGGATTTCCACAAAATTATCGCTACAACCTTTCGGAAATAACACTCCAAGCCCATATGAATGCTCAAACTGAAAATGAGGATACTTCGCTTTGACCTCATCCCAAAATTTATACACGCCGAAGTTTCGATCTTTCACCTCAATATCGTGAAATAGCACGATACCGTTATTTGCAAGTTTCGGTAACCATGTTTTATAATCATGAGAAACTGCTTCATACGTATGATAGCCATCAATGTGCAACAAATTTATCGTTCCATCTTGAAACTGATCCACAGCCTCGTCAAAAGTAGACCGAATTAAATTACCTATATGAGGGTAACTCATGTCCGTATATTTACTCACTACTTGAAAAACACCTTCTCCATATGGACCTGTATGCTCATCTCCTGCCCAAGTATCTACAGCAAAGCATTTTGTAGATAATCCTCCGTCTTTTACCCCTTGGCAAAAACTGAAAAAAGAAGCTCCTAAATGGGTACCTAACTCAACTAATATTTCTGGCTTTTCAAATCTTACTAAATCATAAGCAAAGTTTAAATGTCCCACCCACGCAGAATTCATTCTAATATATGGACTATATTGATCAAATTCAAATGTTGGTTTATGAGTAACCCAGCTCATCACATTTCTCCTTCTACACATATTTTTAACAAACCAAATTACTCTTATCTTTATTTTTTTATCATTGTAATTATGATTTTATTTCATAAAAATATGAATTATTATTCCTTTCTTATTGTGGTAAAGCATCGTATACATACGGATCTGTAGGCATATTGATTTTCTCTACTTTACTTACTTTTACAAGTGGAAATAGTGTTCCTTTATATGTCGTTTCGTCCAACAAACCTGTTATTTTCACCCATGTTTCCTGTGGGAGCTTATTTACGTTTTCCCCTGCAACAATCATCCCCCAGACTGATGCATCCGCAATACAACAAGTTATGCCGTATCGCGCCACTACCGCTTTATCACCCTTCACATCCTTATCATTATATATAAATCCTGAGAATGTAATTTCTTTCCCTTTAAACCCTTTTACATCTTGGCCAATTATACTCATTGTTTGAACATAATCCTTATCCTCTACTTGTATTTTTCGTTGTCCTAACATACTTTTTTCTAATTGCTCTTCCACTTGATCTGTCACTTTTAAATTCGAGGTTTCATCTTGATCAACTAATATTTCTTTCCAATCAGAATTTGCCTGTATTCCCTCTTTTTCGTTCTTTTCCATACTTCTTGCCTGTACACTTTGATTCATACCCCTTTTTCCCGCTAAACTGCCGTCAATTGTTACACTTCCAAATAGAAAAGCACTAATAATCGGAACAACAAATAAAACATATACAAAGAAACTTTTCATCCCTGATTTTAATGCTGTATGATGCTTACAACAATTACAATCATCCTGTTTTTCTCTCCCATCTCTCCAAACTTGTAAAGAACCAAGAAGTAAAATCACTGCAAAAGCTATATACGTAAATTTAATCATTTTTGGAGCGATAAAATTATAAATATTCCCTGTTACAAGTAGTTTAAATAAAAGCATTGCTAAACCAATTAAAATAACGCCACGAATATAGCGATGATAGGCCTTCCGTTCCTTTTCTACCACTATTTCCCACCTCCTATAACGTTGTAATTTGCACGATTGTGTACACCGATAAAATAATAATTCCAATCAAAAAGAATACAAATCTCTTTTGAAAATAAGCAAATAGCATTAATGTATTTTTCATATCAAGCATAGGTCCAAACACAAGAAATGCGAGAAGTGCTTTTACAGAGAAAACATGTCCAAAAGATGCCGCTATAAATGCATCAGCTGCTGAGCAAATGGATAAAACATAACCAAATCCCATCATAATAATTGGGGAAATCACTTCATTATGAGCCACTGCATCAAGTACATTTCGATCAAAAAACGTTTGAAATACGCTCGCAAAAAAAGCACCAATCAATAAATATTTACCTGTATCAAAAAACTCATCTACGGTGTGATTCACAACATTCCCCCAGCCCTTTTTTTCTTCTTTCTGAACCGGATCCTCTATATCTTTTAAAATATTTTTCCCGCGATAGAAATAATACACAATTAGCCCTACTAATAGCGCCACACAAATTGTTATCCCAAAGCGTGCATATACAACTACATCATTTTTTTGAAATGCATATACGGTAGATAAAAGAACAATCGGATTCATAATAGGTGCACTCAATAAAATTACAATTCCTACATGAAGAGGGAGCCCTTTTTGAATAAGTCTTCTTACGATTGGTATGATGACACATTCACACATCGGAAAAATAATTCCGACAAATACCGCTGGAATCATTGCAGCAATCTGTGATTTCGGCATTACTTTATGAATCATATCTTCCGTCACAAACACTTGAATGAGAGAAGAAACAATTACCCCTAATAAAATAAAAGGTATTGCTTCGAATATAATACTTAAAAACACCGTATTCACATTCAACCATTCTTTTGGCATACTTTTGTGCAAATTTGCTAGACTTGTAAAATCTACAAAAAATAATAAAAAAAGAAAAATAGCAATAAGAGCTATTCCTATTAATTCTTTTGAAACTCTATTAAAGACCAACATTATCCCCCCACTTTATTCATATTAAATCGTATACTTGTCCAAATGCCCTACACTACTACAGCACAAATTTTATAGTCTATTTCTATTCTTAAATCGTAATCATTATGATTTATTATTGATTTTTTCTTTTTTATCGCTTAATATAAAACGTAATCATTACGATTTAAAGGAGAGATTATTTCATGAAAAAAGTACCTATCACTGTATTAAGTGGTTTTTTAGGAGCTGGCAAAACTACCTTACTACATCATATTTTGACTAATAAGAACAACTTAAAAGTAGCTGTTATCGTTAATGATATGAGCGAAGTAAACATTGATGCCTCCCTTATAAAAAAAGGTGGTTTTTCACGTACGGAGGAAAAATTAGTAGAAATTCAAAATGGCTGTATTTGTTGTACACTACGAGAAGATTTAATAATAGAAGTGAATCGTCTTGTTGAAAACGGTGATATTGACTATATAGTTATTGAATCTTCAGGTATAAGTGAGCCGATTCCGGTTGCCCAAACATTTACTTATACTGACGAAGTACTTAATATCGATTTAACGAAAAATTGTCACCTCGATACGATGGTTACAGTTGTAGATGCGAATAAATTTTGGGATGATTTTGCAGATGGTGAAAGTTTATTAGACCGTAAACAGGCTATCGATGAAAATGATACTCGAGAAGTTATTGATTTACTAATAGACCAAATTGAATTTGCGAATGTCATTATTCTTAATAAAATTGATTTAATAGAAAGAGAAGATAGGATAGAACTTCATCATTTACTACAAAAATTAAATCACGGTGCAAAAATTATTGAATCTTCATTTAGCAACGTACCACTGCAAGAAATTTTAAATACAAATCTATTCAATTATGAGGAAGCGAGTCAATCGGCGGGCTGGATGCAAGAACTAAATAGTGAACATCATACACCCGAAACTGAAGAATATGGTATCAATTCCTTTGTGTACCGTCGTAAATCTCCTTTCCATCCTGAACGCCTTATGAATTGGCTAAAAAAATGGCCTGTAGATGTTGTAAGAGCGAAAGGCTTTTTCTGGCTCGCATCTCGTAATAATATGATAGGGCTTCTATCTCAAGCAGGTTCCTCTATTACAATTCAAGGAGCCGGTGAATGGATAGCGGCATTACCTGAAACTGAAAGAAATCAAATTATTACAGAAGAACCCGAAGTATTGAAAAACTGGGACGAGCGATATGGGGATCGAATAACTGAGCTCGTATTTATCGGTATTGATATGAATCGTCCTGTGATTGAACAATCATTAGATGATTGTCTATTAACAGAAAAGGAAATGGAACAAAACTGGAATACATTTATTGACCCTATTCCGGCTTTTACTTACACTTCATAATCTAAAATAAAAAAGGCTTCCGTCAATAGAAGCCTTTTTTATTTTATCGTTCTCTTAATTAACAAACTTTCTTTAATTTGAATAACAACTTTACATTAAGTAAGAAATTTCAGTTTATTTTTTATACACTCTGTGATATATTGCATAATGTATCCAATATATATTTTGAAAGGAGGACTAAATACCTTATGGATCCAAATCGTTTAAAAGGAATCATTATGGTTGTAATTGGCGCTTGTTTATGGGGATTGTCCGGAACAGCCGCACAACAACTTTTTCAATATGAACATGTTTCTACTGAATGGTTAGTTACAATCCGATTACTTATATCCGGCGTTATCTTACTCATTATTTCATCATTCGGAACGAACAAAAAAGAAATATTCGGCATATGGAAACAAAGATCTGATGCTACTAAAATGATATTGTTTGGCTTATTCGGTATGCTTGCTGTACAGTACACATACTTTGCTTCTATTAAAGAAGGAAATGCTGCGGTCGCAACATTATTACAATATTTAGCTCCTATATTCATCACTGTATACTTACTTTTCAAATGGAACGTTCGTCCATCAAAAATTGATTTCATTTCAATTGCCCTTTCATTAGTAGGCACTTTTCTCTTACTGACAAACGGGTCTGTTCATAACTTAGCTGTTTCTACACCAGCTATCGTTTGGGGCATTTTATCTGGATTATCTCTCGCTTTTTATAGTTTATATTCAAAAGAATTACTAGATAGATGGTCTTCCTCGGTTATCGTTGGATGGGGCATGATTATTGGGGGTATTGGTGTAACGATTGTACACTTTATTACTACAAAAGAATTCATTTTATTATCAACTATGAAATATGTAAAACTAAGTACCCTACCGCTCATCACATTTGTCGTCATTTTCGGGACACTCATCGCATTTTATCTATACTTAGACAGCATACGATACTTGACTCCGAAAGAAACGACATTATTTGGTTGTACTGAACCACTCGCAGCTATTATTTCTTCTGTACTTATATTACACGTACCGTTTCAATCTTTTCAGTTATTAGGGGCTTTTTGTGTCATTGTAATGGTGCTCATCTTAAGTCAAAAACCAGATGAAGGGAAACCAGAATTAAAGCTTGTTCATGAGAAAAAGGAAAATATACAATGAAAGGATTGAATTCACTATGCCTATCCCTCAAAATTATAAAAAACAAGGAAGAGTTTCGGCAAAATCACTCGTTTTAAATCAACTACAAGATTGGATTATTGAAGGTGTACTGCAGCCTGACGAAAAAATTAATGATGGGGAATTGGCTGAAGCACTAGGAGTAAGTAGAACACCTGTAAGAGAAGCACTGCAAATATTAGAACTTTCTGGATTAGTGGAAATGGTACCTGGGCAAAAAACAAAAATTGCTCCTATTAAGTTAGACGACATTCCTATCATTTATGAAACAATGGCTGGTCTTCACTCTATTATAGGAAAGCAAGCACTTCAAAATATTACAGACACTGATATGAAACTACTTTCTGAAATAAATGATGATTTTCAGCGCTCTATAGTGAAGAAAAATGCAAAACAAGCTTTACAACTAGATATACAATTTCACAATACAATTTCTTCTATTGCTAAAAACCAATATATTGAACCCTTTCTAGAAAATATGCAACTTCACGTTTTACGTCTTGAATACTTGTTTTTCCAAAACTTTGTTCCAGCAAGTCAATCTATTGAAGAACATCACTCTATCATTCAAGCACTGCAAAAGCAGGACGAAAAACAAATGGAACAAATGATGTCTCAAAACTGGCTCCGCCCAATGAAAGAAATATCAAAAATAATTTCTACGAAATAATAATAGAGCTGGTTACACAAAACCGTAACCAGCTCTCCTTTTACTAATCTATATAGTTATGCCTGAATATCTGCATAATCTTCCATATCTTCGTACTCTTTTTCCAATTCCTCTAAAGACAGCTCGTATAATTGTCGGTCGCGAATTTTAAACACACCTGCCCCAATTAACTCGTCAATTAAATGCCTCTTACGATTTTCAACAGCAAAACGGAGTTGACTACTCATCTTTTAAAAAACTCCTTTCTACGATCATTGAAAATGATAATCTTTATCAATTACCACTTTTGATTATAAAAGATGACTCTTTATAAGTAAAGTAATTTCATGAAATATTTACCTTACAAAGTATTTGTGGCCACATTATATATATGTATGCCGTGCGAAAAATGTTATGACACTTTTTCTTATCCTTTTTCTTTCATACTTTGCAAGTTGTCTCACTATGATGAAATTCACCATCTATTTCTACTTGAATGGTGACATGTTCTACATGAAACTTCTCCTTTAATACATCAGTAGCCTCTTTTAATACATTTTGCGTTTCATTACCTTTAATAATCAAGTGGCAAGTTAATACTTGAAAATCCGATGTGACAGACCATATGTGCAAATCATGAACTTCTTTTACAACCGTAATATTTAATAATGTACTTTTTACCTCTTCAACATTTATGTGCTGCGGTGCACCTTCCATTAATATATGGACCGTATCACGTGTTACACGCCATCCACTAATAATGACTAAAATAGACACAAGAATACTAGCAATCGCATCTGCAGCAGTCCATCCGAAAAATTTAATAAGTAGCGCAGCAATAATCGCTCCAACTGATCCTAATAGATCGCCTAATACGTGTAAGAAAGCACTTCTTAAATTCAAATTTCCCTTCACATCGCCGCCTCTCATTAATATCCAAGCTGATAAAATATTAATAAGCAGACCAAGTACAGCAATAATGAGCATTCCATTACTAGCAATCTCAACTGGTTCTTTAAAACGGCGAATTGCTTCAATAAAAATGTATACTGAAATGACAATAAGAACGACACCGTTACATAATGCCGCTAACATTTCAATCCGCTTATACCCATATGTTTTCGCAGTTGTTGCTGTTTTTTCTCCGAGCTTAAACGCAAGTAAACTTAAAGCTAAAGATACCGCATCACTTAGCATATGCCCCGCGTCAGATAGTAGTGCTAAGCTATTTGTTACAAATCCCCCAATAACTTCAGCAATCATAAAACTTGTCGTTAATACAAAAGCAATTAGTAGCGCCTTTTTATTATTAGAATGACCGTGATCATGTGAATGTCCCATACAAATGCTCCTTTACTTACAATATCTGTACATTAGTATGAAACAAACTCCACGTCTTTATCCCGAATTGACTGTTCGTAAACGCCCACTTCCTCTGTATACACACTTCGCTACTTTTTAAACAATCCCTTTTTCTCAAATAAAACAAGACTACTTCTTTTTTATTTTCATATTGTTTACTAATAAAAGAATTTTTAAGGAGGCTACGAAAATGAAACGTTTATTTCTCTGTATGGAACGTGAACTTGTTGTAGTGAAAGAACAATCTGGTAACTATGAAGCAACGTATCACTTACAAAATATGCAACCTACCTGTATCGCCTTTGATCCATTCCAACAAAACCGTGTATATTGCGGAACATTTGGACGAGGTCTCTGGTTAAGTGACGATAGCGGAGATTCATGGAGACCCATTGGAGATTCTTATCGTTACTTTGATTTTCCAAAAGAAGATGGTATTTTACATTCTTCGATCACTTCCATTACGATAAGCCCTAATGAACAAGTTAACGGATATGGCGTCGTTTATGTCGGCACAGAACCGAGCGCTTTATTCCGCTCAGAAAATGGTGGCGAAACGTGGACGGAACTAAAAAATATGAAATCATTATTATCTTCTTATACGTGGGCTTTCCCGCCTAGACCTTTTACTCATCACGTACGCTGGATTACAGTGGATCCAAACAATCCAAATACAATTCATGTTTCAATTGAAGCTGGTGCTGTTATTCAAAGTAACGATAAAGGGCATACATGGATTGATAAAAAATTCGGTGCTCCTATCGATGCTCATCAATTACTTATGCACCCTGAAGCCCCAAATCGCCTTTATGCATCATGTGGTGACGGGTTTATGGGCGGACCTGATCGTGCATACCTTGAAAGTTATAACAGCGGAAACAACTGGATTTCATGTAGTGACGGACTTGAGCATCATTACTTATACAGCATGGCTATCGATCCAGCTGATTGCGATACGATTCTCGTTTCTGCCGCACCGAGTGCAGACCTCGCGCATCACCGTATTCCTTATGAATCTTATATATATCGTAAAACGAAAAATACTCCTTTCGAGCAAGTACAACAAGGACTACCATCTGCAATTGGTACAGTTATTTCAATGTTTGCGACAAACGAAGCTGAACCACATACGTTTTACACGTTAAATAACAACGGCGTGTTTCAATCCACTACTAGTGGCGAATCGTGGGAACAACTAAACATTCCGTGGAAAGATGAGTATAAAACGCAGCATCCGCATGCTTTACTTGTGACTAGTTCTTAACGAAAAAAAGACTGCCTAACGGTTTTAGGCAGTCTCTCTTTTATTTCTTTAAATCAATTACTATATCATCTAGAACAATATCTTTACTCTTCGCTTCTTTTTTCGGCACTTCTATTTTCTTCTCTTTTCCATTCACATACTCCACTCCACCATGATTTTCAGGTGTATGAACTCGCAAGTGTACACGAGGTGTAACGATAAGCCTTGTTGCATTTTCGTTTAACTTTTGGAATGTAGCACTCCAACTACTTTTATGTGGCTCTGCTACTGTACTACTTCCGCCATTTCCTTCACCAGCATAATGATTTCCTAAATCATCTTTTATTTCTAACTCAACATCCGCACTATCCCATATACTTCTTAATGCCTTAGATTCTTCCTGATTGAAAAAAACGATAAATGACATCGGAGTTACTTCCATTTTTTCTATATTTACTTTTATTAATTCACTTTCAGAAACCTTATTAACTTTTACTTCCTTACTATCCATTGCTTTTAGACTAAGCGCGAAATTCCAGTTCCCCTTTATTGTATTACCTTCATAATCCAACTCAATTGCCTCTATATCCCACCAAACATTTGCAACATCTAACCTTTCACTACCATGACCACTCATCGTAGTCATACCTACATATTTTCCCTCTCCAACTTTTGTAACGTTCGAACTACCTCCTCCGCCATTAAAGCCCATAACTTGCGGACTTCCAAATGGGAACGGTTTCTCTCCTAAATCTTTATCACTCTCAATAGAATATGTGATTGTGATTGTTCTACCATCGAACACAGCATCATTAATTGTAACCTTAACCCCATTACTCTCTCTCGTCATATTCAATTCAGTCGAAAACGCTTTATAATTTTCATATAACCCTGTTCTACCATTATCTAAAAATCGGAATATGTCCCCTACTATTGGTAATCCTCCAGCGTATGTAGGAAATCCGATGCCAAGCATGGCAACCGATACGCCGAATAAAATAGATGCAGCAGCGACACCCTTTTTCCAACTTTTCATCTTTTTCTTCGTACGTATCGATTGTTTTACATTACGCTTCACTTTTTCTTTTTCAATTTCAGAAGCCTCAATTTCCTTAAGTTCTTTTTCATCTATATCAATATCATTTAATAGTTCATAAATGTCTTTCATATTGCACTACCTCCAAAACTAATATTCGTAGCATTTTGTTGTAGTTTCTTTTTTCCCCGGTACACACGATTATCGATCGCTGCCCTAGTTAACCCTAACTTGTTACCTATTTCCTCTGTCTTCATACCGAGTAAATATTTCATAATGAACACTTTTTGATCTAGCGGTTCTAATTGATTAATAAGATTTAATAATTCTTCCCTATCTTCCATAACAATCAATTCGTCTTCCACTGACTTTTCCGTACTGATAGAAATCTCATCTGAAATAATTTCTACTTTTCTAGTCGCTTTCCGGTAATAATCAATTGCTTTAAACTTCGCAATCGCTGCAATCCATTTTTTAAAATCACCCGGCTCTCCATGAAACTTATTTGCGTTATTCCAAATGGATAGGAAAATATCATTTACACATTCCTCTATAAGTCCATCATTTTGAACTGGAAGAAGAACTTTGTGCGTGATTCCTTTTATGAGTGGTAAGTATGTATCGACAATAAATTCTAGTGCATCTTCTTTTTGTCGCTGTAATCTTTTTATATAATTTTTCTCATTTGATTTCATGTAGCGATTCCCCTTATTTTTTTGTAAAAGCTTTTACACCCTATATAACGTCTTAAAAAATATTTTCTCTCATCTTTTTTATTTTTTGTATGTAATGGAATACTTTCCCTTAGCTATTGTCTCATATAACTATGCGTTCAAAGAAAATTTTCTCAAGTCTGCAATTTGATTCACGTAGTACACTATTTATATAGTCATTCTTTAACTTAGTGTACATTTTATTTCGTTAATCTACTATTTAAAATTAGGAGATGAGATATGTATGTGTGGACTTACAGGTTGGGTAGATTGGAAAGAAGACCTTTCAAATCAACATGTTATTTTAAAAAAGATGGCAAATAGTATCCAGCATCGCGGTCCGGATGCTGAAGGATTTTGGTTTTCTCCTCGTGCGGCCTTTGCACACCGGCGTTTAATTGTAATTGATCCAGAAGGCGGGGCACAGCCGAAGACATTTCGTGCTGGTGATTATACGTATGCTCTTACGTATAATGGAGAAATTTATAATTTCCGTGAGCTGAGGGAACAACTTCAAAAATGTGGTCATGCATTTGGAACGCATTCAGATACTGAAGTTTTACTACATGCTTATTTAGAATGGAAAGAAGATTGCGTGCAACATTTAAACGGAATTTTCGCTTTTGCCTTATGGGATGATCAAAAGCAACAACTGTTTTTAGCACGTGATCATTTAGGCGTAAAGCCACTCTTTTATACAGAAAGAAATGACAGCATTATTTTCGGATCTGAAATTAAAGCATTATTAGCTCATCCATCTGTTCCTGCTGAAATTGATGCGAATGGCATAAATGAAATATTTGGATTAGGCTTATTTCGAACTCCAGGATGTGGCGTATTTAAACATATTCAAGAAGTGCGTGCCGGACATTCTATAACATTTACACGTGATAAAAAAGTAGTTACGAAGTATTGGAATTTAGAAAGTAAGGTCCATACAGATTCTATAGAAGATACATCATCACATATTTTATCTATTTTACAAGATACAGTAAAAAGACAATTAATTGCCGATGTTCCTCTCGTTTGCATGTTATCAGGCGGATTAGATTCTAGCGGTATTACTGCACTAGCGGGGAAAGAATTTGCTGCTGAAAATAAAACACTTCATACGTATTCCGTTGACTTTGTAAATAGCGCAAAAGATTTTGAGCTGACATTTGCTCGCACTGGTTTAGACGCTCCTTGGGTAAAACGCGTTTCTGAACATGTAGGAACATTACATCATGATATTATTGTGAATGCTGAAGAATTAGCAAGTCACTTATTCGTTCCCCTCCGTGCAAAAGATTTACCGAGTGCTGGCGAAATGGAAACTTCACTATATTTACTATTTTGCGAAATGAGAAAAGATGCGACCGTAGCTTTATCCGGAGAATCTGCTGATGAAGTATTCGGTGGATATCCTTGGTTTCATCAAGAAGAATTACTATATGTAGATAAATTTCCTTGGCTAACAAATTGGAAAAATACATCTCCTCTTCTATTAAATGAAGTAAATAACCAATGTAACTTAGAAGATTATATTGATACACGATTCCAAGAAGCGATACTTGAAGTACCTACTCTTGAAGGTGAAAGTAAAAAATCCGCGAAACAACGTCAAATGTTTTATTTATTTTTAACGAGATTTCTCCCATTCTTACTTGACCGTAAAGACCGTATGAGTATGGCTGTAGGATTTGAAGTTCGTGTACCGTTTTGCGATTATCGATTAGTTGAATATTTATGGAACGTTCCTTTTAACATAAAAAGCATTGATAATATTGAAAAAGGCATTTTACGTAGAGCACTGCAACCTGCTTTACCTGACGATGTACGCAATAGAAGAAAAAGTGCGTATCCGACTTCACAAGATCCACATTATTTACAAACAATCCGTCATTTATCACTCGACATGTGCAGTAATAAAAACAATCCTATTTTCTCACTTATTAATCATTCCACATTACTTGCGATTGCCGATCAGAATAATAAAGAAATTAACAATTTTGAAGCAAGAAGTGCTATGGAATACATGCTTCAAGTAAATGAGTGGTTAAAAACGTATCACATCCATATCGCTTAACAAAAAGGAGTTCAAGGATACAAACCTTGAACTCCTTTTATATTAATTAGCACATTGTTTATTTTCAGTGTCAATGGACCATCCAATAATTGTGGCACAATCTCTACCTTTCCACTGCAGTACATTTGTTAATACTGGCTCAATCTGCAAGCTATTTCCGTCGTGCAATATTTCTACTAAAGATTGATCATCATCAAAGCTTCGTTTATCACACTCTAAAATACCGTCCGTTGCCATTACAATGTGATTCATTCCTTTTTCTAATCCTCTTACACCTGAAGTAAAACAAGGTGTATTTGCTGCAAAAATATTTTTCCTACCAATATATTCGTAGTTCTTCCGTTTATTTAAGCGCCCTTTTCCATTCTTCGTTTTCTCAGAATGGAATAAATATGCAAAGCAATCACCAACTGATAGCCAATATAAAAATTCGCCTTTTCGTAAACAAATTAAACATGCAAGTTCCTCATCATCTTGATCACATTTTTCAATAAACAATTCATCTGTAAATAACGCTAATAAGTACATATGTGTATGATGAAAAGCTAAATGTATCGGATAGGAAAATAACTCTTTTAGTTTCTCTTTTCTTTCTGAAATTGCCTCTATTATATAATCTATATTTTTTGTTTTGTGATGTGTATCAAAAATCATAACAAATTCAAATTGTAATTCAGGATCCCACCAAGCAAGTACCGCATCTCCTCGTTCATATGCATCACTCTCTTGATTTCCCCCATATACGCCGACTGAAAGAGGACCACATTTTTCAACATGTATTTCATCTACATACATCTGTTCATGACTCATCCATTTGAATGTATTCACAGCTATCATCCTCTCTCTTGCTAAATGTATACCTTTACACATAGATTACCTTATATTTCAATAAAAATAAACTTTTTCAACATTTTTTATCCAAATAAAAGGATTTTATTTCTATACTAACGAATATATCTTATTGTACGATATAAAAACAGGAGGATTTATCATTATGAAAGACATTAATCAGCATTGGGAGAGCATTTATTATCACTTACGATATGAGTATGAAGACAACCTTTCTCACCAAGCCATTCGTATTTTACAAATCGTTTCTCGTGAGAAAGATATAACAATTGGAAAAGTCGCTACTGAGCTTAGTCTCTCTCATAACACAGCGTCTGAACATGTAAAGCGCCTTATTCAAAAAGGATTTATCATGAAAGAAAGAAACAAACAAGATGAAAGAGTGGTGAACCTTACATTAACGAAAGAAGGCATTGAAGTATTAGAAAAGCATACTTTACTAGATAAAGAAAAGATAAAGATATTAGAATCACAGTTATCGAAAGAAGAACAACAATTAATCGAAAAAGCTTTTTCGTTATTAGCGAAGGAGGCAAAGTATGCATTTCCTCGTTAAAGTAATCGTTTCGGCACTTATTATCGGTGTTATTACTGAAGTAGCTAAACATTATAGTACGATTGGCGGCTTTATTGCTGCCCTTCCTCTCGTTAGTTTACTGAGTCTATTTTGGATTTCTTTCGAAGGCGGGAACAAACAAGAATTAAGTCAATTTGCTATAGGCGTATTATATGGATTTCCTGCATCCGCACTATTATTATTTATCGTCTATATGGGTTTAAAAAACTCATTTTCACTTAGTACATCTGTCCTACTTGGTATAGGTGTTTGGTGCATTGTTTTTGCTTGTCAAAAATTATTTCAAGCTTAGGTCATAAAAAAAGGAAGCAACTAAAGCTGCTTCCTTACTTATCTATTCATAATCTTCTTCATCATCGATTTCTTCGTAATACGCATTCCCATTACTTACATATATAGGACCATTCGCAACGTCAATACGTAATACCCATGCCCATGGCACAGCTAAACGCTTATGTATTGCTCGCCAAAAGCTCATTGATTTTCTTTCGTACTCCTGGAACTCCTGAAGTAACTCTTTATAGGAGGAACCGTCTAACTGAACATTTGCTTCTAGTAAACGAGAATGGGCATAGTACTGCAGCTCTAATTCAGCAGCAATTTCCATTTCTTCTTCCGTTGCCATACCTATAATTGTTCCATCTGCTGGTGCAATTTCATATACGTTGTGAACTTCAATAAGCCCTTCTTTCTCTTTCTCAAACATGTAAACAGCCTCCTTTAACATATATTTTTTTTGTTACAAAGTCATACTTCTACAATAACTTCTCTCTTTCCTCTTTTTTTGATAAACTTTTACAAATTATTTATCTGATGACCCGTATTCTCTATTCTTTCAGCAGAAACTAAATCTTCATTATGAAAATTCAACTTAAATATATCGGGCATACGAAGTGTTTTCCAAAATCGAAAATCATATTTTGAATCAAAATAATTCATAAGTAATACCATAATATTCCCATGCGTACCTATTACAATATTCTTACCTTCATATTTTTTTAATATACTTTGCATACATATTACAGCGCGTCTTTGTGCTACATCATTTGATTCTCCGCCTTCGTATGCAAAACTCCAATCCCCCCACACATTCTCCATAGCATCATTAAAATCTGCTACTGGCTCTAAACTTAATAACCTTTCTCGCAAATCTTCTTCTATTTGTATTGTTACATTATATGTATTTGCAATTCCTTGTACAGTTTGAATTGCTCTTTTGTATGGGCTAGAAATCACAACATCAATATGTTTATCTTTTAATAAGTGAGTTACATTCTCTGCATCACAATACCCTTTTTCAGATAAAGGACGCTCCCGTTCTTCTTTTGTATATGTAGAATGGGCATGGCGAACGAAATATATTGTCGTCATTTATTCATCTCCCTTTTCCGTTTCTATCCAAATTCAATACATTACCATCAAATCCCTTTACTTTTATAATAGATGCTGTCAATTTTAAATGTTGATTTTCATATTAATAAAAGGGAAACACCTCATATGGTATTTCCCTCAATTAAAATAGACTACATTCAATTAAATACTTTATCAATTTTATTTCTATCGTATTCTAATATCCAATCATTATATGTATGATAAATATCCCTAATTGTATTAGGAGAGGTAGCTAATACATCACAACCCCTATCATCATAAACATGAAATATAGTATTCTTGTTAATATTTATAAAATACACCCTATGAAAAATACTCGGTTTGATTCCCATATCTTGATTACAAATTGCTTTTAGCATAGGAATGTATTTCAAGTCAGAAACTTTACATTTCAAAGTATATCTATGTGTTTTATATACCCCGTCTTCATCGTCTTCTGGAAAAACATAAGGGATTGTATTTTTCTGTAGCTTAAACAAATCAGATTTCTCTTTTACATACTTAGAAAAGATATTCAATTTGTGTTTGAAAGTTTCACCGTCTGCATAGTCATTTACATCCACTACAATATAAATATCGTCTGTTTTGGAATGTAAAGACTGAAATAAAGTAATGGCTCTATTATAAACGCCTTCTAAATATGGGCAGTTTTCATAAATGTTATTGTAATCATAGTTCACACCTAATTTAAAGCGAATACCAATATCCCCATTATAAAATAGAGGTGGTCTAAGTTCTAAATTTGGAAACGTTTCAAGCATATACTCATTCAACCTCATCTCAACACCTACCTTTAACAGCATCTTGTTTACATAATAAAATTATTCCATTATAACTTCTTTCTAAACTCTTCATCCACTATAGCATCTTGAATAAAATAATCTATATTATTTCTCAGCTTTTGATATACAACTTGATCTTCTATATCGTTAAACATAATGACAACTTCTACTTTATTCCCTTTCTTATCTGTAGTATACAAACTTTTTGTCAATACGAATGCAGTAGAACCACCTTTTTGACCAGCATATTCGAACTTACTATTTTTAACTGTTCCTTTGAAAATGTTCTCGATTTCTTCTTGCATTGATTTTGGAAAATACTTTCTACTATTTATCTTTTCCATTATACTCATATAATCTTTAGCGTTTGCACCCACTAATCGATCTGACCAAATTCGCTGAAATTCCATATCTACCTTTAATGGGATATCACGTTTTTTCCATTCTTCTTCATCTTTCATCCATTCATGAATTTGTAACACATGTTGATTATACTCATCCTTTGACATGTTACGTATCATTTCTAACGATTGATTTTCTGGCACATGAAGCTCTTTTTCTACATACCCTCTCATATATAGTGAAGCAGTATACGAAGAGAACTTGTCATGACTAGTAAGCTCTAACTCTTTTATACTTTCATTTACTCTTTCTATTCCAAGCTTATCTAACAAATATGTTGTATTTGCATTAGAACTATAATGAATCATCCCTTTAGCGACTTCTTCCAAAGCGATTTGTCCATTTTTCACTAATTCTCTCGCTTTGGCATCTTCTAACCAGTTAGGATGCGCTCCACCATCAGTGTTTTTAACGTAATATTTTTCTAGCTCCTGCAATGAAATTTGTTCATCACGACTTACTTTTCCTTCTGACACTTGCTTAGCGAACTCAACTGCTATTACGATTTTTGCCATACTCGCTAATGGTAATTTTTTATTTGCATTTATAGAAGTTAATACTTCTCCATTTCTTTTTATAAATAATGAACTTGTTTCATCGTCTTTATGTTCTTTTATGTACTTTAATACGTAATTAGGATCTTCTTTTGACAAGTAGTACTTCATAATAACAAAGAAAGCTATAACGGCTACTACAATGACTCCTGCAACAATTCCTATAATCTTTAATATGTTCACAATATGCCCCCTCGAATAAATTCCCTTCTATATAATCATTATAACGAATCGAATTACAAAATTATACAAAATAGAGTAACTCTTCCTAAAAAAGAAAGAGTTACTCTATTTCACATGAAGTTATTTGTCCATTTATTGTAACAACTATATTTGAGTCGTCACTTTCTTTAACACCTTTTAGTCGATTAGAGTTAGGTGGACCAATTACAACTGATTCCTTAATTGGCGAAAGGTCCTTCTCTAATTTTTCTGCACTTACACCGTATGCAGCTTGAAATACTTCTGGCGGTGTTAATCTAAGTACGTCTGACCCTTCTGCTGTTTCAAACTGATCGTTATTGAAGAACAAATGCAATTGTACTTCTTCTGTTACCGCTGTGATCCAATGCCACCATCCCATTGGAATAAAGACAGTTTGCCCCGCTTTCACATGATAATTTTGCAACTGATTCGTTTCGGGATTTAAGATAGATGTAACTGCTTCTCCTGATACAACAACATCTAATTCCCACGCATTCGGATGCCAATGCGGTTCTCGCATATGCCCTTTTGTCATAAATAAATCAACAAACGCTCCTCCTATCATCGCTGGTAACTGCGTTGACGTAACTTCATATGCAACGTTTTTCTCATCTCTTTTAAAAAAGATGTTTTTTCTCGAATCAAAGAAAAGGTTTGGAGTTCCTGAACTTTTCTTTAAATTTTTATTATCTGGAACATAACCTGAATTACTCATTTTATCCCTCTTTTCCACTCCGAACATTTCGACTTTCACACTGTATCGTATGGAAAAAATGTATGAATGTGCCTAACCATTGACATAACAAAAAAACATGCCTTCATAAGGAGAGCATGTTTTGTGATATTCTTCACATTGTTTCATTAAAAAATAATCTTTTTATTTACCATGATGTAACATTAAATCACTAAGTTCTTCTTCAATGTGATTTAATTTCGCAACGCATTCTTTCCATTTATGAATATAACGTGAAACCCCAACGAAAAATAAAACGATAATTGTAGAAAGAATAATACCATACACGATTGCTACAGTACTCATAGTTACACTTCCTTATAATTAGTAATGTTGTTATTAGTTATGTTTTTATTATAAACCTTTTTCTTTTAAAATACTTCGATTTCAACTTTTTGTAACAAAATTGATTTTTCTAACATTTTGTTCGTAAAAATGGCATATTTTTCACAAATTATACAAAACTTCACCATATGTACTATTACCATATGAGTTATATTATTAAATAGAATAAAGGGGATGATATACTATGACGACTTGGTTTATTGTAATGTTAGTTGTATTTGGGGCATTTAAAATTATCGTTTCTAGCCTTCCTAACACTGTTATTGAATCCATTATTAGCAAGTACGAAACACATCCACAACTTGAAGAAGAGAATGTGACTATTACAATTCACGGAAATAACGTAGAAGGCGAACAGAAATCCAAAATTATTCATGATTTTAACGAAGGTTTATTTTTAGATCGCTATTATGCACCGCCACACAATGAGGGTACTCCTTTAATTATCAATGCAAAACGCGGCAAAAAAGATTTTACATTTTATATTTATAGTCATGAAGAGCATGTTGATGTTGTAAAGCAATATAAAAAGAAAGTAGTTGCTTATAGTTTACGCTCTAAAAATCTTCAAAATAATGATATGTTCGTGTCAGCTGATTTAGCTTAATACTCATATATTAGAAAAAGGAATCCATGGTATATGGATTCCTTTTTTTACCATTTACTGAAAAATAAGCTCTGTTTTCAAACTATCTTTCGGTAACAACCATCCTTTTTGTTCTAAAACCTTCATTAATACTTCTCTTTGTTCTTTTGCAATACTTTCCTCATTTGTTTTAAACGACACTTCTATTACGAAGTCATCTTCTATTTTCCCCGTATCACTTAGTGGCCAAATTTCAATATTCGTTTTACTATTTTGAAATTCACCTGTATACCTTTTCATTAATACAGGACCGTAAATACGAGAATTCTTGAGCATTGCTTCTCCCCAATTCGCATACAACCATTTGTTCATTTTCCCTGGCAACTTTTCTATTAACATGTTTTGAGCAGCTAGTTCGTTTGGTAAATCAAGTATCCCATACCCTTTAGCACTGTAACTTTTCTTATTTGAAATACTTAACGTTTTCTTCTCAAATCCCCAATCTACTTCCGCTTCATAACTATCCGTATTACTATCAAATCCATCTTTTTTAGCTACTTCTAGTGCATCTTGAATTACACCATTTTGAACCAGATATCTTTTTTTATATGTTAGCTCAAAATCTTTACTAAATTCTTTCTTTCGAATTCTCGCAAACCAACCTTCATTACTTAAATTTTTATTTGCCGTATCTAAAAATTGCACTTGTATTCTTTCATAATTTGTACCAGCCTGAAAATATTCTAGTACTTCTTGCTTCATCTCTTTGTTAGGACCTAGTACTTGTTCTGGTTTTAATAATAACTTCACTTCAAAACTAGGTTTCATTGGACTAGCAGCAAACCCTTCCATAACGTTATAAAAGAAACAGCAAAAGAAAATGCTTACGAATACAAATACTCTTTTCATATACCTATCCCCTTTACATTTTAAATGACTTCTACACATTCCATTGCAAGTGAATACACATTATCATATCCTGCTATACTAAGCTTTTTCTGTAATCGATCCGTATCCTCTTTCAAAGCGTGTACTAGCACCGTATGTTCTGGTAATAATGTATTTAACATCTCTTTCACATCTCTTATACTTTGGTGAACTTTATATGGAACTCGCTTCACCCTACATTCTTTACCTACACGTTCTTTCAAAACTTTTTCTGCAAAACTCCCTTTAGCAATATGTCCAGTAAAGATAATGGAATTTCGTTCTTCATACAGAATTTGTTCATAATATAACTGTGCTCGTTTCGTTTGCATATTCGCATCACTCATTACAAATATTCCATAACTATGTTGCGTACCGATGTCATCATCCATAACTATTACGTTTCTTTTTAAACTCTCAATTAGCTCTTCAAGTTCTTCATTGTTTTTGATCCAATCTTTATATACGATCATCTCTTCGAATCCAGCCAAAATTTCTTGATCTACTATAATGGGAAGTTCTTTATATTTTTTATATAAATACAACACGATATCTTGCGCCCTACCAAGCGGTGGCAATGGTAGTAATGCTATTCCTTTATTCCCCGCAGCACGTTCAATTTCTGCACACAGTTCGTTTACTCGTTCATGTTGCGAAACATCATCAGTATGATACGCGGCATCTACGATTGCAACTTTTATATCGCCACGCAATTTCTCAGGTAAATTCGCTCGTAGTATGTTAGACTCTGCTGAATAATCGCCAGAATAAAATACATATGTATGACTCATATCCACTAAAAACCAAACAGCTCCTAATACATGCCCACTATACCCCCATTGAAACCGCAATGAAGGAGTAATTTGTATCCATTCATTCGGATTACTAATCTCATCAATATATACATAATTTAAATCTTTTATGTTTTGGTCACTATAAGGTATATTCCATCCTCGGGTCAGATTGTAGTTTCTCCATTTTTCATAATAAGTTGGAAGTTGCTCCTTCGTATAACGAGTCGTCCAAATTTTTTTCTTATATCCATACTTCGCTAATAAAGGTAAACCCATCGTATGATCTTCATGAATATGTGATAAAAATACGGCATCTAAAAACGGCACAACTTCCCTATCTATTTTTGGATAACTATCTTCATATGATCGATTAATACCACAATCAAATAATATTTTTGTCTCTTTATTTTTTACGAAGTAGCAGGAACGACCGTATTCTCCCGCTCCTCCCCATACTTCTATTTTCATCATGCTACCCCTTTTCGTTTTTGCTCCATATGCTGCAGAAGTAATAAACATAGCGTTGTAAGTCCAACTGAAACGACAGCCATCGCCATTCCAATAGATACTTCTCCTTGCTCAAATTGAGCAAAAATAAATGTTGCTGATGTTTCTACTGATGGAGGTAGTACGAGAAGCGATGCTACTAACTCTCTTATCGAGATTGTAAATGTCATCGCCCATCCAGCAAGAATGCCTGGGATAATAAGAGGTAATATTATTTTCCTAAAAATATACATATAATTTCCAGAAAAAATACTTCCTGCCTGTACAAGAGAATCATCAATTTGCCCGAGTGATGCTTTTACATACTGCACCGTATAAGGTAAAAAAAGAACAACGTACGTTACGATAACCATGACTGGTGTATTGTAAATGGACAGAGGCATATAGGGTGAGTTCCAAAATAATATAAGACCTACAACCATCACAATTCCTGGTACCATATTCGGTAACATACCGCACATATCAAGCCATTTTTCAGAGGATTTTTTCCCCTTTCGAATCATAAGTGCTAAAAAGACTCCAATTATTACAGCAATAATCGCTGTTACGAGTGAAAAAAGAAAACTGTTCCACAAAGCTTCTAATCCTGGTGATCCCATTGTAAACAACGCTTCATAATGACTCGTTGTAAAGTTATTTACATGTAAACCGCCGCCTCTTAATTTTGACAAAGAAGCGATCAATATAGAAAAGTATGGGATTCCAATTGATATGATTAATAAACCAATTACATAAATCCACGCTACAACACGTGTAACGATAGACAAAGTATACCTTTTAGATTTCACACCTTTTCCACTAACCATTGCATATGAATACTTTCGATTTAATACATTTTGCATATACCAAATGAGCATACATGCGCTAAGTAATAAAGAAGATAATGCTGTTGCACTACTAAAATCAATCGGCCAACTCGAAATAAATTTATGAATCTCTGATGTTAACACGTGGAACCCTATTCTACGTCCAAATGTAGCCGGTGTTCCAAATTCAGCAATCGTCTTTACGAAAATGAGTAAAGCACCCATTACATAACTTGATACTAATAACGGCAATATTATTTTTCTTAAACGATAGAAAAAACTTCCGCCATGAACTGCTGCGGCATCTTCTTTACTACTCCCAATTTGAAGTAACGTGTTTTTCAACATGAAGTAAAGAAATGGGAATAAATGCAGACTCATAATTAAAACCATACCCCCTAAACTAAAAAACGAGGATGAAATCGTCTTTAGCATCGGAAAAAACTGTTCGAAATAGCCGTTCGGTTGCATGAACAAAATCCAGCCCATCGACCCAATATACGGCGGTGTCATAAATGGAATCATAAAAACAACATCTAACTTACTATACTTTCCAACATCTGTTTTACTCATAATGAACGCTAATGGAAATGCAAATACGGTAGCTCCTATTACTACAAGTACACCGAGAAGCATCGAGTTTAGAAAAATCCCAGCTAATCCACCACTCTGCATCACTTCAAAAGGCTTTAAAAAATTCCAACTACTATTTTCATATACACTAGAAAGTAAAATGAGAAAAAGCGGAATGACGATTAACATCGCCACAAGTAACAACGCTACTGTCATTCCAACTTGTCTTACTGATACGAATCGATTTACCATGTAATCACCATCTTATTTAAATACTTTCTTAAATTGTTTTCCTATTTCATCTTGTTCTTTCCCAACTGTTTTCCAATCAATATTTAATATTGGAATCTCTTCCACATTTGGTCTATTTTCAGCTTTTATATCTGTTCTACCAGGCAATAAATATGCTTTAGAAATTTGTTTTTGTACATCATCTGATAATAAATAATCAATAAACTCTTTTGCACCTTCTACATTTTTACTATCTTTCATAATGCCTGCTGCACGTGGGCTAATAACTGTTCCGCTTTTTGGATATACGATATCAACTGGTTCACCCTTTACTTTTGCACTGTACGTCATATAATCAACACCCGCAATGACCATATCTTTTGCACCTGTTACAACTGGATCTAATGCTTCTTGGTTTGCCCCCGCTACTGTAACTTCATTTTTCTTAAGCTGTTCAAATAAATTCCATCCATCTTTCCCGTTCTTTTTCACGTATCCAGTTACAAAGTCTAAAGCTGAACCTGAAAGTGCTGGATCTGGAAGATTCACTTTCCCTTTCCATTCCCCTTTTGTTATATCGCTCCAATCTTCAGGTGCTGCCTTCACATTTTTTGTATTGTACACAATTCCTAATGCTGAAGCACTATACCCGAAATAATGACCTTTATCATCCGACCATTCTGGACGAAGCTTATCAGCTTGTTTCGCTTCTTTATAAGCTAACGTTTGACCATCTTTCTTTAACCCTTCCATTGCTGGTAAAGAAGCAAGTACCACTACGTCAACGACTGGTTTTTTCTTTTCAGCTTCCATTCTTGCTAAGATTTTTCCAGTTGTCCCTTGAAACATTTCTACTTTTATACCCGTTTTCTTTTCAAAGTCCTTTTGAATTTTTTCTGCTAATCCTTTTGGCCCTGCACTATATACAACAATTTTCTTTTCATTCGTAGTTTTACTTTTTGCATCTGCATTACCTGTCTTTGAACTACACCCTGTTACTACAGCAGAAAATAATAAAGTACATACAAATAATGACTTAAGCGAACTGAAGTTCTTCATACGATTCTCCCCCTATATGATGAATACATTTTTTTGGTACATATAACGCTACTGGTTTCCCAATGCTTAGCCTACTATTGTGATAAGCTGTCCATACACCGCGTGTCCCCATGTTTACTTTCACTTCATAACGTTCTCCTACATATGTAACGTGCTGGACTTCACCTGTATACATTTCACACACTTCATTTTTTGTCCAGCTCACTTGCTCTGGACGAACCATTTGTTTACCCTCTACAAGCCAATTTGCCTTGCCAACAAATTTTGCAACAAATTCATGAGACGGTTTCACATAAATATCTTCTGGTGTTCCTTTTTGTAATACTTCTCCTTGTTTCATGACAATGATTTGGTCTGACATTGACATAGCTTCTGTTTGATCGTGCGTTACATACAATGCCGTTAAACCAATAGAATGAACAATATCCATAAGCTCTAACCGCATTTCTTCTCGCAAAATTGCATCGAGTGCACTAAGCGGTTCATCGAACAAAATAAAATGTGGTTTTGTTACAATTGCTCTAGCAAATGCGACACGTTGCTGCTGTCCACCAGAAAGTTCATGTGGATATCTTTTCTCCATCCCTTGCAAGCGAACTCGCTTTATCGCATCTTCTACCTTTTCTCGTAAATGATTCGTTTGCTTTGTAGCTCTTAAACCAAATGCAACATTTTCAAATACAGTCATATGCGGCCATAAAGCAAAATCTTGAAATACCATACCGATATTACGTTCATGAGGAGATGTTTTTATTTTTTTCGCACTAGAATACATGCACTTATCTCCAAAATATATTTCACCTTTATCTGGATCTTCAAGTCCTGCAATCATTCTAAGTAAAGTCGTTTTCCCGCATCCCGAAGGTCCTAAAAGTGTAGTGAATTCACCTTGTTTCATAACAATTTGTAGCGGCTTTAACGCCTGCGTTTTTCCAAATGTCTTTTCTAATCCACTAATTTTAATATCCATCGTTTCACCTCTCACCCCTAACTCTTAACCTGCTTTCATTCTATATGGAAGATTTATACTGAATGTTAATGTACTGTAAAGATTAAATTAAAAAACTTCTAATAAACTATTTATTTTTATAGATTTTTTCTATAGTTAGAAGAAAAAGGGGCAACTTGCCATGAATCTCTTAAAATTAGAAATTGTAGTGCTTATTAAGAAATACAAAAAACTCACGATTGTTGCAGAACAGCTTGGTGTTAAACAACCTACTATTACATTCCATATAAAAAGCTTAGAAGAGGAACTCGGTGTGTCTTTATTCGAATTACGTTCTGGAAGATATTTCTTAACAGAGGCTGGTGAAGCATTGCATCACTATGCTTGTAAAATAGATGCACTTATGAAAGAAGCTAGGCGGGTCACGCAAGAGTTTAAAGATTTTAATAAAGGTGCTATAACAATTGGCGCTAGTTATGTACCAGCGACATATCTTTTACCAGAAATTGTTCATCAATTTCAATGTGAATTTCCAAATATAAAAATAACACTCATGGTAAAAACAGCTCCTGAAATTCGAACGATGCTACAAAATCATGAAATTGATCTCGGTATAATTTCAGCAGCACCGTTTGATGAATCACTTTTAAAACAGACGAATGTAATGCCCGATACACTTGTTCTTGCTTTCTCCAAAGAACATCATTTTTCAAAAAAAGAAAATGTATCATTACAAGATATCGAAAAGGAACGGATATTACTGCATCGTAATCCATCTACAACGAGAGATTTACTTACAAAATGGATATTAGCTCATAACATTACATTCCAATCAGAAATTGAATTAGATTCATTAGAAACGATGAAACAAATTTTAAAATACGGTAATGGGGTTGCCTTTATTTCTAAACTTGCTATTGAACAAGAAGTACAACGAAATGAACTACGCTACATACCCATCCCTGGATTTGAATTTCAACGTAACATTTATACGATTCATCATGAGGACAGATGGAATTCTAAAATTATTTCTTTTTTACTACAGAGCATCACTTCTTATACAGCAAAAAATTAAAAGGCTGTCGTTATACACGACAGCCTTTTACACTATAACTCTATTTATTTTTCTTCGCTTCAATTTTTGCTTGTGCCTCTTCAGCCTTATCTAATGCTTCTGAAACTTTTTTCTCTTTTTCTTTCACATCATCTATACTATCTACAGCTTTAATGAGTTTATCAATTCCTTCTTCTTCTACTTTTCTACGCTTAGCTACTCTTTCATTTACTTTCTCTTCTACATCTTTTGCTTTTTGAAGCATATTCTCGGCATTTGATGTTACAGCTGTTTCAAGTGCATCGTCTTTTTTCATTTGTAACACTTCATTTGCAATGTCTTTCGCTTCTAAATACTTACCGTCTTTTAATGCTGTTGCTCCGTGATCCATTTTCTCGGCCATTTCTTTATATGATTTCGCTTCATTTCCTGATTTTTCTTTTTCTGCTTTTTCAAACCACATTGTTGCATCACTATATTTTTCATCTTTCAATGATTGCATACCTGTTTCAATATATGTGTCATAATTACTACATCCAGCCATTACGACTAACAGAAAAAGCATAACAAAACTTAATTTTTTCATGATGTTTTCTCCTTTTCTTTGCCTGCTCACTATACTGTAACATACATGAAAAAGAGTTTCAAAAACTAAAATACTAATTCGGTCATTTTTATAATGATAAGTCGAATTTTTATTATTTTCTTATTTTTAAGCCGACACATCTACTTGTTTTTTCGCCATATGTTGCCTTACTCCAACTAATACAACTAACAATAAACCTCCACCTATTGTCATCATAACAATGCTAGTTGGCAACATATCTAATAATAATCCATATACAATCATTCCGAGCGGTGCGATTGCAGTAGCAATTGTTTCAAGTAGACCAAACACACGCCCTAAGTAGCTTGGATCTGTCGTTTTTTGCATATGTACTTGCATCGGAATGTTTACAATCATAATTGCTATACCAGTTAACATCATGAAAGCAATATAGTAAATAAAACTTGCCACTTTTGGAATGGTAACTAACAACGGGAATACTGTACATAAACTCAAACCAGCAAACAAAAACAGTCCAGTATAAATAGAACGAAACGGATTATTCACTTCTTTACGCACTGATAAAGTAATCGCACCCATTAGCATCCCGACTGCTAACATTCCCTCTACAGTACCGAGTTGCTTTGAAGATAAATGCAATGTATGTATGATAATGTATGGAAGTGCAACAGTTAGCCCACACGCAAAAAAGTTTACCCACAATGCTATTTTCATTAAACCATATATTTCATGCTGTCGTTTTACATATAAAAAACCTTCTTTTATACTCGTCAAGAAATGCTCTTTACGCTCAGCCACTTCTTTTTTATATAAATCAAATACAATAAATAATTGCAAAATAACTGCTAAAAAGAATGTAATGCTATTTAACAAAAAGAACGACTGAATTGAAAAGAAACCAAATACTACTCCACCAATAATCGGCCCTAAAATATTTGATAAAGAAGCTGCCGTTTGATTTAAAGCACTCGCTTTTTGAATACGCCCCTCATCTACTAAATTAGGAATAGACGACGTTAATGCAACAGAATAAAAACTTGCACAAATTGATAATAATGCTGCTGAAATATAAATAAAAAGAAGTGATGGTCCAAATATAGTAGCAAGAATAAACATAATAAGCATCGTTAAACTACTTAATAAATCAGTTCCAATGACAAGCCACTTTCTATTCACACGGTCTGCTACAGCACCGGCAATCGGACCACAGATCATCCTTGGAAGTGATCCGCAAACAAGCGTAATTGCAAAACCCATTCCTGAACCAGTTGTCTTTAATACGTATAACCCCATTGCGAACGTATAAATGCCCACTCCTAGCAATGACGTCATCTTTCCAATCATCATTAAAATAATATTTCTCGTTGCAATCTTCATTCTTGAATCAGTTTGACCTATACTTACATCCTCCATTATGACACTCTCCCCTTAAAAGTTAAATTGTGTTAAACTTATTATATAATTAACTTTCCAATTTCCACAACAAAAAGTTAAATTGTATTTAACTTTTTTTAATTATAAAGGAGCAATAATATGGCAACTCTCGGAGAAAAAATTAAAGCATTGCGAAAAGAAAAAAAGCTTACTCAAACAGCACTGGCAGGTTCGGAACTTACAAAAAGCATGCTTAGTCAAATTGAAAATGGAAAAGCTACACCTTCCATGAAAACATTACAATATATTGCAGAAAAACTTGAATGTGAAACGAGTTTTTTATTAGAGGAAGAAGATGATGACATTGTAGAACTCATTCAAAAAATGGAGCGACTAATAAAGGCGAATAAATGTGATGAAGTATATGAGACTTTGCTACCTATCGTTCAAAAAGAACTACCTCTTACTTTAAATACAGCACGTTTATATAAACAGTTCATAACTGGAGCGGCTATTATGAACGATTATAATATTGAATATTACGTTGAAACAGCTGTTTCTATATTTGAAAAATATACTTTGTATCGCGAAAGTACTGAAACAAAACTACTGTTTTACTATATGCTCTACAAACGGAAAAAATATAAAGAATGTTTACAGTTGATTACCAGAATTCGCGATGAATATAAAACGAAGAATTTAGAAATGGATCTTATTACACATATACAATTATATTTAAAAGAAGCAATTATTTTACTCGCATATGGTAATTATGAAAAATGTGAAAAAGTCATTTTAGATGCACTTGCATTTTCAAAAAAACATCAAGTGTATTATAAAACAGATGAATTTTACCGTATTTTATCTTATCAAAAAATCATTACAACTGATAAAGAAAGATATTTATATTACATAAAAAAATCTGAGCAATTTGCCATTTTTACAGAAGATACTTTATCCGCTGCAAATATAGATATATTAAAAGCTTATTACTACAATACCGTTACGAATGAATATACAATTGCATTAGCACATTTAGAACAATTCCGAGAAAAACTAAAAGATGTACCGATTTTTCAAGACGATGGATTGTATTATCTTGAAAAAGGAAAATCTCTGTATGGTTTAAAACGTTACGAGGAAGCTTTGGAAACATTAAAACGTGCTAATATTCCAGATTATATGAGTCATCCACTTGATCAGTCATGGTTATTAACAGCTGGATCATATCGTGCCCTGTGTCATATAAAACTTCAAGATAAACCAGCTGCCCTGAAAGAAGCAAAAGAAGCAGTTCAAACGATAGATGGTTATCCCGACTCCATCTTCACTTCATTTATTAAAGAAACATTACAAATAATACAAAAACTTTAAGAATGTCTCGAAATGGTATATTATTCCTCTTTTTTAGCAAAGATAATAATGATGGGAGGAATATAAATGAATATTCAACGTGCAAAAGAGCTTTCTGTGTCAGCAGAGCAAGCGAATGTTAGTTTTCAAGGCATGCCTGTTATGATTCAACACGTCGACGAAAGCAATGAAACCGCCCGCATATATGAAGTAAAAAACCCAGGACGCGAATTAACAGTTCCAGTTAATAGCTTAGAGGAAATATAAGAAATGCCACTTCGATTTTGAAGTGGCATTTTTCTTTTTTTAGATTACTTATTATAAATTTCTTCTATCTTCTATTTTACAGGAGCTAAAAAATAAGAATTTTCTACTTCTTTTCTTTTTGTGACCTGCTAAAATACAAACTATGAATGAATTATTCGCACTATATATTAAGGAGGAAAAATAATGGCATCTAATTTAGAAAAAAACAAGTCTTATTATGCAGTTATATTCACTTCCCATTTATCAAATGATACGACAGATTATAGTAGCGTTGCCGACAAAATGGAGGAACTCGCAAAGCAGCAACCTGGATTTCTAGGTGTAGAAAGTGCACGCGGTAATTCGGGACTCGGAATCACAATTTCTTATTGGGAATCACTTGAGGCAATTGAAAATTGGAAACAGAACGCCTTACATAAAGAAGCGAAAAAAAGAGGCCGTGAGCAATGGTATGAAAACTTCCACCTGCGTATCTGCCTTGTTGAGAAAGAATTTAAGTTTCATAGAGGTACATTATAACTATGAAGAAAAAATTAGCTCTCGTTATTGTTCATGAAATATATGGTGTGAACGACCATATGCATCACGTTACCCACCACTTCACTTCATCTCAAATAGATGTATTCTGTCCTAATCTTCTACAATCACAACACGCATTTCATTATCGTGATGAGGAAAAAGCATATGAACATTTTGTAAATCATATTGGATTTGATGATGGGAAACACCAAATTGAAGAATTCATCCATACTCTTTCAAGTAATTATACACATATTGGACTTATCGGCTTTAGTGTTGGTGCTACCATCTCATGGCTATGTAGTAACAATCCGAAAATAGATTTTATTATCGGATGTTACGGCTCTCGTATACGCGACTATATTCACATGAAGCCTACATGCGCTACCTTACTTATATTCCCTGAAAAAGAAGCTAGTTTTTCAGTATCCTCTTTAATCCAAACATTGCAGCAACAAAAGAATCCTTTATTAGAAATACAACAACTACACGGTGAACATGGTTTTCTAAATCCGTATACTGAAAAATATAACGTGCACTCTACAAAACAAGCATACAATTTAATAGATTCGTTTCTTGTAAAAACACTCTTATAAAGGAGAGTTAAATGACGCTTACATTACTCTTACTTATTTTCATATTCATTGCCTTTTTCTCAGCGCTAACTATCATTTTTGTAACCGTAAAAAAGGGGGAGTTTTCAAAACGTCCCTACTTACAATCTATTATCATTTCCATTTTATTTTTTGCAAATTGGATCTTATATTTAACATCTTTTTATACGTTACTCCCTGAGAAAGTTAGCGAGTTTCTATTCCTGCCCATTTGGGCCCATTTGGTTTTTCCTTTGTATTTTAGGTTTTATCACTTTCTGGCGCGAATGGAGAAACAATCGTGTGTTCTCCATATGTATCGGTTTTCTTTCCTTTATTAGTTTTTTATTTGGGTTATTGTTGTTAGTTCTTTCGGGGATGTAATAGAAAAAGGAAGAAAAGCCAACATTCAACTTTTCTTCCTTCTATTTTTACCTTTAGATTTCACTGTCACTGATTCACAAGGTGAGTAATAAATTTGAGGTGTCGCCTTATCAACAAACATCATAAACGTAATGAAGCCGATAATAAAGAAAATAAACAACGTTAACAAAACTGCTCCTATCGTTAAAAGTATCATAACACCACCCCTATATTTTTCATGTTATTACACCTTTCGCTATTATATGAGCGTAATCCTTTTTAGAAAAAGAAACGTAACAAAATAATCACAATCACACCAGTTAATACTGTACCTAATAAACTACGAGTATATATTGCTACAAGAAATGTTGGAATTGCTGCGATCAAGTAATCCCACTGCATCGTCTCATGCATAAATAAAACTTGCGCTAAAAGTGCTGCTAATATCGCGATTGGTATGTAATTTAACCATTTTAAACCCCAGTCTGGAATTTGTAGTTTGCTAAATACGAGTAGAGGTAAAATACGTGGCACGAGTGTGACAGCTCCTGCTGCTAATAAAAGTAATAATACGTCTAATCTCATTTCCATTTTTCAATCACCACTCCAATCGTCGCAGCTAGTAATGTTGCGATAATAACCGCTATACTATCTGGCATAAATAAGTGTGAAACGTACGCAATTATAATCGCTACAATTGCAACAGTAAGATGAATTGCCAGTTTCGGTTTACTACTTATGAGCTGAAGTACAAATAACCCGATAAACATTGCTGGTAATGCATAATCCATGCCGTATGTATGCGGATCTGGTATCCACTCACCAAACAGCCCGCCGATAATTGTAGCAAGAATCCAGTTTAAATAAGCCGTTATATTTAGCCCAATCATCCATCTTTCACCTAAATATCCTTTTTGCGCTGCATGCTGTACTGCAACGCCGAACGTTTCATCTGTAATTTGAGAACCGATAATTACATTTTTTAACAGAGGAAGTTTCGTAAAGTACGGCGCAAGTGCAGCACTCATAAGAAGGTGGCGCAAGTTAACAAAAAATACAGTGAAAATAATTGCGGAAGCAGGAGCACCAGCTGCATACATACCAGCTAATATAAATTGGGCAGAACCTGCATAAATTAAAGTGGACATAAACGCAATTTCAATGATGGAGAAACCTGCTGTTTTTGCAATTACACCAGCTGCTATACCGATGCTTAAATAACCAAATACAGTTGGTAAACAATCTTTTACTCCTTGCTGAAATGTATCATCGCTTTGCAAAGCTACATGTGCCTGAGCTTTACTCATCTCTATCATCCTCCATTCCTTTCAAAGTTCGTTTTCCTGTTACGACATGAACTAAATCTATATTTTCACGCCACAACGTATCTAACTTATCAGCTCCAAATTCCTTCGTAATTTCTTCAACCATAATATCGTGTCGCACATACTCTGTAGCAACGAGAACTAGAGCTGGGTCATACGTTGTAACAGCCCATGAAGTGCTATCATTTGAGAAGTTCGCAATTAATACTTCTTCCCCGTCACGCGCGATTACAGTTAAATGACCACCCATTCTCTTTTCAACAACGTGAGGCGTCATATAATTATGGTGAAACGTCGCGCCTATTTTTGTTTTGGGAGCGCCAAATAAGATTGAAAATATATGTACACCTTCCTCTTCCTTTTGATGAATGTATGGCTCAATTTCATGCACTTGATCTTCCCATACAGAAATCCATAACTCTTCCTTCGCTCTATTAATTATATTGCATATTTCTTTTAAAACACGATCATTTGAGCGAATATGCGAAATTACATCTATTTGTCGCTCTTGTTCTAAACCATTTAATTTCTCGTCTAAAAATTCAAAGGACTTTTCAAAGTCTTTTCGCATCCGATTCATTAACTCGGTAGCGGGTACTGGTACATATTTCACCGGTTCTGACGGAACGATATGCACCGCTCCTTTATCCATTAATTTACCGAGCACCTCATAAATCATCGAACGAGGTACCCCTGTTTGTTTACTCACTTCATAACCAGTTACTGGGGAATGTTTTAATAGGCCAATATACGCTTTACACTCGTACTGGGAAAAACCTAACTTTTGTAATTCCTTTATAATTTCATCCATCGGTAACCCCTCACAATCTAAATCGCTCTAACTTCAAAACGACGATTTTGTTTCCCTTTACTTTTTACTTTATCAATAACAAGTGTTCCTATTTCACTCGTATTTTTCACATGTGTGCCTCCACAAGCTTGTTCGTCTAAATTTTCAATTGTAACAATACGGATTTCTTGGATAGTAGTTGGCAGGAGGTTTATTGCTGTTTTAATCATTCCTACAGCATTTTCTGCTTCTTCGCGGCTCATATAACGAGTAGAAATTTCTTTATTTTGTTCAATAAGTTTATTCACTTCCTTAACAATTCCTTCTACTTCCACGCTCGATAACTCTTGTAACTCATTAAAATCGATACGTGCTTTGTCAGGATAAATTTGATTTCCAGTGCATAGAGCTCCATACTTTTCATAAACGACAGCTCCGATAAGATGCAGTAAAGAATGATGACGCATTAAATTATGACGTCTTTCCCAATTAATCTCTAATTTAACAGGACCTAATTTTACTTGTGCTCCATCTTTTATATAGTGAACTATTCCTCCCTGCTCCTTTTTTACTTTTTCAACTTCAAATACAGACCCATCTTGTACAATGACACCCGTATCACATTCCTGCCCCCCACCAGTTGGATAAAAAACTGTTTCTTTTACAAATACTTTATTCCCTTCTACTTTTATCACTTCTGTTTCGCAACTCGTTTTGTATGCATCTTCTAAATATAATGCCGTTGTCATACTCTCACCTCTTTAGTAGTTATAGTTATACCTACTAATATAAAAAAGAAGCTCCGCAAAGTCAATTGATAATTCTGAAATCTCAAATTAATAAAAGACTCCTTTATTAGGAGTCTCCTATCTCAATATTTCATTCGCTTCTTTTTCATAAATTTTATCAAATGAAGTCATAACCCGTTGTGACGCTGAAATCATTTTTTGATCCGTCATAAGATCAGCCATCTCTTTCGTCATATCTACATTTGAATTTTCTAGCATATAATTTTTTACTGTCCCTACTCCGTTCGGTAAATCAACAATGTTCCCTTCTGCTAGAGTAAAGCTTTTGTTCTCTCTTTGTACAAGACGATTATTCGCTTCTGCACCTACTGTTTTTGTTTGCAGGCGAGCAATATTATTTTGCGTCACTGCATCATATAACGTACCGTCTGCTTGTACAGCTATCTTTGCTCCTTCTGGAATACGAATACGTTCATTATTCTCACCCATTACGAAAGCACCCGAAGTTGTTTGCAGATAACGATCACTATTTAATGTAAAACTACCGTCTCTCGTTAAAAACGTTTCATTATTTTTAGATGTAACGAAAAACGAAGCTGTGCCAGCAGTTCCATCATCTAAAAGGAAATCTGTAGCACTATTTGTCATTTGTATATTTCCTTGTACTAAGTTCACATGCGTCGCAGCTGGTACTACAGCATAATCGACCGAACCGATATTTGTCACAGCACCATCTCCGCGGCGATATGTGTCTTGTACATCAAATACTTTAGAAGTCATATTTTCTGCTTTAAATCCTGTCGTTTGAGCATTTGCAACGTTATTCGAATGAACATTAATGCGCTGCATGTAATTCATCATACCCATAGAACCTATATAAAGACCGTTCATAGTCGTTTGAATAAGGCAAGTGCCTTATCCTTCACCTCTTTTCTATGATGTTTGTAACATTTGTTTCGCTAAATGTTCCGCTGTAGCGATATGTATGTTTTTCTTTACGTCTTGTCCGTCTGTCATTAATACAATTGGAGCTGATGATACTGCTGGAATTTTCAATAATTCACCACTACTTGCCGTTTCATCAAATTTCGTAAATACGATACCATCAATATGAATATCTTTAAAGTTTGTAATGATTTCGATCATGTCTTTACTTTTCATCGAAGCCGATAACGTTAAACAAATATAATCTGGTTCTACTTGTCCCATCGTTTCAATCATTTCTTCCACTGTTTCTGACGCACGATAATTTTTCCCAGCTGTATCAATTAAAATATAATCGACGCGCGCTTCTTCTTTAAAATACGTAAGCGCTCTTGTCATTGCAGCTTCATCACGTACAGCGATTACTTCAAATCCAATTGTCTTTACGTAATCTTGCAGCTGCTGCACTGTCCCAATTCGTGAATGGTCTGTCGTAATAAAACCAACCGTTTTTTTCTGACCGTGAAACTGCCATGCCATTTTCGCAAGTGTCGTCGTTTTTCCAACACCAGTTGGACCGATTAATGCAATTGTTTGTACTTCTTTTTCAAATACGTTTTCCGTGTTGAAATGAGATCTCATATCTTCCAATATATATTCAATCACTTCTTCTTCTGTAATCATCGTTGCATTCTCAAACTTCACTTTTAACTTTTCAGCATATGCATGAATGAAGTATTGTTCTACATCGTTTTGCTCTAGCATGCGAATTACTTTTTGAATAATAAATGGTACAGATTCTTGCTTTTCTTTTTTTACAACTACTTCTTCTTTCTTGACAGGAACGACTTTTTTCACAGGTTTTTTCTTTTTCGTTACTTTCGTTTCTTCCGTCTGTTTCACAACGACGATTCCTTTTTCAAACAACTTTAATAGTTTCTCTTTCTTTCTTGCCCATTCTTCACTATTTCCTGTTTGCATCGCCGAATATGACATAGGGGTCGTCACGTTTTCTAAATTGTGCAGTACCGTTTGAATTCCATTCGCCTTCATAATTTGTTCTGAAGGGTCATTCACAACATCCATTAATTGTTCATGAAATTGGGCTGCGCCTTCGTTCACTTCTTCCTGTTCATCCTCTGGAAAAGCAACTAACATTTCATAATTCTTTTTCCAAAAAAACGGGATATTTCGTTTTACACTTTCATCGACAACGTAATAATAATCTGTACCATATTGGTCAAATAACTTTCGATACAATTCATTTTTCGAAGCTGCTTTTATTCGCATTAACGCTTCTTTCTTTTCTGTACTTTCCATTACTTCACCCCCTACTATTCAATATAGGCAATTTGATCTACAACAATTTCTGGTGCTAATTCGCTAATACAAAGCACTTGTGCTTCTACTTGATAACGCTCAAGAAGTCTTACAATCGCAAATCTGAAATCTTTTCTACGCGTTAATAACACTGGTTCTCTTCCCATTAAGCGAGCTTGTTTAAAGACACGCTGTACTTGCTCAACAACACGTGTTTCTAAATCTAAATCCCAGTTTAATAAGTAACCTTGATAAGAATTGTTCACAACGTCCGCATCTAACTCGATTGAATCAGAGAAAAGCGCTGCATAAATTTTACCGTCAGGATTTTTCGCATTTTCACAAATAACTTTTGAAATACATTCACGGACGAATGACGTAACACCGTCAACATGATTTTGATAAATTTCTTTTCCGTCAATAATACCTTCGATAATGGTTGGTAAATCGCGAATAGAAATACCTTCTTTTAGCAGTTGTTTAATAACATTTTGAACGAGTGATAAATCGATTTCTTTCTTCTTAATTTCTTCTAATAAAACGCCGTTATCATTTTCAAGTGAGTTAATTAAGTCTTTTACATGTTGACGCTGAATTAACTCATGAAGATTACGTCTAACGACAACATCTAAATGCGTAATTAATATGCTAAGTGGCTCTAATACTTGATAGCCTTTCATTTGTGCATCTTGTACCATATGCTCTAAAATCCAATATCCATCTTCACCGAAAATCGGATCTTTCGCTGGTTCTGCATCTAAATCGGCCATTACATTCGGTGTTTTCAGTGCTAATAAGTAACCTGATTTTAAAACACCTTCAGCTGCCTTCGCACCTTTAATACGAATAATGTAACGTCCGCGTGGTCTAAAACTCGTATTATCTTTAAAGTTAATTCCAGGAACGTTAATACCAAGGTCGGTAATAATTGATTTCCTCATAAGAACAACTTTATCACGAGCTGTTTCCCCGTTAATTTTCTGCTTTACAAGTGCTGCTAAATCTAAGCCTAGTTCTACAATAATTGGATATTTATCTGTAAATACTCCAAATGAATCTTCCACTTGTTGCAGTTGCTCATCTTCGCCTTGAATCATTTCTATTTCTTTTTGAAGCTCGTCTTCTTTTTCTTTCTTTATTCGATTTTTATTACGAATTCCTAAGAAGATAATTGTTCCACCAACGAGTGCGAATGGTAGAAACGGTAGCGGAGTAAATATACCCATTGCGATAAATAAACCACCAAGTGCATATACAACAACTTCATGAGCTAATAACTCTTTAAAGATACCTTCTGTTACTGTATCCGGTGAACCATCAAATACACGCGTTACGATAATACCTGTTGAAATCGCAAGCATAAGCGATCCAATTTGGTTTACGATTCCGTCCCCGACTGTTAACTGTGTATAGTGAATAGCTGCTTCAGCAAAACTCATGCCCTGCTGCATCATTCCGACAATTAAACCGAAAATAATGTTTACGAATAAAATGACAATCCCGAAAATAACGTCCCCTTTAATGAACTTCCCGGCACCATCCATCGCTCCGTAAAACTCTGTTTCCATATTTAATTTTTTTCGTTTTGCCTGTGCATCTTTTTCTGAAATAATGCGCTGGTTTAAATCAGCATCGATAGACATTTGTTTCCCTGGTAAAGAATCAAGTGTAAAACGAGCTGCTACTTCAGCTGTACGTGATGCACCGTTTGCAACGATAAACTGGAATATGATTAATACTGTAAAAATAACGATACCAATTAATAAGTTCCCGCCAATTACGAACTGGCCGAACTCTTCAATAACATGACCAGCATTTCCGTCTGTCAAAATCGCTCGCGTCGTCGATACGTTAATCGATACGCGGAAAATCCCGATTAATAACAACATCGTTGGAAATGACTTTAATTCATCCCACTCGTTAATACTTGTCGCTCGCATATAAATAAGCACTGACATACTTAGTAGAAAAACGATAATGATATCAAGTATAAATGGTGGAAGTGGAATTAAGAGCGCCACTACGAATGACGCTGCTAAAAAGATAGAAAAATAGGTTCTTGCAGAATCTATCTTAAACAAAGAGATCTCCTCCAAACGCGCTATTATACTTCAAGTTCATTCGTTTGAATTAAATAGCGCATAACTTCAATTACAGCTACATATAAATCTTCTGGAATCGTCTCATCTTCCTCGACTTGATAATATAAAGAACGAGCAAGCGGACGGTTTTCCACCATTGGTATTTCTTGTTCACGGGCAAGTGTTCGTATATATAATGCGAGCTCATCTTCCCCTTTTGCAACGACAATTGGTGCTGCATCAACGTGTTTATTGTACCGAAGTACGACCGAAATATGAGTCGGGTTGTTTACAATAAACGTTGCACCATCCATCTTCTTCGCAATTGTTCCTTGCAATATGGCGTGCATAAAGTTTTTTCGTTTCCCCTTTACTTGCGGGTCCCCTTCATTATCTTTATGCTCTTGTTTTACTTCTTCTTTTTTCATCTTAATATCTTGTTCGTACTCCCACTTTTGATAAATGAAATCAATAATAGAAAGAACAATTAATATAATTAAAATAGCTAAGAAGATAAATTTAATTTGCCTAATAATTTCAGTAAGTGACGCAGTCCAGTTAAATCCAATCATACTCACGATTTTCTCTAAATTCTTTTTAAAGAGAACGTAAGCAACGTAACCGATTAATCCCATATAAAACAGTGATTTCAAAATATCTACTAAACTTTTACGACTAAACAATCTCGTAAAATAGTTTTTTGGGTTAATACGCGATGCTTTCGGCTTAATAACTTTAGAAGAAAATAAGAAACCAACTTGAATCATATAATTGAATAAATGAAAAGCGTATACGAGTATTAATATCGGAGCTGATACTTTTAGTAGTAAAATCCCCATCATATAAAAATACTCGGTTGAATCTGTATTTTTTCCAATTTGATCAAACAGCACCGATACAGAATTGGCAATTTCAAACCCTAGCCAATCTCCGAAAAAGTAAACGACAACTGCTAATACAAGAATGGAAAATAAATTATTTAAATCTTTACTCCGGGCAATATTCCCTTCTTCACGCGATTTCTTACGCTTCTGCGGGGTGGCCTTTTCTGTTTTATTATCCTTTGCCATGCGCGTCCCCCTACTTCGTTAAGAAAAAGTTAAATAGTTTCGTATATTCCTCAAGCAATACATCCGTCATATTTTTAAACACATAACCGAGCATCGGTACACTCATCGCAATAAACAAAATACCACATGTAATTTTAATAACATATGCATTCATAAAAACGTTTAATTGCGGAGCGTTTTTTGCGATTAAAATTAAAACAAAGTTAATGATGAACAAACTTCCCATGAGCGGAAGAGCAATTTCAACCGCTGATGTAACCGCAAATAATAACGTTGCGAGTAGACTATCTAAAAAACTAGTCGTCAGCAATTTTGAAATCGCCTCTGTATATTGAAACGACTTTAAAATCGTGGCAACGAAATAATTAATGCCGCCAAGTGAAATAAAAATAATGAGAAAAAATATATCAAAAATGGTTGATAGTAAAGTAGACTGTGAACCTGCATTTACATCAAACAAACTTGCCTGTGATAAACCGATATCAAAGTCTAAAATGTGCCCAGCCATTTTCGGAATATTCCACAGCATTTCTACAATTTTTGAAAGTGATAATCCAATTACAATTTGCGTTCCTGCATAAGCTGCCACGTCCCAAGTTGTTTTTATGTGAGAGACATCAACTTGATCTGCAACTGTAATCGAAAGAGCAAGTCCTACTGTAACCTTCGCCATCGCTGGAATCGATCGACCTGAGAAAAACGGTAAAAAATATAAAAATGAAGTAATACGGCAAAACGCAAAAAACGTCGCCGTCCATAATTCCATATTCATTTCAGTCCACCTATCTTAGTACGAACGCAATAGCGATGGAATTTTATCAAATAAATCTAAAATAAGCGTCGTTAATTCTTGAAACATCCACGGACCTAAAATGATAATAACGAGCACAATACTCGCCATTTTCGGTAAAAACGTCAGCGTTTGCTCTTGAATTTGCATCATTGCCATAATGACAGCGATTATTATAACGACAATCATACTTACGCCGGCAACCGGCATTAAAATCATAACTCCTTTATAAAAAAAGGTTTGAAAAATATCTATAATTGGTGACGTATTCATTTATATGACTCCTATCACATAGCATCAAACGCTTCAGGCGACCGTTTTAAACATAATGTCGACGATTTTTGTATATCCACCTAAATATACGAAAACGAGTATTTTAAAAGGTAAACTTAAAATCATCGGCGGTACCATCATCATCCCGAGGTACATTAAAAGTGTACTAATAATCAAATCTATAAATACAAACGCTAAATAAATGAACATCCCCGTCAATAATCCCTTTTGGATTTGCGTTAACGTAAAGGATGGTACGAGCGTAAATAATGAAAGATCTTTTAAATCTTTCGGCAACTCTTCTCCGCGCACTTTCAGCATCATTTTTAAATCATGCTTATACGTATGCTTTGACATATACTCTTTCATAATCGGAGCTGTCGTTTCCGCAGCTTGACTTACCGTTATTTTCTCTTTCGTCATCGGATCCCACACATCGCTCTTCAGTTGCCCAAGTACAGGCTGCATCGTAAAGAGGGATAAAAATAAGGCAAGTCCAACAAGTACTTGGTTCGGTGGTAAATTCATTACCCCAAGTCCTTGACGCGTAATCCCAAGAACGATCATAAAATAAGTAAAATGTGTAAATAATAGAACGATAGATGAAGATAATGATAAAAGGGTAACGAGCGCAAATAGCTGTACACTTGAATTACTCGTAAACTCTTTTCCATTTTCGAAATTAATAAAACCGTTTTGGGCTGCATACGCTGGATTTACAAAAATAATTGAAAAAACGATAGAAAATACGAAAATAACGGCTAATACTGATAACTGTTTCTTTATTCTCATGATGGATCCTCTACTTTTTTCGTTTCACTCTTCACCGCGTCTTCTAGCGCTTGTTGAAACTGATTTCCTGTTCCTGTTAATTGCACAGACTGTACACCGTTATTACTAATAACAGTAAACACCTGCTTACCATCCACTTCAAATAAAAAGGCGCTCGTTTGATGATTTAAATACACGCCGTCTTTCACTTGAATGTGGCCATTTTCACCTTGTTTAAAAAACTGCTGCTTGCGCGTCTTTTTCGTCATATAATATGCACCGTAGCCGAGCGCACCAAACAGTAAAACGACTTGAAATAAGGTCGTCATATACGACATATGACTCCTCCTCTACTCTTTATCTTGCATTTGACTTTGCGCTTTCATAAGCGCAGCTTGCTTCTTGTCAGCTTCAATTTCAGAAATGATAATACCGAACTTCTCGTCCATTACGATCGCTTCCCCAATGCCGACTTTCATATTACTTAAATACACATCTACTTTATGTCCTAAGTTTTTCTCTACTTCCAGAACATCGCCCACTTTTAATTGCTTCACATCACCGAGCGTAATAGATGCCTTTCCAAGCTTTACACCAAGTTCAATCGAAATATCTGAAACAGTATCAATATGTGCTTTACTTGCTTCATTTCGCTTTCCTGCAAAATCTTCTAATCCCATTAATGACACAGGAGATACTTCATGCTTCATATGGATCCTCCTACTCTACAAAACTTTTAAATAAGAGCGCCTTACGCGTTCCATCTTTTCCAATAAAACAATTAAATTTATGCTTTCCATCTACATAACCAAGTAATTCATCCGAAACTTTCGTATGGAGCGGAATAATATCGCCTTCTTCAATTTGTTCAATCTCACCCATCGTCATCTTCTGCTCACCAATCGCAACGTGAACTGGTTTATACACTTGATTTACTTTCACTTCTACTTCAGATGTATACTTTTTACGCTTATCTGAAGAATGTTCGACAATATTTTCAGACGTTAACTTATCCATAATTTCTTCAACAGATAAGAACGGAATACCGATACGCACCGTCGTATTCCAAAAATCCGTTTTCATATTTACGTTTAGTAATGAAATAATATCACTCGCGGTCGTAATCTTAAGTGCATTCGGGTCTGTCTCCGTCGTTACAAATTTTGGTTCAATCGCAACAACGCTTTCAAATGATTGCTCTAAATTTTTACAAAGGAGCATAAAAATATTATCCAGTGTTAAAAACTCAAATGCGGTAAGTGGTCTGCGCATCGTAAAGTTACGCTTACTATCTCCGCCAAGCCAACATTCATGAATATAAATAACGAACGCTAAATCAATCTCAATAACAATTTCTCCAAGCTCTGGAAGACCAAGATCAATAACGCAATATAAATAATAATCTTTTGGCATTTTCTCCACATACTCACTCGTAAACGGAACTTGCTCAACCGTTGAAGGCTCTAGCTCAATCGGAATACGCATACGCGCTGACAACGTCTGTGACGTCTGTTTACCAAATGTAGAAGCAATTGCTTGCAGGCTACGTAAATGCTCAACACCGAACTTCTCTGGTCTATTAAAATCATACTCTTGAAATTTCTCTTGCTTTCCTGCTTCTTGTGCGAAAGCTGGCATTTCCTCGCCTTCATTTACCGCCTTCAGCAGGGCATCAATTTGCTCTTGGCTTAATTTTTCGCCACTCATGACAATCCCCTTCCCTACCTTTTCAATTCAACGATTTCAACGTACATCTTCCCGTTTTTCGTCAAAATCTTTCCGGTTCCAATCTCTTCATTCTCAAGCATAAGACGCACCGTATTTTTCGTTGAATTTTCAAGACGATACAATGTACCTTTCGTTATATGAAGCAAATCTTCAATTTTCTTTTTCGTATTTCCGATTTCAAAATAAATTGTTAACGGAATATCATCTTGTAATTTCAAATCTAGCCAACTCCCATATCATGTTCACGAAAATTTCATGTTCTCTCTATATATGAAACTTCTTATTTTGAAACGTCGATATTTAATATTTTTTTAATATATCCTTGCGTTTCTTTAAATGGTGGTACGCCTCCGTACTTTCTCACATTACCAGGACCAGCATTATATGATGCAAGCGCTAATACGAGATCGCCGTTATTTTTCTTTAAATAACCGCTTAACTCTTTCACGCCGCCTTCAATACTTTCAGCTGGTGAAAATGGATTTTTTATACCCATCTCTTTCACATTCGCTGGCATAAGCTGCATAAGTCCCATCGCACCTGCATGTGACACCGTTTTCGGATTAAAATTAGACTCTACTTCAATCATTTTTTGAATTAACGTTTTCGGAATTCCGTATGTACGACTAACTCTATCAATAATATCCTCATACTTCCCTTCATTGGAAGAACGTATTTTTTGAATATTATACTTCTTCGTTAATTCCCACGTATCAGCAGCCTCATTTTTCGTTTCTGGGAAACGTCGTTCAAACTCTTTTTGTGCGACTTGCACTTCATCTACGTTCTTCGTTTCAGTCTTTTCTTCAGGCTTACTCGCTTCCTCTACTTTATTAATAGATTCTTCCGGTTTATTTACGACCGTTTCTATTTTTGTAGATTGTACCGGCTGACTCATATCCTTTACATTTGCCGGCTGCGTAGTACCCTTCGTCTCTTTCGCAGGCTCACTCTGCAACTTCTCTTGAAAACGACTACTAACGAATGCTTGTGGACTACTTAGCTTTTGCTGAATTTGTCCTTTCTTATATGCAAGCACTTCTTTTACTATATTTCCAACTAACATAATATCACCTTTTCGGTAAACAAAGATAATCTAATATTAGAGTTTTTTTTTAAAGTTTGCAATAATCCTTTTAATAATATTGTAATAAAAAAATGAATATATTGTTAAACTGTTATTTTTTTATATTTATTAATTCGAATTTTTAGTTGACACCCGCTATGACAGGGATTACAATAAATCTCGAAATTGATTTTTTCGCATATTACCGTTTTTCAATTTGCAGAAAAGTCAATATAAAAAAATGGGGGTTCTTAACATGAGAATTAATACAAACATTAACAGCATGCGTACGCAAGAGTACATGCGCCAAAACCAAGCAAAAATGAGCAACGCTATGGACCGTTTATCAAGCGGTAAACGTATCAACAATGCTTCTGACGATGCAGCAGGTCTTGCAATCGCAACTCGTATGAAAGCGCGTGAGGGTGGTTTAAACGTAGCTGGACGAAATACTCAAGATGGTATGTCTTTAATTCGTACGGCTGACTCAGCTTTAAACTCAGTTTCTAACATTTTATTACGTATGCGTGACCTTGCTAACCAATCTGCCAATGGTACAAACACTAAAGGTAACCAAGCTTCTTTACAAAAAGAATTTGCTCAACTTACAGAACAAATTAATTATATTGCAAATAATACGCAATTCAATGATCAGAAATTATTAGATACTACAAACAAAACTATTAAAATTCAAACGCTAGATACTGGTTCTACGAATCCTGCTCAAATCGATATTAAACTTAACAGTGTTCAAACCAAAGACTTAAACCTTTCTGGTATATCAGTTGGCGACGAAAGTGAAGCTGACAGTACAGAGGCTGCAGATGCAACTAGTGCAAAAGAAGCAATTGATGCAATTGATGCTGCTATTACTACAGTTGCTGGACAACGTGCTACACTTGGTGCAACATTAAACCGTTTTGAATTTAATGCAAACAACTTGAAGAGTCAAGAAACTAGCATGGCAGATGCTGCTTCTCAAATCGAAGATGCTGATATGGCAAAAGAAATGTCTGAAATGACTAAGTTCAAAATTTTAAACGAAGCTGGTATCAGCATGCTTTCTCAAGCAAACCAAACTCCACAAATGGTAAGTAAATTATTACAATAATCCATTTAGTAACTACGAAAACACACCTCTCTACAAATTGAGAGGTGTGTTTTCATATATCAATCCCTCCTAAAAATTAAGAACCAAATATCCCTTCGCAACTTGAATACTTATAAACTTGGCATAGCTATTTCAATGTTTCTAATGCGTCCCCAAAACTATACTTTCCTCTCTTTTAATCATTTCATCACATAAATTAAATTTATGGAGGACCTACACAACTTTAATTATTATAGTTTAAATCCATCCAACAATAGTGGAATTATAAAGGGACACAGGATTCTTGTGTATTTTGCATTAAGAACTCGTTCATATCACTTACAATTAGCTATATACCTTATCATTCAACTCTATAAAATCTATATCCTCTTTCATTCTTAATAGAGACACAACATTATTTACAAACCATTATAGCCATTAGAAGTACAACTATTTATCTCATCATAAAAAAGGAATAGCCTAACTAATCTGTATCCAGCCTTTTGTAAAGGGCATTTTTTTAAAAACTAGATACCGTCAAGCAGATAATTTCTGTATTCTGGTCTTATCCCATGTCCATCAAATTAAGTTCATACAACGTCAAATATAATAAAGGATGTTTCATTTTCAAATTGGGCTACTTGATTATCAGACATGGTATAATTGTAAACGACACCTAATATATCAAAGACTGTTTTTTATCATACCAATGAGATTTTCGCTCGTTTTGCTGTAGGAGCTTGAATAGATGAATAAGAATCTTTGATAGTTCTTGGATGTCTTTCTGTATGGCTACATCCTCCCGCCCCAGATAAATTGATGAAAATATATCCCGAAGCTGAAATGCAGTTGAATCTAAAATACGGATACGATTGAAAACAGGGGTGTATGGAGAAAAAATTCGTATAGATGAAGTTGATTCTTTTTTCCCACTTATAATATTCCCTTCTTGAAACACCTGCAAGTTCACAAAGTAATACGATTAAAAAGTTCTGTTTTAAGGTATGAATGAGCTCGTATTCTACTGATTTATTTTTTTGATTTCATCCCCTTTTTTCGTAACTAATAGCTTTTTAAGCATGCGTTTTCCACTTCTAATTATTATATTCTAGCATCTTGATTTATTTCATATGTTTGTCTAGTTCTTCCACGTTTTTCTTGTAGTCCCAGAATCCTTTCATTTTTATATTTTTTAATTCATCTATCTATAACTTAATATACAAATCCTAATTCCTTTCTAAATAATTCATTTCCAATTCATCTATGTAAGTACAATTCAATAGTTTTCATTTTAAAATCGATTGAAAAAGTTCTTCTAATTTCAAAAAAATCCCCTTCATAATAAACAGTAAAGTAACTTCCTCTCAATTGTCTACTATCAGAGGATAATATCACTTTTAAAACGTTTTTTATATAATTTAGAAATAAATATATTTTCTTCCTTTAATTAATCTAAAATATATTAGCTTATTACTATCTATTAAGTAGTTTTTTAGAATGTTCACTTTTAACATTCTAAAAATCGTTATTAACAAACCATTTTTCTATTTAAAAATTATTTATTAAATAAAAAAAGTGCTACTAGTAAATAGTTAGTCAACTATTTACTAGTGCACTTCCCTTTATTTCATCTAATTCATTAACTGCACAAATTATTCAGCAATATAATTTATTACAACACGTTTACTTTCATCTTTATTTACTTTTGTAACACTTACATAGATTTTTCCTGCCGCTTCCCCTAACTGAGGAATTACAACATTTACCGCCGCTTTATTTTCTGCTACCGTTGCTGTTCCAATTGCTTCTTCGACTGTCTCTTCATTATATACACTTACCTTATCACCTGCTGTTAAACCAGTCACTCTAACAATATCATCCGCTCCGTCATTATTTAAAACAACAATATTTCCAGCTACTGGCGCCGCCGTTACTTGCGATTCATATTTCACCGCTGTACGAACACTTTCTAGCTCATTTTCACTTTGTACACTTACATACACTGTGCCGCCTGTTGTTTTTAACAGATCTGCTTTTTTGATTATCGCTTCTGTTTTTTCCTCCGCAAAAGTTTCTGCTTTCGCTGTTGCGATTGCTTCTCCGTCTTTCATTTCTTCATATACACGGACGATGTCACCTTTTTTCAGTTCTGACACTGTAATTGTATCTTCTGCTTCCATTTTATTATTTGATACTGTGATTTTTTCTACTGCTGGTGCCACCGTTGTTGGCTCTGCTTCGTACTTCACTGTAACTCTCTTACTCTCATCTTTATTCGGTTTCGTTACTGTTACGTATACTGTGCCGCCTGTTTCTACTAGTAAATCTGCTTTTTCAATTTTCACTTCTGTTGCTTCTTTTGCCACTGTCGCTTTTCCTAATTCTTTTCCTTCTGTTGATGCATCATACACTTTTACAATATCACCTTCAGTTACTTTACTCACTGTAATTGTATCTGCATCTCCAGCTTTATTGTTCGCTACTTTTACTGTATCCACCGCTGGTGCCACTGTTACTTGTGATTCATATTTTACTGCCGTACGAACACTTTCTAGCTCATTTTCACTTTGTACACTTACATACACTGTGCCACCTGTTACTTTTAGTAAATCTGCCTTTTTAATCATTACTTCTTTTGCTTCGCCA
>NZ_QNUD01000040.1:0-14565 GCF_008042405.1 Bacillus sp. SH7-1
GAATGTCGTTATCAATTATGATTCTAATTGATAATGATATTCAATTCAATAGTATATTTCAGAATTTTTTTATCTGATTTAATTTTTATTCTTTTCTTTCTTTTTTTAATCTAGTTAAAAATACACTAAAAAAATTCTTGTTTTCAAAATAATTACCTACTATTTTTTATAAATCCATCAAAAAGTGGAGAAAAGCATACCTTATTTGGTATACCTTTCTCCACTTTTTGTTTACATAATATTATTATTTACACTAATCTATTTAACTGTTTGTATAACAAATTCAAATCTCTCCAACAATACGCTGTCTCTTCCACCTGTACTCTCTCTAAAAATTTTGTATCAATTTTTTCTGGGTTATATTTTTCATAAAAGTGTTTAGAGGGATTATTCGTAACAACCCAAACTAAAAGTGATTGCATATCATTGTTTATACATTCCGATAATAGAGCTTGAAGTAATTTTTGTCCTATTTTCATTCCTTGATACTCTTGTAAAAGGTAAATCGCATATAATTCTCCATCACAATTATATGTACCAGTTCTTTCTGCTCCTCCATCGATGAATCCAACTATTTCTCCATTTAACGTCTCTGCTACAAATCTAAATTGATGATTACATTCTTTTTGAAAAATGTTTTCCCATTGTTTTTCCCGTTGCTCATATGTTATATTTTCTAAAATCTCGTTAGGGAATATGCCTTTATATGTTGTTTTCCAACTATCAGCGTGGACCTTCGCTATACCTGGTATATCATCTTTTATCGCTCTTCTAATATGTATCTCCATCATTTCTCTCCCTCGTTTACTCATTATTATATCAATTTACTTCCTTAAAAATCCAAACAAAAAAAGAGTGAATTCACTTCACTCTTTTTTCTTACAATTATCTACTTTCAACTTCAACTGAAACAACACGATCTATCTCTTTTAGTGAGCTATATAACTCAGTTGTATATAAATCTTCTGGAGCTAAAATAACCATCTCCAATTGCTGAAATGCTCCACTATCTATATCTTTAATCTTCACTCGTTTCACATGCATACCTAAATTTTTAATTTGCTTAAATATACCATCTAACTCATGATGCTCTTTAACAGTAATTTTTATAGATAGATCCTTTTGTCTTAATGAATATGGTCCTGCAATTTTCACAAGTTGCGGAAGTACATTAATTGCTAAAATAATTAATATCATAGCAACCGTCGCTTGTAAATAAAATCCTGCTCCAATCGCAATACCTAAAGCTGAAGCAGCCCACACCATAGAGGCGGTCGTTAATCCAGAAATAACATCATTACTTCTTCGTAAAATAACACCTGCCCCAAGAAAACCAATTCCACTCACAATTTGAGCAGCTAGACGCATTGGATCCATATTTGTATGCCCTGGAACAGAATACACATGTACGGATTCAATTGAAACCATCGTAATTAAACAACTTGCTACAGAAATAACCATACTTGTTTTCACACCAAGTGGTTTATTCTTTAGCTGCCTATCTATCCCGATGAATAATCCTAAAAAGAGTGCTAAACCTAATTTGAGTAAAAATTCATATGACATATTTCCATTCTCCTTACTTTACAATGTTTCCCTTGGAATAATTCACTATAACTCTTTTATGATATCAATTCCAGTCTTTTCTATTCATTTAACGTAAAAAGCCGAAAAAACATTTGTGACGATGTTTCTCCGGCTTTTTATTACGCTTAAGACTCTTCCTTATTTTTGATCTTTAATCTTAATCTCTGCATCTTTGTAAAATGCTAATTTACTGTCATTATACTCTTTTGTAAAATTGTTAAATTGCTCTTTTGATTTTTGTGCTTCCACATTTAATTCATTAACAACCTTAACTTTTTCACCAATCTCTTTTAATTTCGTTTCTTTTACCTTTAATTTTTCATACAGTTCTTTTTCAGTCGCTAACGCCTTCGTATAATTTTCATTCATCTTTTGGAATGCATCATAACGATTTTTATACGACTCTTCTACCGCTTTCGCTTGCTTTTGTAACTTCTTATCTTCAAGCTTCTCTATATTTCCTTGAACGGATTTCGTTTCTTTCTGAGCTTTTTCTAGCATTTCTTTCTCATTTTTCAATACTTTTTCACGGTCATCTACATTTGCAGTAGCTTGCTCTATTTTTTTCATAACAGCTTCATTATGATCTTTACCTTCTTGTAAAATTTGAGAATATAGTTCTTGACCATCCTTCTCTAACTTCTCTAATTTTTTTGCTTCATCAACTAAAGATTTTTCTTGTGTCGCTGCTGTTTCAAAAGCTGTATATAGATTTTCTTCAGGTTTTTCACCGAAACAACCTGTTAATAGTCCTACTGATAGTGCTCCAACTACTGCTACTTTTCCATACTTCAACGTTCATTCCTCCATTACATACGGTTATCATGCCAGAAATTCACTGGGAAGTGACTCTCTTCATGATAAGCTTCAAACTCATAACCCTTTTCTTTTAATCCTTTTAAAATTGCTGGCACAGCAGCAACTGATTGCGGGTGGATATCATGCATTAAAATGACTTCCTGTGGTTTTGTTGCATTTGCTAATACATTTTGAGCAATTTGTGCTGCAGCTGCATCAACTTGCATTTTATTATATTTCCAATCTAATGAATCAATTGTCCAATCCCAGACTCTAAATCCGCCTTCTACCACTTTATTTCGAAGACCTTCATTTAATCCAGGCATCGAACCGTATGGTGGACGTGTTAATTTAGGTGATTTTCCAATAATATTGGCGATTAAGCTTTGATCTTCTTTCATCTCATTTACATACTCGCCATTTTTATATAACTTTGCAAAATTATGTGTCATGCTATGCATTCCTACATAATGACCTTCTGCATTTTCACGTTTCACTAAATCTGGGAACTCTTTTACATTCGCTCCAATTAAAAAGAATGTCGCCTTCGCATCATGTTGTTTTAACGTATTTAATAATTCAGCCGTATATTTCCCTGGGCCATCATCAAATGTAAGATAAGCAACTTTTCTTTCTTTACCATTAAAACGACTTGGTGCCGTTTTATTCATTTCTACTTTTGGTTGTTCACTTGCGAGCTGTACTACATTTTCTTGTTTTGCAACAGCTTTTGCTGGTGAAGTAATAGATTGAAACATGAAATACCCAATAGCTACTGCTGCAATCGCTATTAAAACGACTACTACTCGTTTAATTTTAAAAGCTTTTTCCATTCTATCGAATTCCTCTCCCTATTAATCTTATATATAAATCACCCAATATAATTATACATCTATTTATTTTATTAAACTATATAAACAGACTTTATATGTATTATAATGGGAGTTTTATCAAAATGGTTGTTCCTATTCCTTCTTTACTTATAATATTTAATTTACCTCCATGAAGCTCCACCATTTTTTTAACGATAGCTAAACCAAGACCAGCACCTGTAGCATGGTTATTAATCTGGTAAAATGACTGTTCTATATATGGTAAATGCTCTTTAGCAATTCCAATCCCTTCGTCTTTCACCTTTATGACTGCTTGTCCTTCATTTTTGGTCGCTTCAATATATACTGTACCATTTTTATGTGAATATTTAATTGCATTTTGAACAATATTCAAGAAAATTTGCTTTAGCCTATTTCGATCTCCTATCAATTCAATTCGTTCTATAGTTTTGATGAATTGCATTTGCTTCTCTTCAGCGTTAGGAGTTAATTGCCAAATCGTCTCCTCTAGTATATCGTATAATTGCACCTTTTGTTTATATAAATTAAAATGATTTGATTGTAATCTTGAAAAATCTAGCAATTCTTCTACTAAGTGAATCAATCGGTCTGTCTCACCTGAAATAATTCCCATGCCTTGCTTTATCTCTTCTTCCGTTAAGTGATCTACCGTTTTTAACGTCTCACTCCAGCCTTTAATTCCTGTTAAAGGCGTTCGTATTTCATGAGAAATAGAAGCAATAAATTCATTTTTCATTTGTTCCGCTTTTTCTATTTTATCAGACATATGATTTAAACTGTGCGCTAACTCCCCTAATTCACCAGGATAATCTTCTTTAATTTTCTTCTTTAATGTACCTTCTGCGATTTGGGAAGAAGCATGAATTATTGAGTCGATCGGTTTAACAAATAAATTCGCTAATCGTCTACTGATTAAGAATACAATTCCTGAAATAACAATACCTACAGAAATAGTAAACATAATAATTTCAATAATCTTGGCATTTACATGTGTTAATACAGTCGTATATTTTAAAACACCGATCGTTTGTCCTTGATGAATAAGTGGACTAATCACTTCTAATTGTTTCACTTTGTCTTTCGTAGTAGTCACCTGATGATACATTTCTCCTTCTAGTAACGAATACGGAATAACTACTTTACCTTCTACCTTTTGTCCACTTGATGATTGTATAACTGAGCCATGACGATCAATTAATTGTAATTCCGTTCCTTCTAATTCAAAACTACTAATGATGTCACCGCTATATTCTTGCAAACGAATAAAGTATAATGAATTGTATTCAGAGAAAAATCGTGTACTCGTCTTCGCATGAGATTCTATATATTGCACAATACCGTTATAATAATATCGATAAATAGAGACTGAAAATACGACTTCAAATAATACAAGCATAAGTATAATGACCGTCATAAAATATAAAGTCACTTTTCTTTTCATCTTATACTTTCCTTCCACACATACCCTTTTCCCCATACAGTAAGAATAAATTCAGGTTCTGATGGATTACATTCTATTTTTTGACGTAACCGCCTCATATTTACATCTACTACTTTTGTCTCACCTACATAATTCGTTCCCCAAATCATATTTAGAATTTCATCACGTGAAACTGGCTTTGAAGCTTGACTCATTAAATACTGTAATATCATATACTCTGTAGGGGTTAAATCGACTAGTTGTCCACTTTTATATAATCTTTCTTCTATTATATTTAAAGAAAACGGGCCAGATGTGATAGTATTCGCTTTTTCATCATGTATTTCTATTCTTCTTAGTAACGATTGTATACGTGCAGTTAGTTCCACTGGACTAAACGGCTTTGCGATATAATCATCTGCACCAATTCCTAACCCTTGTACCTTATCTTCATTTTGTACGCGTGCGGTTAACATAATAATACCTATTTTTTTATTTTCTTCCCGGATCGCTTTACAAACTTGAAAACCATCCATTCCTGGTAACATTACATCAAGCAATGCTACATCAACAGTATGTTCACATAAAATCTGTAACACCTCTTCTCCAGTACTTGCTTCTAATACATAAAATCCAGCACGTTTCAAATTTAAGACGATAAAACTACGAATAGGCATTTCATCTTCTAAAACTAAAATTGTTGGCATCATTTCCACCTCCCTACTCTTGTTGATAATCCGCTAGCGGTTTTACATATGCTTTCACTTTTTTAAAATGTGGTTGTTTCGGTACAGCATATACGTGAGAAGCTGTTTTGACTGCTGCACTGTATCCTTCTATTTCAAACCATTCTTTCCGCTTAAATATATGAACTTCAAGCCAGATTTCATTTGTACTTGTCTCCAAAAACTTTTGAGAATTTGATTCCTTTTGCTCATCGGGTATCGTAATTTTTCCTATTAACTCTTTAGGAATTTTCACATAATATCCTTTTTCTATATCGATATATCTTTCTTCAATGGATTTAATTCCCAATTCACTCCACTGTATGTAACGTTCAAAGAGCGGACTATCACCATGTGATTTATCTTCCCAACCTTTTGGGCGTACAGTACGAACAAATTCAATAATGCCATCTTCATTAACATCTTTACTTTCTACAACATATTCATTGAATAAATCTTCTTTTCCATCTATAAGTAGTATCTCATAATGACCCTTATCAAATTTCGCTACGTAAGTTATCCCTGAATGAGCCCCAGTTCCCGCATCAATGACAATGGCCTTTAATGCCTTAGAAATACGTCCCATTTGTATTCTTTGAATGCTATTTATAAATGGATCGAATGACGCTTCAGATAAAGTCTTAAATTGTTCAATGAACTCAACTGTCAATTTCTCATCTTTTTCATACGTAACAAGACTTAAATCTTTCAGTCCATTTTTATTTAGATCATCTATGAATAACTTCGTATAATTTCGAGTATATATTTCCCTCATATCTTCATTTTCTTCCGAAAAAACATACATAACATGTTCTAATGATTCACGGTCTACAGAGATTCCGATTAACAACTCTCGTTTCCCGTTCCCTGTAAAATCACCAACTTCAACAATATCTACATCTCCACCATCAAATTTATGTGTGGACTTTATTTTCCAACTATCCCCGTTTTTTTCGTATACAGCTAAATATACACTATGATCTGCATTCGGCAATTTATAAAATATGATGGCTTCTTTCTTATTATCTTGTTTAAAATCCATTGACCAAATCATCTGTTTATCTTTATTAGACATTGGAGTAAGCAATCGATAATTAACAGGCAAATCTTTATCTATTTGCTCTCTTAGTTCACTAATCCACTTTTCATTGGAAGGAGCTTCCATTAAATTTGTTGGAGCTTCAGACATTTTACATCCAGTCAACATAAAAATGATTCCCATAATGCCTATCCATTTCTGCATATAATATCTTTCCTTATTACAGATTTTAATTATTTCTTTTTACTTTTTGCTTCTCCAATATTCTCATACATATGAGTATAATTTTTCTAAAATAAAAAATCGTTACAGAAAAGTTACAAATCGATTCCGATAAAAAAAGATTGGCAGAAGCCAATCTTTTTTATTATTCATTTCGAACTGATTTTGGTGTTACACCTAGATGCTGATTCAATTTATTTGAAATGTCTTTCACATTTTTTTCATTCGGAATGTAATAATAAATACCGCCGATACGTTTATCCGTACCTTCTACTTGCATTTTTTCCATTTCCAAATTAGATCCTGCCATATTTTTCGTAATAGCAAGCATATCATCGAAAGTTAAGTTCGTTTTCATATTTTTATCAACCGCATCAAGTAAAGAGCCCATTTTGCTAATTGATTGGACAGACATCGCTTTTTTTGCAATTGCTTCAATTACAAGTTGCTGTCTTTGACCACGCATTGCATCACTGTCAATTTTACGCGTCCTTGCAAGCGCAAGTGCTTGTTCTCCATTTAAATGTTGATAACCCTTTTCTAAATGGATCATACCAGCTTGGTCTTTACTATCTTGTTCTGTGAAAGTAACTGGTACATCAATATCAATACCACCAAGTGAATCGACAATTTGTAAGAATGATTCAAAGTTAAACTTCACATAATAATCAACAGGAACATTTAAAAATCTCTCCACCGTATCTCGTGTACTTTCTACACCACCAAATACGTGTGCATGTGTAATTTTATCTAATTTCTTTCTAGATGGAATATATACACGTGAATCACGCGGAATACTTACTAATTTAACTGATTTATCATCTTTATTAATTGTTGCTAATAAAAGTGCATCTGTTCGAACAGCTTCTCCGTATTGACTTTTTCTCATTTCACTACCATCAACACCCATGATTAGAATTGAAATGTTATCCTTTAAAGGTTCAACTTCTTTATCACGCTTCGATGACTTATCAATTTGTGCATATGCATCACTTACCACTGCTTTTGCTTTATTATATATTAACGATCCATATCCTACTCCACCAAAAATAAGTAGGAAAAATGGAATTAAAATGAACCATTTTATTGACTTTCTTTTAGAACGTTTTTTTCTGCTTCTCGTATTCTGTTCTAATTCAGAGCTCATATCCATTCGCCTCTCTTTCTCTTTTCCAATTATAATGCAAGTCTATTAACCTTCATATTGAATTTCCTTTCAATTACCTTACAATTTTGTAAGGTTACTGCACGAATCCAATATGTACTCCATTTCACATTATACTCTTGTGCTTATTTTTGGCAAGTCACTATTTATATAAAATTATACTAAAATTTATATATTATAATTTTATTGGTTTGGTGTATACATAGTTTGCTTTCCATTATTAATAATGAAAGCTGATTTTGCTTTTATTTTCGTCTTTTGTATTTCTATATCTTCATTTGAGAAATTTACAATAATTTTAATATTTTTTCCATACGAAGCTGATTGTACTAACTTATCTTCTGACAAATATGCAAAGTTCGTCATTTCTTCTTTTACTGCCTTTTCATGAACTTCATTCCAAACTTTCAGATGCTGCGTAATTTCTTGTTTATGCTTATTCCACTCCACTTCATCTAAATGGTACAACGGAGGAACGTTATACAATAATTCGTATAGCATACGGTTTCCTACCTCATCTTTTACTTTCAAACTTCCCCATTCCCAGTGATGCGTTGTAATTACAGAATCATTGTATACTAATTTATATAACGGTACTGAATATACAGGATTTAAATACACTTGTTTATACTCTTCTTTTAACGGTACTTGTTTTGCATATTTTTCTGGAACATTTTGATTCGGTGACCAATATCCGCCTACATAATACGGACTTGTTTTGTTTTTCCTCATATCTTCATCGTCCCATTTAATAACAGGCGTTTCAATGCCGTGGGCAAATACTATCGTGCTACTTGCAAAATCATTTCCGCCCTCAGAGCCAACTACCATACCTTTTTCTTGCGCAATATAACTCATTCGTTGTAATCTTGCTTTTAAATCTTGTTCTTGTGTCGTTATATGTTTAGCCGAATAGTCATCATAAATTTCACCTGTTGCATCACAATCAATAAACCATGAATTGTATTTAGGTCCATTTTGTAATATATCGTTCATTCGTTCTTTTACACTAGGAAGAGATAAAGTTGGATTTAATTTTCGCCCTCTACCTAAAAACCCTTGCACCTTTTCTCCATTTCTCTTCGTCACAGTTGCCTCTTCATATAACGATGGATCAGTAAAAGAAGCTGTATTCCAATTTTTATCAGCTTTTTCGTGAATAGAATGGTATGAATCATACGGACCAACTAAATATCCCATTTTCTTAGCTTCTGTCACGAAATCAGGCTGCATATACCCTTGCTCCCAGTTCGGCAACCCAATCCATGCATTGTCTATTCCTGCCGCTTTCATTTCCTTTATAATATCCGTTCCATCTGCCTTACCCCATTTATTTACTTCTTCAACCGCATTACCGAGCACTGACTTTAATACATGCTTATTTAAGTTATATAACTCCATCTTTGATAAATGATCTACACCTTTGTTTAATAACTCACTAGCCTTCTGATCAACTCTTTGGAAAATATCCTCTTTATACAATTCCTTCATTGATAATACTTCGTTTACATAACGCAAAATAACATTTTTTTGATACTTATCAATGAAATCTTGTTTACTTACTTGATCAAATACAATCAGTTCTCCAGGCTCTGAACTATTCTTTTGAACAAGCTCTTTTATATGGATAAACAAAGGGCTATTTATTTTCTCTCTTAACTTTGGCCAATTTACATTACTTTCTGATAAGCCATTTTGATTCCAAAAATAAAAATGAGCTGCGCCGTAAAGCTTTTCTATCTCTTTATTTTTTCTAGCCTTTTCTTGTAATGTTTTAAATTCACCTTTTCGAACAATATCATCCTTATACAGTTTAGCAATGCTTACCGCATCATTATTTGTCACATATAATTGAAATCCATATGTTTTATTTTTATTTATGCTCGGAAATTCATGTGTAAAATCAAATCCTATTTTCGGATCCGAATGAAATTTCAATTCATTATTAAACATATTGTTTGCAATATATACAATTGAATATTTCGAACCATTTAATGCGAAAAACTTCATAGAAAACGATTCAGCAAATGAATATGCATCATCCTTTAAAAACTTCTTCCAATTCTCATCATTGCTCGGAATTTGCTTACCTTCCCATAACGGAAGTGTATAATTTTCAGCTTGTATTTTTGGCCATGTAAAACTTTCTGCACCGGTTGATTCCACTTCAATATTTAAGTGATCTTTTTTCTTCTCTAGATTCACTTTTACTTTTTGATCTGGATATTCCCAAGATGTACGATCCTTGTCTTTTTTTACATTCAACACCTTCATTTTTGGCAAGGGCTGTGACGCCTGTTCCTTTACGCCATCATGTTCTACAGTTAACGTGAAAGTCTCTGGATTTACATCGTAAGTAAACTCTTTATACGTCGCTTTCTTTATTTTAGACTCTTGAACAGTATTGCTACCTTTTACATCACACCCGACTAAAGTCGAAAATGACATCGTTGTAAGAAGACATACTGCTATCATTTTTTTCATCTTCTGCACCTCCACCACTGAATATACAGGGACTTTGTTACAGGAATGTGGCAAAAAAATAGAACTAGCATAACGCTAGCTCTATTTTAAGTATTAAAAATAATTGTATATGGACAACTATAATCTGCTGAATATATATGTAGTACAATAACCTTATTTTTTTCATCCTCACTAATTATAAAAGCAAATCATTCAAAGCTTTAACATGCATTTCTTAACTAAAAAAATAAGTGTATATAATATACGCTAAAACTAGCACTAAAATTACTAGCGCTGTACCTTTCCAATTCATACCACCCATCATATCAACTGGACTACCCGTTTCAGCTCTGTTGAGTCCATCATGTAAAGAACCGGTAGGATTATTTTTCAATTCACTTTGCCTTATACGTTCTCTTTTTTCTTCCGGTGACTCTTTCTTCATACGATCACCTCCAAATTAATACACTCTTTACTAAATTATACATTAATATTTTTCTTTTATATGCAAACTTAAAAGATATTTACAACATAAAGAAAGCTAGCGATGCTAGCTTTCTTTATAATCCAATATGTTCTTTCTTATTTACAGTAATCCCTCTATGATCAATTTCTAGCTCACACACTTTCATAGACGTAAATACTCTCGCTAATTGCTCAGCAATTTCTTGACGTTTCTCATACGGCGCTAATATAAAAATAGATGGTCCTGCACCGCTAAGCGCTGTACCGTATGCACCGAATTCTTTTGCACATTTACGAATAGATGGTAATAACGGCACGAGTTCTAAACGATACGGTTCGTGAAAATGATCCCTCTCCATCATTTCCCCTACAACTTCCCACTTCTTTTGACATAAAGCAGCTACTAATACATTACTTATCGCACTAGCCTTAACAGCTTCATGAAACGGAAACACTTCTGGTAATACAGATCGGCTTTCATCTGTATTTAGCTCTTCATTTGGAATAAGAGAAATGACGCCTAATTCCTTACTTTCAATTCTTACAACCGCAACATTCTTTCCATCAAGTGCTCCAATTACAGTTCCTCCTAAAATAGAAGCAGCAACATTATCAGGATGTCCTTCAAAATTTGTAGCAATTTGAACTTTTTGATTAGTAGTTAAGTTCAAATTTCCTAGTTGATTCGCAAGCTCTATCCCAGCTACAATTGCCGATGCGCTACTTCCTAGTCCTCTTGTTAGTGGGATATTACTAGTAACTTCTATTATATGGGGTGATAAAGAAGGACTAACTTTACATGCCGTGCTAACGATTAAATTTTTATCGTCTGTCGGAATAGACTCTTCAAAGGAATGGATTACTTGCCATTTATCAGCTTTTTCTTTTACTACTACATGTAAATACAATGACAAAGCTATTCCTACTGAATCAAATCCAGGTCCAACATTTGCTGTACTAGCAGGAACACGAATACTTAATGGTATCACGACATAATCACCCCTTTAATATGCTCTTTAATTTGTTCTATATTATTTGAAACACTTGCAATGTCTAATGTATTAGAAGAAATTGCAATATCAGGATCTTTCAAGCCGTTCCCAGTTAAAACTGCAACAACTGTCTCTCCTTTTTTGATTTTTCCAGATTGAACATGTTTCATTACACCGGCTAATGAAGCATTTGATCCTGGCTCAGCGAAAACCCCTTCCGTTTTTGCTAACAATCTATACGCATGTAATATTTCCTCATCTGATACCATATCTATTTCACCATGAGACTGCTCAGCAGCCTCTACCGCATACGACCAACTTGCTGGGTTACCGATGCGAATCGCTGTTGCAATTGTTTCAGGTTCTTCAATGATATGTCCTTTTACAATTGCTGCTGCTCCTTCCGCTTCAAATCCGTGAATTCTTGGCTTCTTATAGCCTTTTTCTTTCTCATATTCACAGAAACCTTTCCAGTATGCTGTAATATTTCCGGCATTCCCAACAGGAATCGCTAAAATATCTGGTGCACTTTGTAACTGGTCACAAATTTCAAACGCTGCTGTTTTTTGCCCTTCAATTCGGTAAGGATTTACTGAATTAACTAATGTAATTGGCTCTTCCGCAGCAATATTTCTTACAGCCTTAAGTGCATCATCAAAATTCCCTTCTATTGAAATAATTTCAGCCCCATAAGCGACTGCTTGCGCTAATTTTCCATGTGCAATCTTTCCTTCAGGGATTACGATAATACATTTCATTCCGAGGCGCGCGGCGTATGCTGCAGCCGATGCCGAAGTATTACCTGTCGATGCACAAATGATTGCCTCCGACCCTTCTTCTTTCGCCTTCGCAACAGCCATTACCATGCCTCGATCTTTAAAAGAACCTGTCGGATTCGCTCCTTCATACTTCCCGTACAACTGAATTCCTAATTGTTTTGATATATTTAATAACGGAATAAGGGGTGTATTTCCTTCCATTAAGCTGACATCAGGTGTGTTTTCATTTACCGGTAAATAAGAAGCATATTGGTTTAATAGTCCTTTATACATATTGTTTTTCCTCCTCAATAATGTAGTAACTGTTTATTTCACTTGCGACATCTTCTATCGCTCCTAAAACTCGTTCGAATTGATACTTTGAAGTTTGGTGTGTCACAACAACGACTTCTGCAAGTTCTCGATTTAAAGGTAATTGAATAACTTCTTTTAAACTTACAGAATAATTAACGAAACATTCTGTTATTTTTTGCAACATCCCAGGTTCATCTCGTAATGAAATACGTAAGAAATATTTTGAAACTACCTCTTCATCTCCTTGTAACTCATATGGTTCTGGTTCTTTTAACGCACTTTTATTTTTCTGAACTTGATTCATATTCTTAACGATTGAAATAATATCACTTACTACAGCAGAACCAGTTGGCAATTTTCCAGCTCCAGGTCCGTAAAACATTACTTCTCCTACTGCTTGACCGTGAACATATACTGCATTAAATTCATTATTTACATTCGATAATGGATGATGACTTGGTAAAAGCGTCGGTTCTACACTTAAATGAATCGCTGATCCTTGTTTCTCTGCTTTACCAATTAACTTCATTGTAAATCCTAACTTTTCAGCCATTTGTAAATCTTCTTTTTCGACCTTTCGAATCCCTCTTACTTGCACATCATCTAAAGAAACATTCATCGAAAAACCTAAGTTTGCAAGAATGGCTACCTTTCTCGCCGCATCTAGCCCATCTACATCCGCTGTTGGATCAGATTCTGCGAATCCTAATTTTTTCGCTTCCTGTAAAGCCTCTTCATACGACCATCCATTTTGACTCATCTTTGTTAACATATAATTTGTTGTTCCATTTACAATTCCCATGATTTTTTCAATTTGATCTGAGGCTAATCCGTCTGTTAATCCTCTTAACACTGGAATACCGCCCGCTACACTTGCTTCATAACATAAATCACAATCATTTTCATTCGCTAATTGGAGAAGCTCTGCACCGTATACAGCCATTAAATCTTTATTTGCTGTTACGACATGCTTCTTATTTCGTAAAGCCTTAACGATATGCTGTTTTGCTTCATCAATTCCGCCCATTACCTCTACTACAATATCAATATTTGAATCATTTAGAACTTCATCAACATGACTTGTTACTACGATTCCATCGATGCAAACATCACGTTCTTTTTCTAAATCACGTACAACGACTGTCTTCACCTTCACTTCATATCCTGTATCAAGTGCAATTTTTTTATAATGTTCTTTCAAAATATGGACAACACCACTTCCGACCGTACCTAATCCTAACACCCCAACATTAATAACGTTATTCATCTTCTAATCTCCTCCTACAATTTTATTATTTATCCCTATCAATCACCTTGCTCTGCTTTTTAATCATGCAGGTGGTGGTTATTTCCGTACGTACAAATTGTTTCATGTTACTGCACCTCCTTTCAAAGTAAAAAAACACACTCATCCCTAGGAAAGGGACGAATGTGTTTTCGTGGTTCCACCCTTGTTCCAATCCAGACGTATTTCCTCCTAGATTGCTCAAGTTCAGATAACGGCTGATACCGTCAATAATTACTAAATTACTCGTTCACTATTGAAGTTCAAAGGTGGTAAAACCATTTCTCGTGTTAGGAAGCTCACACCCTTGACTTCCCTCTCTGTAAACCGTAAAAATGATTTCGTGTCCTTATCGTTACTTTTTCGTTCATGTTTATTTGTTAACTCATTATACTCGCATAAAAAACAAAATCAATACCATTTTTTAATTATTTTAAATTTTCAATCTTAAAATCCATAAAAAAACACACTCATCCC
>NZ_QNUD01000041.1:0-177399 GCF_008042405.1 Bacillus sp. SH7-1
AAGGACTTCTTTTTTGTTATCATTTTCTTTACATATAACTTTTCTATTTCAATATACAACTGCGCTAACTGAATATAAGAATGATAATTATTCGGTTTCTTTATAATGAACGAATATCTCTCCATAAAATTAACTGGTTGTACTTCCAATTTACTCGTGAAATCTTCCATTTCATCCAAACTATGAACAGGTTGCTCATTTAGCCAATATACAATTGATAACAAATGCGCTGCAAAAAGAATCATCGGACCTTCAGCTTCTTGTTTCTTTCTGTTTCGAAATAATGTGGCAATGTCTTCATGCTTATTTTTCCATACATTCAACATTACCGGAATACTGTTTTCAATTTCATTCCACGGTTCGTATTGTCTTTCTATATCAAATATAAAGTAAGTACATTGTATGATTTCTTCAAAAGACTGTTCTGTATGATACTCAATTGAATTTACACTTTCTTCAAAAAATGGTAAGTACCGAAATTCTCTCGGTACTTCTATAACTCGCTCCATCCTTTATTTCCCCTTCATTCGCTTCTTTCCTTCTCGACACACTTCTAGCAATGGACACTCTTCACACTGTGGTCGCTGTGCTTTACAGTGATAACGTCCAAAGAAAATCAAACGGTGATGTGTAACGCCCCATTCATCCATCGGAATTTTCTTCATTAATGTTTTTTCGACTTCTAATACAGAGTCTTTCCATCTACAAATCGCTAATCGTTTGCTCACCCGCTCTACATGCGTATCGACAGCAATTGCCGGTATTCCAAAAGCTACCGATACTACAACATTCGCTGTCTTCCGTCCTACACCTGGTAACTTCGTAAGCTCATCTCGATCTTTCGGCACTTCCCCATTGTAATCATCTAATAACATCCGGCACAATTTTTGAATGTTTTTCGCTTTATTTCTATACAATCCAATAGAACGTATATCTTGTTGTAATTCTTCCAGAGAAACACTTAAATAATCTTCTGGTGTTTTATATTTTTGAAATAAATTTTTCGTCACTTTATTTACAAGTGCATCTGTACATTGTGCAGATAATGCTACCGCTATTACTAGTTCAAACGGATTATCATGAATTAATTCGCAATGTGCTTCTGGATACATATCCGCCATTGTGTCTAAACAATAGCGGATTTGCGTTTTATTTAACATATACTTCCTCCTACATTACTGCTCCAACCAATTATAAAAAGGCACTTTTCCAGTAAATTTCGTCTCTTGTTTTGTCGTTTGCTGCGTTCGTTGTTGATTTGCTCTAAATTTTCGCCCTTGATTTTGGGCTTGATCTACTGTTTTAATACCATTCTTTTTCCACTCAAATAAAATGCGATCAATATATCGGAAATTAAGCTTACCACTCATTACAGCTTCCCTGAGGGCCGCTTGAATTAAATTCGGATGATGTTGATCTTGATCTTCCCACATTCCCAACGTTTCACATTCAAATGGAGAAAGTGGTCTTCCAAATTCTTTTTCAAATACTGTATATAAATTTACTTGCAGTTGTTTTATTTCTTTTTGTTCTTCTTCTATTGATTCATTCATTAAGAAATGCAATATTTTTTCCCATAGTGGTTGTAAAGAATAACTTTCACACATCATCGCTTCTGATCTTTGTCCACCTTCTAGTGATAAAAAACCTTTTTGAATCAATGTCTGAATCACTTCCATACATTTCATTTCAGTAATCGTCATCCGTTCTGAAATCTCTGACGGAGTCGGAAACGAATTGCCTGATTCTAAAAATGTGTGTACATGAAGTACAACCATAAATTCCGTTTCATTTAACCCTAATTTTTTATAATGCATCATAAGTAATTTTGGAATTGCAATGCTTCCCTGTTCAAACCACTGTAACATCATTTTCTTTTTCATCACCAAACACCTCGCTCTCTAGTATAACACACCTTTCGCTATTTCTTTTTGCCACAATTCGTCAAAAAAACCTCCCTATTATGTAGGAAGGTTTTTTGTATTGCGTTAATAAAATATACAATTAAGCTTGCACTTTACTTTTCATAAACGTATGAATACGTTCTAATGCTTTCTCTACTTGTTCAAGAGATGTCGCATATGATAAACGAACGTTGTTTGGAGCACCAAATCCTGTACCTGGTACAAGAGCCACTTTTTCCTCTTCTAATAGAGCTTTTGCCCAATCATCAACAGTTTCGTATCCTGATAAAGCTACTGCTTCTTTTACATTAGGGAATAAGTAAAATGCGCCTTGTGGTTTAATGCAAGTAAAGCCAGGGATTTGAATTAATTTATCATAAATAATGTTTAATCTCTCTTCAAATGCTTGACGCATTGTTTCTACAGGTTCTTGTGAGCCTGCATATGCCGCGATTGCGCCGTATTGAGCGATTGAAGTAGGGTTTGACGTACTATGACTTGCTAAGTTCGTCATCGCTTTAATAAGCTGCTTATTTCCTGCTGCATATCCAATACGCCATCCCGTCATAGAATGAGATTTAGATACACCATTAATAATAAGTGTTTGTTCTTTTAATGCATTAGAAAGCTGGGCAACCGAAGTATATTCTGCTCCACTATAAATTAATTTTTCATAAATTTCATCTGAAACGATTAAAATATCATGTTCTAAACATACTTCTCCAAGCTGTTGTAATTCTTCTTTGCTGTAAATCATTCCTGTTGGATTACTCGGTGAATTAATAATAACTGCTTTCGTTTTCTCTGTAATTGCCTCACGCAGCTGCTTCGCTGTAATTTTGTATTCATTGTCTTCAAGGCCTTCTACATAAACTGGCTTACCACCAGCAAGCTTTACTTGTTCCGGATAACTTACCCAGTATGGCGTAGGGATGATAACTTCATCTCCTTCATCAAGTAACACTTGGAATAATGTATATAATGCATGCTTTGCACCGTTACATACAATAATTTCAGACGGATCATACGCAATTCCTTGATCGCGAGTAAACTTCTTCACAATTTCTTGTTTTAACGCTTGTAATCCACCTGTTGGTGTATACTTCGTATGTCCTTCTAACATCGCTTTATGTGCAGCATTCATAATATGTTCTGGCGTATTAAAGTCAGGTTCTCCTGCACCTAATCCAATTACATCATGACCTTCTGCTTTTAATGCTTGTGCCTTTGCTGTAATTTCTAAAGTTGCAGATGGTGTTAAAGCAGCTACTCGCTTTGCTAATTTCATTTGTAGTTCCCCCTACATCTATTTTTCAATGCTATATCGTTTTAAAAACTGACCATCTTGAAATGAAAGATTGTAGTAAATATAACGATTGTCATCATCAATATATGTAACTTCCCATAGTGGTATATTATTTTCAACGCCTAATTTTACTTTTAAAATTTCTTTAGGCTTACTTTTGGGCTCTTTACTTTCATATCCGACTTGTTCAATCGTTCTTTGTAAAGCATCTTTTTCAGAGATACCTTCGCTCTTTTTTCTTACTATTGTTTCCCCTTTTTTCTCAGGCACCCAAACAATAAGTTGCTCTCCTTTTTCATCTGTACCTTGTACGACTGTATATGAAGATTCTCCGTTATAATAATCCACAGATTTTACTTTTGTAAGCTTTGCTTTTTCTTTTGCAATTTCTACAGATTTTGCCTCTTTAGGGATTTTCTTTTCCATTGCTTTATTATAAACATACGCCCCATATATTCCGCTAGCAACGATTACGATAATGATTGTAAAGATCCACTTTTTCATTTTATCACTACGTTCTGTAAATCGTAAATACAGCTGTTTCTTTATCTTTTTCGTCTAATGCTAATCCGAACATGAGGTCCTGCTCTTTTAACGTACGATTCAAACTATCAACGATTTTATACAAGTCAGACGAATATTTAATACGCGTCGTTGATAGGACTTCGATTTTCTTATCCATGAAAAAACTCCTCCGTTACACAAAAATTTCTAATTATAGAAGAACGCAATGCGGTTACAATAAGAGTACATTCTTTACAACCCCTGCTTCATCACCCATCTATTATAGCAGGACATGTACTGCAAAAAAAGGTTTCAAGTCGAAAACCAATACATTTTGTATACAAGAAGTAAGAAAAATAAAATTCCTCCTACCCACATTTTTTACGCCTGAAGTTTAAATGTACTTCAGGCGTATTTTTCTTCCAATTTTATTCAGTTGGCCGTTCTCTTAATTGTTCTAACAATTCCTCTAAAGGGCCTTCATAAAGCGGGACAGTTGGGATTGATTGTAAAAAACGTTTCCCATAAGAAGCACTTGTCAAACGACGGTCTAATACAAATACCGTTCCGGTATCTGTACTTGTTCTAATGAGACGACCAAATCCTTGTTTGAAACGCAGTATTGCTTGCGGGAGTGCTAACTTAGCGAATACGTCTTCTCCTTGATTTTTTAACCACTCTCCTTTTGCTTCTATCATCGGTTGATGAGGAGGCGTAAAGGGAAGGCGGACAATAACAAGACAGCTAAGGGCATCTCCAGGTATATCGATCCCTTCCCAAAAACTGCTTGTTCCTAACAAAATCGATTTGTCGAACTCTTGAAACTTACGAATGAGACGACTTCGGCTCTTATTATTCACACTTTGTGTTAATAATAAATACCCTTCTAATTCCTCATCATTTTTCAAATTCGTATACGCTTCTTTCAACATTTCATACGAGGTGAATAAGACGAGCATTCTACCTTTTGTAGCTTTCGCTATTTTTGCAATATGTGCCGATACAGATTCAATATATTCTTCATTACTTGCTTTCTTAATAAAAGGCACATCCGTTGAAACCATTAACTTCATCTGTTCTTCAAAACGGAATGGTGACGGAACCTGTAATGTATTAGGAGCAAAATCATGTAAACCTAGCTCTTCTTTTATATAGTCAAATGAATCATTTACTGTTAACGTTGCTGATGTGAAAATAACACTCTTTTTCTGTGTTAAAAATTCATCAGCAAATCTTTCACCAATATGAACAGGTTGCCCATATAAAACAGTTGAATGAATTGTTCCCTTCGTTTCAGTTTCCATCCATGTCACATATGAATTTTTTTCTAAAATGAGTAATTGTAAAGATTGTGCCATCTTTCTCAACAACTCAATTAAATGTATAAATTCACCTGTAACAACATGCATCTCCCACTCTAATTTACTTTGCAATATTTCAACTTGCTTCTCAAGTGTAGTTAATAATTTTCTTACATCATATACAAAACGATTTGTTAACTCGGTAATGCTATCCCATAACTTACCTTTCTCTACTTCCGTGTTATATCGATAAATGAGTGGCATATTGCTTATCCCTTGTTCCTGCTTTGTTTGTTTAAAGATGAATGCACGTAACATTTGGAATAGCTCATCCGCATCAAATTTCAATTCCTTCAAACTATGACTTACCATACGGAAAGTCGAACGGGAGGCTTGTTCTGTTTTTTTCATCATTTTATATACTTTAGAAAGTACCTCATCTGTTTCTAGCGTACCGAGACGAGATAAAACTAGCTGGAAATACATACAGGAGAACTGTTCACCTAATGTTCTACTCGCCGCTTCTTCAATATGATGAGCCTCATCAAAAATAATATGTTCACACGAAGCAAACAATGGTTCTTCACTTGAAAAATCTTGAAATAATAAAGCATGATTTGTAATAACGATATCTGCAAATAATGCTTTATTCTTTGCTCGTTGATAAAAACAACGACTAAACCAGTTGCTTTGCATCCCGCCCGGACTATGTACATCACTACAAATACGGTTCCAAAGTAACTTTCCGCCCTCAGGAATATTTAATTCATCCCGATCGCCAGTTTCCGTTTGCAATAACCACACTAAAATTTTTGCCTTTGTGAGCGCCATATCATAATTTTTCTCTTCCTCTTGCAAAGCATATTCAAATTTATGTAGGCAAAGATAATGCTTTCTTCCCTTCAAAAGAGCTACTTCAAATGAAAATGGCATTATTTTCTGTAATAATGGAATTTCTTTTTCTAGTATTTGTTGTTGCAGTTGTACAGTTTGGGTACTTATTATGACAGGTTCTTCTTTTTTCTTTGCAAAATAAATACTTGGAAGTAAATATGCAAGAGTCTTCCCTGTTCCTGTTCCTGCTTCAATTAGGGAAAACCTAGAATCTCTTAGTGCTGTATATATTTCCTTCATCATAATTTGTTGGCTTTCTCTTTTTTCAAACTTTGGCATATTCAATGCAAGTTTATCGATTGTCTTATGCAAAAAAGCATCAAATTTAGATGAACATGTTTCACTGAGATTTAAAGAATAATTCCGTTTTCGAAGTGCAATATTTCGATACACTTCATATCCCTCTACTTCTTTTTTACCATGCATCATTTTCTTTAAAATATTTTCAGAAAGTACATCCGCTATATCACTTTGAAAAACATCACTCAATTCATAAAGTGATTGCAAGGTGACAAGTGGTAACTTCTCAATTTCATTTAAAAATTGTAAAAACAATTCCGCTGTTGCAAGAGCATCACTATCCGCACGATGCGGTTGATCGTGCTCTAGTTCATGCTGTTTAGCTAAATCACGTAATTTATAGCTATCAGCCGTCGGCAATAGAATTTGCGCCAACTCAACTGTATCAACTTTTGGACAATGTACTTCTGTATATCCAGCCTGCCTTAATTCTTCCGTTAAAAAATTCCAATCAAAGTGAACGTTATGTGCAACGAAAGCTGCACCTTGTAATAGCTCAACAACCATCGGGGCTACATCTTGAAATAACGGGGCTTGCTTAACCATACCCTCATCAATCCCTGTTAGTTCTGTAATAAATGGTGGAATCTCTCTCTTCGGATTAATAAAAGATGAAAAAATCTCTAATATCTCTCCATCTTCCACTACAACAGCTGCAATTTGGGTAATTTTATCCTTCCCATCCTTCCAGGAGTTCCCTGTCGTCTCTAAATCCACAACGACATAACGCTTACTCATATATGTAACACCTCAATTTCTTACCTATCAAACACAAAATTATATAATGTTACTATACCACGTTTTATCTCATCTTAATGAAAAGATGCACAAAAAAGCTATCCCTGTAATAGAGATAGCCTTCCTACTTATAATATCGTACCCGCTTTTTCAGCACCTAACATTTCAATAATTTGATTATTATCGTCTAATACTGCAATTTTCGGCTCTTGTTTATGAATATTTTCTTCTGTCACTAAACCGTAGCAAATAATAATAACTTTATCCCCTGGCTGTACAAGCCTTGCAGCTGCACCATTTAAGCAAACAACACCGCTACCGCGCTCTCCTTTAATAACATATGTCTCTAAGCGAGCACCATTATTGTTATTTACAATTTGTACTTTTTCATTTTCTACAATATTTACTGCATCCATTAAATCTTCATCAATTGTAATACTACCTACATAATTTAAATTTGCTTCTGTTACTGTTGCACGATGTAACTTCGCTCTCATCATTGTGCGAAACATAGATGCTCCCCCTTATTTTACCGTTAATGTTATATTGTCAATTAATCGTACATTCTCAAATTTAACTGCAATCGCTAAAATGATTCGTCCTTCAATTTTATCCATTACTTGTAATGAAGGATAGGCATATAAATCAGCATAATCTACGGTGCCTTTCGTATACCTCTCAATATACTCTTTCACAAGAGTTGTAATGATTTCTGAATTACGTTCGCCTGCCTCAATGCTTTCTTTCGCTATACATAGACTGCGGTATAAATGAGGAGCCTCTTCACGCTCCTCTTGTGATAAATACACGTTACGAGAACTTTTCGCTAATCCATCTTTTTCCCTTACAATATCAACTGGTACGATGGTAACCGGAATATTAAAATCAGCGACAAATCCTTCAATGACAGCAACCTGCTGTGCATCTTTCATACCGAAATAAGCACGCGTTGGCAATGTAATATTAAATAGTTTCATTAATACAGTCGCAACACCAGCGAAATGACCAGGTCTTTGTTTACCGCATAATACATCGGTACGCTTCACAACTTCTACTGTTGTCGTTTGTTCTACTGGATACATTTCTCCTACGCTCGGATAGAATAAATAATCTACACCGTTTTCTTTTGCTACATTTTCATCTCTATCAATATCACGAGGGTATCGATCTAAATCTTCATTCGGCCCAAACTGTAGCGGGTTGACAAACACGCTTAAAACTACAGTTTCATTTTCTTCTCTTGCCTTACGTAATAAAGTCGCATGTCCTTCATGCAAATAGCCCATCGTCGGAACAAAGCCAATACTTTTTCCATTTGTACGAAGTTTGTTTGTAATTTGCTGCATCTCTTGCACTGTAGTTACGATTTTCATTATTGTTTTCCTCCGTATAACGCTAAGCATTCTTCCTCTTTCATTGTGAATGAATGTTTTTCTTCTGGAAATTGCCCTGTCTTTACTTCAGCAACATATTGAGAAATCCCGCGTACAATCTCCTCTTGAACAGACGTATATTGCTTCACAAATTTTGGAACACGATTTACGCCGTATGAGATAAGATCATGATAAACAAGTACTTGCCCATCCACTTTTTGTCCTGCTCCAATTCCAATCGTTGGAATCGTTAGTTGCTTCGAAATTAATTCTGCTAGCTGCATTGGCACACATTCTAATACAAGTGCTATCGCACCAGCTTCCTCACATTTCTTCGCATCTTCTATTAATTTTTTTGCACTTTCAGCATCTTTTCCTTGTACTTTATACCCACCTAGTACTCCTACAGATTGAGGAGTTAAGCCTAAGTGTGCCACTACAGGAATTCCCGCACTCGTCAAGTAATGAATAGTTGATATCACTTCTCCTGCACCTTCTACCTTCAGTGCATGAGCACCACTCTCTTGAACAATGCGGCGTGCATTCACCATCGTATCTTGTAACGACACATGATACGACATAAATGGCATATCAGTTACAATAAACGTCTCTTTCGCTCCTCGGCGTACAGCTTTCGTATGATGAATCATATCCTCTACTGTTACGGGTACTGTCGAATCGTAGCCAAGTACAACCATCCCAAGAGAATCTCCAACTAGAATCATATCAACTTCAGCTTCTTCTGCTAATTTGGCAGATGGATAATCATACGCCGTTAGCATTGTAATCGGCTCACCTTGCTCTTTCATTTTCAAAAAATCTGTTTTCGTTTTCAAAAACTACTCCTCCTTTATACAGGAGAGAGGAGATGGCCGAAATCATATAAAAAACCCCTCTGGCCATAAAAGGGCAGAAGGGTTGTGTGTTAGTCGGCATTATTCATCCCTCTGTCCCAGTCCGTTATTGGATCAAGGCAGAATCCAAGTTATTATTTTTTGTATTGCATCGAATCATGGTGCAGTTCGCTCTGATACTGCCCACATTCGAACTAATTATAGCAAACTCTGAAAAGAAATTACTACATTTTTTTGAAAAAATAATTTTTATCCTTATTACGGTATGTGAAATTTCATATATAACTCAAACATAGAAAGATAAACACCTTTTTAAATGCATAGTATAACTCTTAAAATAATGATGCAGGTTAATTGAGGACACATACTTACAAAAGGAGAATTGCGAATGTCTATAAACAAATGGTTCTTTCGATTCATCAGTTTGCTTGTGATGATTGTATGGATGATAACTTTTAGCTCCTTCCATGCATATGCCTCAGTTAACACCGTAACACAACCTATCGATTCAACGAAAGTAATTGAGGTCGAACTAAACGATGATTACTTTCGTCCAAACGTCATCACGATTCCAATTAAAGAATCAACAACATTGTTATTAAAAAACAAAGGTAAGAATGAACATACCTTTACAGTAAAAAAACTCGATATTGATGTCGTAGTCGAGTCGGGAAAAGAAAAAAGCATTACTGTAAACCCTAAAAGTACCGGTACATATGAATTAATATGTCGGTACCATCTCCTGAAAGGGATGGATGGCAAAATAATCGTCAAATAATAAATATAGGCAACCAAACGATATTCAAAAATGGATTACCATATTGCAAACGCAGCTCAAAAATATTGTAATAAAAAAGAAGTTCCAAAGGAGGAACTTCTTTTACTTAATTTCGATATCCGCAGAATGAATGTGATGTATCTTTCCTTCATGGTCCTCTAGAAGCAATACACCCTCTTCTGTAATTCCTTTTGCTAGCCCTGTAAGCGACTGTCTCATCGTTCGAGCTGTAATTTCTTTCCCGATACTCACAGCGTAACTTTCCCAAAGAATTTTAATGACAGAGAAACCGTTTTGTAAATATTCTTCATATAGTTTTTCTAGTTGTAAAAAGATTTGTTGCATAAGTTCTGCACGAACAATTGGCTTACCTAATTCAATTGCTAAAGAAGTAGCAATATGCTGAATTTCCTCATCAAAATGTTCTTCTTTTTGATTCGCATTAATACCAATGCCCATAATGACAGCATTGATTTTATCAGGATCAGCCTGCATTTCTGTTAATATACCTACAGCCTTTTTCCCTTGAATTAAAATATCATTCGGCCATTTTATTCCTACATTTACACCTGTGCACTTTTCAATTGCTTGCGCAACGCTAACAGCCGCTAACAAAGTAAGTTGTGGTGCATGATGAACCGGAATTGATGGACGTAAAATAATACTCATCCAAATTCCTGTCCCTTTTGGTGAATGCCATTTTCTGCTTAAACGACCTCTACCCGCTGTTTGTTCTTCTGCCACAACAATTGTTCCTTCTTCTGCACCTTCATAAGCAAGTTTTGCTGCAATATGCTGCGTAGATTCAACAGACTCTTCAAAATACACTGTTCTACCAATGTGTTTCGTTTGTAATCCTAACTGAATTTCATTCGCAGTCACTTTGTCCGGCTTACTCGCAATTCGATAACCTAATCGACGTACAGCTTCAAGTTCGTAGCCCTCATTACGAAGGTCCTCCATATGTTTCCACACAGCGGTTCTCGAGCAACCAAGTTTATCACTAATCGTTTGGCCAGATACAAACTCGCCATCCGCTTCAGAAAAAACTTGCAATAACTGCTTTCTTATAGTAGATTGCATTCTTGCAGCCACTCCCTTATACACTCTTTCTCATTAACTACGTTTCCTTGTACGATTGCTTCTTCAATCTTTTGAATCATTTCAGCAACCCACGGACCAGGCTTTTTATTTGCCCAGTTTAACAAATCATTCCCAGTCACATTCATTTCTTGTCGACTCTTGATTGGCAATGCTTGAAACAACGTTTGTACCCGTTTAACAGATGTACTATCATAGCTTTCAATCATCGCTTCATATACTCTTTCTGCCATTTCAGCGATATGAACTCCCGTTTTATAAAGAAGAACTGTATCCCAATCCTTCTCCTTTCTTGTACGGATTGTTAATAAAACTGCGACGATATCTTTTATTTTTTTATTCGAAAACTTCCATTGACGTAAAAAGACAGATGGATGCTCTTCTCCGATACAATATAAGAAAAATGCCCATGCCTCAATATCTGTTTCAAAAAAATCCCAGTTATACTGCGTAGCTTTTAACAATCTCTCTTCTGACATTTGTAAATATGGTAGATGAGAAAATAGCTTCGTTTCTACTAATTCCTGTAAGCCCTTCACGCAATATGTACCAGTTAACAGTTTCTCAAACTCCACTGTAATTCGTTCAATCGCTATATGTTCTAGTAAATGTCCATATGTTTCAATTGCTTGCTTCGTTTTTGTTTCTAAAGAAAATCCTAACGTACTTACAAACCGAATACCACGCATCATTCGCAGGGCATCTTCTTGAAAGCGATCTGCAGCATTTCCAACTGTCATAATTTCTCTCTTTTGAATCGCTTCCTGTCCGGCAAATAAGTCCACCATTTCGCCTTCTTCTGTCATAGCAATTGCATTCATTGTAAAATCACGACGTTTTAAATCCTCTTCTAATGAACGAACAAATTGAACACTACTAGGTCTTCGAAAATCTTCATATTCGCTTTCTGTTCGAAAAGTGGTTACCTCATACGGCTCACCATTTTCTACAACAATTACAGTTCCATGCTCAAGACCAACAGGCACATGTCTTGGAAATATAGCCATCACTTCCTCTGGTAAAGCAGATGTCGCAATATCAATATCTCCAATTGGCCTATCGATAATGAGATCTCTTACACTCCCACCAACAAAGTAAGCCTCATGTCCTTGTTGCTTTAATGTCTCAATAATAGAACTAGCTTTTTTAAATCTTTCCATTTTTGTCATCCCTTAGCACATCATAGTAAATCGTTTCATATTGTGAGACGATTTTTTCCGAGCGGAACTGCTCGTAAACACTTTCTCTTGCCCGCTCTCCCATATTACGGTGAAGTTCCTCATTCTTTAATAGCTGAATTGCTTGATTGGCCACTCCCGTTGCATCGCCAAATTCACATAAATACCCTGTTTCACCATGTTGAATGACTTCTGGAATACCTCCAACCCTTGTTCCAATACAAGGTACACCACACGCCATCGCTTCTAATAAAACAAGACCAAAACTTTCCTTCTCCGATAGAAGCAACATTAAATCACTCATCGCAAGTAGTTCTGCAACATTATCTTGCTTTCCTAGGAATAAGACGCGATCTTCAATATGTAAATTCTTCACTAACTGTAAAATCGTACAAAACTCTGGTCCATCCCCAACAAGAAGCAACTTCGCATCTACTTCTGTAACAATTTTAGCAAATGCCTGAACAACATCCTGCACACGTTTCACTTTACGGAAATTTGAAATGTGAATTAGTATCTTTTCATTCTCACTTATACCGTATTCTTTCTTTAATTGAGACATATCACGCTTGAAATATACACGTTCGTCTATAAAGTTATATACTGTTTGAATTTCTTTATTTGGTTTAACAAGCTCATGCGTTTCGTTAATTAATGAATGCGAGACAGCAGTAACAACATCAGATTGCTCAATACCAAAACGAATTAAATTATTTAAAGACGGGTCGGAACCTAACACAGTAATATCTGTTCCATGCAAGGTTGTAACAATTTTAATACGCTCTCCAATCATTTGTTTTGCTAAATAAGCACAAATGGCATGTGGTATTGCGTAATGCACATGTAAAATGTCTAGGTTTTCTCTTTGTGCAACCTCTGCCATTTTACTCGCTAATGCTAAATCGTAAGGTGGATATTGAAATACAGAGTATTGATTTACCGTCACTTCATGAAAATAAATGTTTGGATACACTTTATTTAACCGGAATGGTAAACCCGATGTAATAAAATGAATTTCATGCCCGCGTTCCGCTAATTGCTTTCCTAATTCTGTTCCAACAACTCCAGAACCACCTACAGAAGGATAACATGTAATACCTATTTTTAATTTCATTTACATCCCCCTATTAAATCAGCATGTAATAAAACCGGCTTCTTACTCATAAACCCTTCGGCATATAAAACTCCAACTTCTTTTCCAAACATTTTCTCACGAGCGACCACAGTTTCAACGTAACCTTCTGTTAACGGCGTTTTCACACCATCACTCCCTGTTGAAAACTGACTTTCATACGCTTCTAATGCTTCCACTTTTTGCGATACGTATTCACTAATATCTATACAAAAATTCGGTTTATGAAAACCATTAATTATATAATGATAAAAAGAATCCACACGATGTGGTGGAAGCTCTGGCATATATTTACGGATTCCAGCTGAAAAAATAGCTTCTTCCACAAGCTTTGCACAATTTGCATGATCTGGATGACGATCTTCATAATACGGCGCAAAAACTAGTTTTGGTTTATATGTACGAATTACCTTTACAATTTCACGTATATACTCTTCTTTCATATACAAACCACGGTCTGGCATCGCTAAATTTAGTCTCGTTTTTACTCCCATTATACGAGCTGCGGCCTTTGCTTCTTCCTTTCTCAACTCTATCGTTCCATTAGAAGAAAGATCCGCTTCTGTTAAATCACAAATACCTACTTCATACCCTTGCTTCGTATATTTAGCAATGGTACCAGCCATGCCGATTTCAACATCATCGGCATGAGCACCAAACGCTAATATATGTAATCCACTCATAATTGTTCCCCTCATTTTCTTAACTTGCGGTAATCTAAATCTCCTCGCTCTAATGCGTGCATTAACATTTCAGCACTTGCCATATTCGTTGCAAGTGGAATTGCATATACATCACATAAACGAAGCAATGCATTCACATCCGGTTCATGCGGCTGTGCTGTTAATGGATCGCGGAAGAAAATTACCATGTCTAAATCATTTTTCGCAATCATTGCACCAATTTCTTGATCGCCGCCAAGAGGACCTGACTGATATCTAGTTACAACTAAACCAGTTGCCTCCATAATACGAAGTCCTGTCGTTCCTGTTGCAAATAATTCATGCCTTTCAAAAATTGGTTTATATGCATACGCAAACGAAACCATATCATTTTTCTTTTTGTCATGTGCGATTAAGGCAATTTTCATCCGTTGTCTCCCCTTTAGTCGATAATATTTTCTAAACCGTACACAAGATGATCTAGATTCATTACTGTATCAATTGATAGTTTTACACCCGACATAAATGATGCACGATTGAATGAATCATGACGAACCGTTAACATTTGTCCATCTCCACCAAACATTACTTCTTGATGCGCAATAAGTCCTGGTAAACGTACACTATGAATGTGAATGCCGTCTACATTTGCACCACGAGCACCTTCTAGTTGCTCTACTTCATTTGGATGACCTTGCTGCTTGGATTCACGATTTTGACGAATCAATTCCACTGTTTTTACAGCTGTACCAGATGGCGCATCTAATTTTTGGTCATGATGCAATTCAATTACTTCAACATCTTGGAAGTACTTCGCTGCCATTTGTGAGAATTTCATCATAAGAACTGCACCAATTGCAAAGTTTGGAGCGATAATTGTTCCTACTGCTTTTTCTTTCGCATTCTCTGTTAATTGCTTTAGTTCTTCTTCTGTAAATCCAGTTGTACCAATAACAGAACGAAGTCCACGCTCAACTGCTAGTGTAACGTGTTGTTTCCCAACTTCTGGCGTTGTTAAATCTAACAACACATCTGCTTCTACTTCCTCTAAACAAGTATGTAAATCCGCGTAAATAGGTGCATCTAACGCTGGCATTCCAGGTAAATCAGAGATTTTCTCTCCACCATGCTTATAATCCACTGCTGCTACTAAATTAAAATGTTCTGTTCTTTCCATAAGAAGAACTGCTTCATGTCCCATACGTCCTCTTGGTCCAGCGATAATTACTTTAATTTCTTTCATTATTCTTTCTCTCCCTCATCAATACGTGTCCAGCGATCTTTATCGCGAGTATTAAATTTATTCATTACAATGTTATGTGCTGTTTCTAGATCAATATTTAAACTATTTGCCATACAAATCATAACAAATAATACATCTCCAAGCTCTTCTTCAATACTACGTTCTTTTTCAGTTGTTTTCTTCGGTTTCTCACCATAATAATGATTTACCTCTCTTGCAAGCTCACCCATTTCTTCCGTTAAACGGGCCATCATTGCAAGTGGACTGAAATAACCTTCTTTAAACTGACCAATATATGCATCTACTTCTTTCTGCATATCCTTCATCGTTTTCGCTTCCATACAACTCACCTCTAATCCTTCCTCTTTCATGTTAGCCAATTCATCGCGATTTGACAAATATTATTCCCCGCCAAACACCTATTTGCGACCCTTTTTTGGATAGACTATAATGAAGTGAAACTTTCTTTTGCGGTTTTGGCAAAAGATCAGCTAAAATCAATTGTTTTTTTATAGCCTTCACTATTTTTATTAACAACTAGAAATTACTTATCATTATGTTTTACCGTTTCAGCGGAGCAATGCCATTTACATAATTAGGGGGATTTCTATATGACATCAAATTTGAAGATTCGAAATATCATTTTTATTTTAATCGGTTCCGCTATTTTTTCTTTCGGTATTGTGAATATCAATATTGAAAATCACCTTGCAGAAGGTGGATTTACCGGTATTACACTATTATTGTATTTTCTATTTAAGTTTGATCCTTCTTATTCAAACTTAATTTTAAATATCCCTATATTTTTCATTGGTTGGAAATTACTTGGAAGAACAACATTTATCTATACACTAATCGGTACCTTTAGCGTATCTTTATTTCTATGGATTTTTCAGCGTTACGAAGTTCTCAACTTACATTTAAACTTACAAAACGATATGACACTCGCGGCTTTATTTGCTGGGGCATTTATTGGTATCGGTCTTGGGATCATATTTAAATACGGCGGAACTACTGGCGGTGTAGATATTATTGCGAGACTCGCTCATAAATACGTTGGCTGGAGTATGGGGAAAACGATGTTTATGTTTGATGCTATCGTTATTATCGTCTCTATCCTTACATATTTATCATATCGCGAGGGTATGTATACGTTAGTTGCTGTTTTTATTGGGGCGAAAGTCATTGATTTTATGCAAGAAGGAGCCTATGCAGCAAAAGGAGCAACTATTATCTCAGATAAAAACGATGAAATTGCTGCCAAAATTTTGTCTGAGATGGAGCGAGGGGCAACCTTTTTAAAAGCTGTTGGATCGTATACAAAAGTGGAACGGAACGTATTATATTGCGTTGTTGCCAAAAATGAAATTGTGAAATTAAAAAACATTATTACTTCTGTAGATCCTCATGCCTTTGTTGCTGTAAGTGATGTACATGATGTAGTTGGTGAAGGTTTTACATTGGATGAAAATAAAAATCCATTACATACATAAACACAACTAGAAAAGCTCTCTAGCTTTTCTAGTTTTTTATTACATATTTTTTAAGTTTCTCTAAATCCTCATGAATAAGCTCCAATAAGCTCCGATTATAAAAAATGGAAGCTGGATGAAAGGTCGGAAAAATATGATATTCTTTCTCTGACCATGTAAACTCTGCACTTTGCATATTCTTTAATTTTTGAATGGGCTGTTTTAATAATTGCCCGTGTACATCTGTGATTTTTTTATCTTTTCCTGTTAAACGTTGAAGACCGATATTGCCAAGCGTTACGATAAGCTTCGGATTTATTTTCTCTAATTCATAATCTAACAAAGACGCATGGGCAACTACTTCTCCTTGATTTGGCGTTCTATTATACTTTTTTTGTATGATTTCACCATTTCGTTCTTTTTTCTCTCGCCATTTATAAGGTCTACTTCGAACAGCGCTCGTAATATATACTTCTTCCCTTGTAACGTGAATACGTTCTAAAAAACCCATTAATTGTTTTCCCGCCCTCCCGCTAAACGGAATCCCATTATGAATTTCTGTTTCACCAGGCGCTTCTCCTAACAACATAAATTTGGGATTTTCAGGACCTTGTCCACTTAAAAAACCTTCTAATTGATAAGGAGCACTACGCTCTTTCACTTGTTTTACTAAATGGTCTGGATATTTCATTCCCCCACCGCCTTTCCACATTACTTTTATTATTTCTATTTGCAATACATTATATAATTCAATCTACACAACAAAAAAAGACTATCAAAATTGATAGTCTTTAGTCGTCGCTACGCTGCATACCAGTATACATTAATACGAGACGTAATAATTCAAATACCGCTACAGCTGCAGCCGCTACATATGTTAATGCTGCCGCATTTAATACTTTACGAGCTTGCCCATATTCATCTGTTGATACGATACCTAATGCTTCAATTTGTTGCATTGCACGCTTTGATGCATCAAACTCAACTGGTAATGTAACAAGTTGGAACACAACACCTGCTGCCATTAAGATGATACCTAATAACAATAAGTTAGACATAGATGCAAAGGCACCAATCATAATAAATATCCAAGAAATATTCGATCCAAAGTTTGCAACTGGCACTAACGAATGACGAATACGCATAAAGTTATAATCTTTTGCATCTTGAATTGCGTGTCCTACTTCATGCGCTGCTACTGCAGTTCCAGCAACTGAATGACCGTAATAGTTATCTGTTGATAAGCGAACTGTTTTGGCAGTTGGATCATAATGGTCTGATAAATGACCTGGTGTTTCTTCAACAGCTACGTTGTACAATCCATTTTCATCCAAAATTTTCCGAGCCACTTCTGCTCCTGTCATACCTGATGTTGAATAAACTTGTGAATACTTGCTATAGGCACTACGTACTTTTGACTGTGCATACAACGGTATGATCAAAATGATCGCGAAGTAAATTAAATAAAACATCATGAATCTCTGAACCTCCATTGAAGTTTTAATTATAGTACTTCTCATTCTATTTTCTTCTGCCATCATTGTCAATGAATAAACCTTACAATCCGTATCTTTATTTATTACATTATCTATTCTTAGAGTGTGCATTACTTTTTCTTTTTTCTCTCTCCCCTTTATACTTTCTCCACCCAACGTAAGTCAATGTGAATAAAATAAGGCCTCCAGTAATTGTCATAAACCAAATGAGAGAGGGTGCAATTTCATCTTTTTTTACTGTGTGAAATATTTTTTGCAAATCCCCTTTAATGATTCCTAATTGCATTTGCCCACCTTTCGTTTTTAACATAACGTTACGAAATTCATCCAAATAAGATAAATGGGCATTTACACGCTGCACTTCGTTTTCTGGCAAGGCGATCATTAAACTTGGATAAATAATATTAAATTCATGTAAAAATGTGTTTAACGTTTGTTGAAACTGTCCCGTATCTTCTTTTTTCATCGCTTTTTCCATTTGAGAAAAGGCATCCATTACTTTTCTTTCTCTTTCCATCCAAAGTGGTTGATACTTTGATACTTGCGCATCAACCGCGAACTGCAGGGCTAACACATTATCAATTTTAACTTGTTTACTGAAATCTTCTTCCACAAGTGATTGTTTCGCCTTGTCATAAGCTAAAGAAATAACTCTAACTTGATCTGGTGTTACTTCTTGCTTCTTTTCATTCCCCTTTATTACAAACTGTTCCGAGAAATGTTGTAATACTTGTACTGCTTTTTCATCTTCATTACGCTTCACTAATTGTAATGAGTCGTCTAACAAACCTGTTAGTTCACTCCACTCTTCAGCATATATACGTAACGGAAACATTATAATTAGAAATGCTATCAATCCAATTAATGTTCTCTTCATCACGGTCCCCCCTATAACTACTAGTACAAAATATGTTAATTTGGACAAGAATAGAACAGAACTGGACCGAAAAATATATTATCGTTTTACAAACAAAAAAATTCTCTTTAAACAGAGAATTTTTCCTTTGAAATCCTTTTCTTTTTTACGAAATATTTATACAAGCTGTAACAAAGTATGCTGCCGCATAAAATAAATAATAAAATAGCACACGCAGCATGCATAAAGAATTCTTCTGGTAACATTAATATAATTGGATCCGTTTCAATATCAAACATCCAATAATCATTACTAAATAAAAGCTTATGGAATAATACAAAACTCTTTTCAAAATTAATAGCAATCGGTAACATGAGCGCTATCGGAAAGATAATTGTTAAAATCGATCCGTGTAGTAAAAACTTTTCATTTTTCTTTTTTAATAAATAAATGCCGCCTACCATTGTAATCATAATTGTCGCATACATCACATATTGAATCTTTACTAAAATATTTTTAACATCTACAAAATGAATACGACCATTTGTAGACATATCTAATGTAGGCAACTGTAATGCTCCATCATAAAACGGCGATAAATATGTGATAAGCACATCATAATTTCTCTTAATGTCATCTTTCGTCATATCAGCTAAATCTGGAATATTTAAAAAATCAATTTCAAAATAATATAGCCATTTTCCGTATACAACCGCCGTTGTTGCGAGTGCAAATATAGAAAATGCTATGCTATATGAAACAACTATCATAATCAATCGATCCAATATTTTTATACCACTCTTATTTTTCTTCATTTTCTCCCCCTAAATGTCCTAACTATCATAAAGAAAACTGTTTTCGGTTCTCACGTAAGCAATAATAATATGTCATACAAAGCACAGCAATGCTTAGCCAGAACGTAAAATAACCAATTTCTCCTACAAACAAATGCATAATTCCATATCTCGGCATTTGCCAAAATAAATAATCAATTGCATCGTTATGTAATGTCCATATAGCTGCTACCGCAAAATGCCATTTTTTTATACGGTAAAACGGTGCATATAGCACTGCTTGTACTGCCATCGCAAAATGTGAAAGCATTAGCATATACCCGATAAGACCAATAGGACCTTTTACATAGATCGTAACCCCATTTACAACAACAGCCCATATTCCATACTTTATTAAAGTAACAATCGCTAGCGCCTCTATTAATCCCCAATTTCTCTTTATTAAAAAAGCAATTAAAACAAAGACAAAAAAGAGACTCGCCATAGGACTATCAGGTACAAACGGCCAAAATATAGGGGAAGTTTCTTTTAATTGATTTCCATACCATATAAATCCGTAAATTGTACCTAATATGTTAACAACTAATAAAAATAATAATACGGAGCGTTGCCTTAACATTGCATACAAGTAAACCAAGCTGTATGTCCAACACCTTTCATTCTTTCATCAAACTCTACTCCATTATATAGTAAACTTTCTATCATCAAAATAAAAAGCTGACTACAAATTTTGTAGTCAGCTTTTTATTATTTTTTATTATACTTTGCAACAAATTCCGAAAGCTTCTTCAGTTCCTCATCTGTACCTTTAAATACACCTTTAGGCATGGAACCTTTTCCGTCTTTCGCAATTTTAGCAATTTCTTCTGGCTTTAAAGTTAAGTTTTGCAGTGCCGGTGCTGCTGCCCCGCCCTGTAAATTGTCACCATGACATGTTAAACAAGTATTTTTTTGCATTAATTTGTAGCCGTCATCATTTTTATCAACTGGTGCTGTTTTTACAATTGCTCCTTGTTTTTTTGCAGCTTCCCAATCGTGGTGTGCTACAGATTCCCAAGTTAAAAAGATAATCGATGCAATTGCTAAAAGCATAAATCCAGTTGCTACAGGACGCTTCAATGGGCGTCTTTCTGGTCCTCGATCAAGAAATGGGGCTAATAGTAATGCGCCAAACGCAATCCCTGGCATAATAAAAGCTCCAATTACAGTAAATGAGCCAGAAGCATAAGAATACTTTAATAACTGATACAAGAATAAGAAATACCAATCTGGAAGTGGTATATATCCGGCATCAGTTGGATCCGCCATTCTCTCAAGCGGTGACGGATGTGCCACTGTTAAACATAAATAACCGATTAAAAAAACTGCACCAACCATCCATTCTTTTAACAAGAAATTCGGCCAAAATGCTTCTGTTTTCCCTGGGTATTCAGAATAGTCTTTTGGAATATTTGGTTTCCGAGCTACTGGTACCCGAGAATCTCCTACAAACTTCATCCCTTTGCCGCGATGCATAATCTCCCTCCTTTAGTTCTTTCCCCTTTAATTTAGCAATCTCTTATAGTGGACCGGAAATACCTTGTTTGCGAATCATGATGAAGTGGAAGGCCATTAAACCTAGAAGTGCTGCTGGTAAGAAGAAGACGTGAATAGCAAAGAAGCGAGTTAATGTTTGAGCGCCAACAATTTCGGAATGACCAGCGAGTAATGTTTTAATGTAAGGACCAATGAGTGGCGTTTGCTCTGCAATTTGAATCCCTACTTTCGTAGCAAATAACGCTTTCATATCCCACGGTAATAAATATCCGGTAAAACCAAGACCTAACATAACAAAGAAAATAAGAACACCAACAATCCAGTTTAGCTCACGAGGCTTTTTATACGCACCCTGGAAGAAAACTCTAAGTGTATGTAAAAACATCATTACAATTACGAGACTAGCACCCCAGTGGTGCATACCACGAACAATTTGCCCATATGCAACTTCATTTTGCAAATAATAAACCGATTCCCAAGCATTTTTAATATCAGGCACATAATACATCGTCAAAAACATTCCAGATAAAATTTGAATTACAGTAACGAAAAAGGTAAGTCCGCCAAAGCAATAAACGAATGCAGAAAAGTGATGTGCCGGGTTTACATGTTCAGGTACTTCATGATCAGCGATATCACGCCATATTGGTGTAATATCTAACCTTTCATCTACCCAATCATAAATTTTATTTAGCATCTACTTTGCACCCCCTCTTGGCTTCGCTTTTCCTAGATACAACGTTCCATCTTTCACTTTAGATTCGTATACATCAAGTGGAGCAAGGGGCGGCGTGCCTTTAATGTTCATCCCGTCTTTTGTGTAACGGCCCCCGTGACATGGACAAAAGAATTGATTCGGATGTGCTTTGTCCGAATTCCAGTTAACTGTACATCCTAAATGTTTACATACTGGAGAGAACGCAACAATGTCTCCGCTTTCATCTTTATGAACCCAAGCTGATTTTGGCTCTTCAGACTTGTACCAACCATCAACCTGTTTCACCTTAAAGTCGAAACGTTTCGGCTCTGTTGTAATATCCTTTACTTGTGCAACAGCAACCATATCCGTTCCCGCTTCTTTTCTTAACACCGGATCAAGCGCAAATCGCGTCATCGGCATTAAAATACCCGCTGCCATAAAGCCTCCTACCCCTGTAAGGGTGTAATTTAAAAACTGTCTTCTTGACACACGATGTTCTTTCTCGCTCACGAAAATTTCCCCCCTCTATCAGAAATTGTCCCCTCGTGATAAATTATATAAAAAATAAAAACTAGGACACTATCATGATATAATACGCTCATGCACAGGTCAATATCATACTACTCATAATAATAAGAACTTTCTGTTTATTGTTACTTTCCCCATTTTTCTTCTAACATCACCATTATATTTTTTATATGCGCATGAATAACTTCTCTTTTCGCTTGATCACTAAATTGTTCTAAAGCTAACGAAGGAAACCAAAATAAATCCCCTTGTAATTCTTGCATATCTTCTTTCCATGAAAAATCACTTGTAACATAAGCAATATGCTTAAAACCTTGCTTTTGTAAATGATTTGTCCATTCTTGCAAACGACCTTTTTCATTTTTTTGACTTTCTACTAAATACGTAAATGCAGGTAGTAAAAGCACCCTTCCTTTATATTCTCTTTCCAACTCCATACTCAACAATTCGATAAATTCACCTTGTTCTACTACCATTTTCATTTCTTTCGCTGCCGAAATTGATAAAAGTGGTATAACACCTGTATCTACATATTCTCTTGCTTGCTCAAACTGTTCCACATCTTTTACAATCCATTTCAAATTTCTTCCCTCCCCTCGCCTATTAATGACAGAACTTTCACTTTATATATATTAAACCATACTAAAAGAGGTAAAAAAAGAAAAACTACCTATATTAAGGTAGTTTTTCTTAAAAAGTCTGAAATTTGTAAAATTTAATGAATCCAAATGAATTCTATAACATCTTTAACTCCGCTGTTAACCTATGAAACGCTTCCTTATCTTGCTTATCCAGCGCTTCATCAATTTGTTTCAAAAGACGTTCTCTTCTAAAAGAAAATACACTTTCTTCTAAAAATCTTTCTGCAAGTAAACGATCTTTTTCATTTACTTCAATATGCTTTGGTAAATACGGGTTTTCTTCTAATACAGCTACATAATTAGCATTTTGAAATGATGATTTAAAATTGAGTTGAATATAAATGTCTTCATCTCGATTTAAACGAATATCATGAAACGATTTTTCAGCATCTGTTGTCATAACATTTTGTTTGAAAAAGTGAAACGGTGTATCTTTTACACAATTCGCGGACATCACTAAGCCACGCGGACAATATTTTGCATGCTCTACGAAGTGGACTTTATGCATCAATTGGTCGTGACTCATTAAATAATTCAAAATCCATACACATTCACGCTGTTTCAGTTGGTAATTATTCAAAAACCATTTTACAAAATCCTTCTTCTCGTTTACAGAAACAGGGGTATTCATAGCAATTAAGTCCCTCCTCTGTCTTTCTCTTTTCTTTTTAGATTCAAGAAGCGGCATTCAGTTTCCTTCCAACTTATGAAAAATCCTCTAAATTATATAACAATTCTTCAATATGAATTTGTGTCGGGTCTAGTTGTATTAACTGTGTAAATACTTCTTTCGCCTCTTTTCGCATACCTTCTTCCAATAAGAAATAACCGTACTCTTCCAAGAAGTCTGGATGATTCTTAAAAGAAGTATATGCACTTTCATAGTGTTTTAATGCATCAGAATACATTTCTAATTGTTTTTTTGCAAACGCAAGATCCCAAAGTAGTTGTGTATCCGGTTCTCCGCTATCAATAGCACGCTCTACAACTCCAATTAGCTCTTCATACTTTTCTTGTTCTTTTAAGATATACGCATATTTTAATGTTGCACCTAAATGTCCTGGATCTAACTCAAGTGCTTTTTGAAGCACTTCCTCTGCTTCCGCTATTTTCCCTAATTTCGCCGCAATGTTCGCTACTTCTACATAAAATGGTACAGAAAGCTCATCTACTTTAATTCCTTCTTGAAGTGTTTCATAGCTTTCTTGAAGCATCCCTTCTTTTTCATAGCTTTTCGCTAAATACATGTAAAGTGATGCATACTCAGGATCCAATTCTTTTAGTTCTTGCCAAGCACCAATTGCTCTTTGGTATTCTTCACCTTGGTATAGTGTGAAGGCATATCCAAATAATGAATGGATATCTTTTTGTTCCTCTAAACCTGCTTCGTAGTAAGAGATCGCTTCTTCCCAATTTCCAATCGCACTTAACGTTTCTGCGAGGCGAAGTGCAATGACAACACCACCCATTACTTTATGTTCCGCTAATAGCGACTCATAATGAGTGATTGCCTTTTGTTCTTCACCTTTACTACTATATAACTCTGCTAAGCCAAACGTAATAACAGGCTCATCAGGCATCATTTCTTTCGCCTTTAGTAGTTTTTGTTCTGCTACATCATCGAAACCTTGCATTTGGAATAAATCCGCAACAAGTAATAACGATTGAACATATAAATCATCATTTTCTGGAATATCATGAAGCACTTCAATCGCTTCATCTTCTTTGTCTAGATCAATATATAATTCTGCTAAAAATACAGTGAATTCACTTTCTTCTGGATACAATAAACGTAAGTCTTCTGTAATAGCTAACGCTTCATCCGTAAATCCAAGTGTATGATAATAGCGAGCGATATCATACTTCTCTTCATCATTCGCAATTTTTAATTGTTCTTTTAATAATTGTAACCCTTTTTCAGCTTCACCATTTTCAATATATGAAACAGCTTGTTCAAACTTTTGCATAAACGTCTCCTTTAATTCTAAAAAATATTCTTTTCTGTTCATTTATCATAAGCAACTAGGTGTAAGAACGCAACCTTTAGAATGAGCATACTTCTTCTTGTACTTTCACTGATAACGATTCGAATATGACACCGATACCGCATTACTACTTTCTATTGTACCGTTTTCTTTCATTACCATGCAAATAACTTTCCTTATTCATTATTGCCCCGCACAGATCGAGATTTATAGGCCTTCTTAACCTCAATCTTTATATAAATAAAAAAGACTCCTATAATAGGAGCCTTCACAAACTCTTAAGAGTATGTTTCTTCTTTTTTTACTTGCTCTTTTACAAGCCCTTTCAGTAATTCTATAATTTCATCATTTTCTTCTTTCAAACCGACAGTAATACGAATACCATCATGTATACCAAATGCAGCTCCAGAACGAACAATATATCCTTTCTTCATTAATCGTTCGAAAGCTTCATTACCAGGAATACCAAGTTTTAAGAAAATGAAATTTGTTTGAGATGGATAATAGAATACGTTATATTCCTTACAAAATGCATAGTATTGATTTAAACCTTCAGCGTTTTTCTGCACACATTCTTCTAGAAACTTTTGATCTTCTAATGCAGCTATTGCTACAGATTGCGCTACAGTCGATGTATTAAATGGTAACCTTGCTACTTCTAACTGCCCAATTAACTTCGCATCCCCAATCGCATAGCCGATACGGAAAGCAGCTAAACCATATGCTTTTGAAAATGTACGTAATACCATAATATTTTCATACTTTTCAAGAAGTGGTAATGTTTGCGGATAGTCTTCTGCTCTCGCATATTCATAATATGCTTCGTCCATAATAACAAGCGCTGACTTAGGAACTGATTCTAAAAATGAAAGTAATTTTTGTTTCTCAACATATGTACCTGTCGGATTATTCGGATTACAAATCCATACAATTTTCGTTTTCTCATCTACTTGCTCTAGCATTGCATCTAAATCGTGAATACCATCTTTAAGTGATACTTCACGAACTTCTGCTCCTTCAATAACAGCATGGTGATGATATTGTGAAAACGTAGGATTCGCCATTACAATGTTTGTTCCTTCATGTAGTAACGCTCGGCTAATCATTTGAATGACTTCATCTAATCCACTACCAAATAATAGTTGTTCTGCTTTTACACCTAAATGTTCCGCTACTTTTGTCCGAAGTTCAAAGGCATATCCATCTGGATAAAGGGCATATTGGCTTGCTAAAGAAGTTAATGCTTCTGTCACACGTGCTGAGCAACCGAATGGATTTTCGTTCGATGCTAATTTCACAATTTTTGATAATCCATATTCCCTTTTTACTTCTTCAATGTTTTTCCCAGGCACATACGCTCTCAAAGTTAACAATTGCTCTTTCACTCTCATTTTTCTTCCCCCAGTCATTTCATTCAATTTGATTACAATACAGTTATAGCCCCTTACTGTAATCTTTTATCATAACCGTCACTATTACGAGAATACCTCTAAATGAGCACTTCACAGCACTTCGCTATCCATTTTAAACCATATCTTTTTGAAATGCCTCTAACGCAATATGAACAGTCTCATCTGAAATAGATACGACATTCACTACCCCATATTCCTGCATTAACACCATATGAATTGCTCCAGCATTCGCTTTCTTATCTTGTTTCATCAATTGAACGAGACGCTCTACATTCAAATCACTTGGCATTTTTGGATAGCCGTACTTTAAGAACCACTGCTTCATCTCTTCATAAGAAAGATCAACCTTATACACTTGCTCACTTAAAAACAAGGCAAATAACATTCCAATCGCTACTCCGTCACCGTGAGTAATATTTCCATATCCTAGTTCTTTTTCAAGAGCATGGCCTAACGTATGTCCAAAGTTCAAATGAGCACGTACACCTTTTTCTGTTTCATCTTGTGCTACAATGTTTGCCTTTACAGGAATCGCCTTCGTTAATATATGGATTAACTTCTCATCATGAAGATCTGCTAATGTTTGCACTTCTTCTTTTAGCCAATGATACAGCTTTACATCACCAATTAGTGCATGTTTTATCACTTCTGCATAACCTGAACGCCACTCTTTTTCGGGAAGAGACTGTAAAAATGGCGTATGATATACAACTGCTTCTGGTTGATGGAATGCTCCTATCATATTTTTACCTAACGGATGATTAATGGCTACTTTCCCACCTACTGCGCTATCGTGAGCTAATAAAGTCGTTGGAACTTGAATAAAGCGGATTCCACGCATAAACGACGCGGCAACAAAGCCAGCTAAATCTCCAATCATCCCGCCGCCAAGTGCAATAATTAAAGAATTTCTATCTAATTTATTTTCAAGAGCTGACGTATGAGCTGCATAGAAATTTTCAAAAGACTTCTCTTTCTCGCCACTCGGTACAATGAATGAAAATACTTTTTGCTCTATTTGCAACGCATCTACAACTGTCTGTAAATGTAAAGTTGCAACAGCTTCATCTGAAATGATCATGATGTTTGATACAGATGGCTGCATGTTTTGAATGATTGTTGTCAAATGTGACAACGATTCTTTTCCTACATGCACATCATATTCTTTTGATTTCGTTTGAATATGTATGTTTCCCATTAAAATCCCCTCGCATATTCATTATGTTTCTCAATATTTTCACGAATAAGGTCCATACGATCTAATCCGAATTGTTCTATTAAAGCTGTAGCTAATTCCCAAGCTACAACCGCTTCTGCAACGACACTAGCTGCCGGAACAGCACAACTATCTGAACGTTCAATACTTGCTGTAAAAGGCTCTTTCGTATCAATATCGACACTTTGAAGAGGTTTATATAGTGTAGGTATCGGTTTCATCACACCTCGCACAACAATTGGCATTCCAGTCGTCATACCACCTTCTAATCCACCTGCATTATTTGTTCTTCGTGTATATCCACACTCTTCATTCCAAAGAATTTCATCATGAACTTCGCTACCCGGTCTATGTGCTGCTTCAAAACCAATTCCAATCTCAACACCTTTAAAGGCATTAATGCTCATAATTGCGGTTGCTAATTTTGCATCCAGTTTTCGATCATAATGCACATAGCTCCCTACTCCAATTGGCATGCCTTCCACAATTACTTCAACAATGCCACCGATTGAATCACCATTTGCTTTCGCATCATCAATTGCTTTAATCATTTGGTTACCAGCTTCTTCATCTAAACAACGTACCGGTGATGCTTCTGTAATGCTTTTTAATTCTTCAATTGAACGATACGTAGTCTCCTTAGCTTGTACACCGCCAATTTCAATTACATGGCCCGCTACTGTAATACCAAGTTCCGCTAACACTTTTTTTGCAACCGCACCAGCAGCAACACGTACTGTTGTTTCACGAGCTGAAGAACGTTCCAGTACATTTCTCATATCTCTATGCCCGTATTTAATCGCACCATTTAAATCAGCATGTCCAGGTCTTGGTTTTGTTACTTTCCTTTTCATTTCTTTTTCTTCTTGTTCCGTTAACGGCTCTGCACCCATAATTTTTGTCCAATGTGCAAAATCACGGTTTTCAACAACAAGTGCAATTGGAGAACCTAATGTCTCTCCATGTCTAACACCACTTACGATTTGCGCTTGATCCGTTTCAATTTGCATGCGTCTACCACGCCCATATCCCTTTTGCCTTCTAGCTAACTCTTCATTTATATCATCCGCTACTAAAGGTAGTCCTGCTGGTACACCTTCTATAATCGTTGTAAGTTGTGGACCATGAGATTCACCAGCTGTAATATATCGCATACGTTATTCCTCTTTTCGTATATGTATTTATCTCGCTATATTAAGCAATGATTTTATCTTTCATTACTCTAAAAATATGAAAGAAACTATATAATTGATCAGCCATTCGCTTATTCTCCGATAGGCCTTTTACTTTACATATCAATATATCATAACGGCTCTAACTTCGTAACTAATTGAAATAAAAAAAGTGCAAGAAGAATACCCCTATTCTTCTTGCACTTTTTACTATTATCACAGTAATTAAAGCGTTTACAAATTATTTCAAAATAATTAGTAAATCCATTCATTCATTAATTTTGAGTAGTCAACTAATTCTTCTTCTTTAAAGAAAATAGCAATCTCGCGCTCTGCACTTTCTAACGAATCAGAACCATGGATAATGTTTTTCGCAACAGTTACACCGAAATCTCCACGAATTGTTCCAGGAGCTGCTTCATGTGGTCTTGTTTTACCCATCATGTTACGAGCTGTATCTACTACACCTTCACCTTGCCATACCATTGCAAATACAGGGCCAGATGTAATAAAGTCTACTAATTCACCAAAGAAAGGTTTTTCTGTGTGCTCAGCATAGTGTTGTCCAGCAATTTCCGGAGTAACTTGCATTAATTTTGCACCAACTAATTGAAAGCCCTTCTTCTCAAAACGAGCTACAATTTCCCCAATGAAGGCACGTTGTACACCGTCTGGTTTAACCATTAGAAATGTTTTTTCCATAAAAAATCTCTCCACTTCTGAATTATGTATGTAATTGTATATCCCCACACACATATTAACACCCTTATCACAATTGTGCAATAGTTTTGAAATAGAGAGATTATTTTATTTTTTAGAAAAAACACTAAAATTTTCGTTTCCCAATATACTTTGCTACATTTTGTAATGCATACTTCGCTTGTCCACGTGGGAGTGGTTTTATAATTTCTAATGCTTTATGTAAATAACGTTCACTAAACGCAAATGCTTTATCAATAGCAGCACTATTCTTTACAGCCTCAATAATTTCTTTCATTTCATCCGCTTGTGTATTTTCGTGTACAGATCTGATTTTCTTACAAAGCACTGAATCTTCCATAGCGTATAGGGCAGGAAGCGTAATATTTCCTTGTAACAAATCTCCGCCAGCAGGTTTCCCAAGCTTCTCTTCTGTGGAAACGAAATCTAGAATGTCATCAATAATTTGATACGACATTCCTACAAAATACCCATACCAAAATAGTCGATTTACCGTATCACGACTAGCGCCAGCTGCAATTGCTCCTAATTGACAACTCGCAGCAATTAATAACGCTGTTTTTCGCTTTATCCTTCTTAAATACGTTCTCAAGTTTTGATCATAGTTATATTTATCTTTAATTTGTTCTATTTCACCTTTACAAACTTCTAAAATGGTATGCGATAGCGCCTGATGCGCCTCCGGAATTTCGATATTTGTTATACATTCAAGAGACTTAGCGAATAGATAATCGCCTGTATACATTGCAATACGATCTCCCCATTTCGCATTCACAGTTGCGCTACCACGTCGTAAAAATGCAGCATCAATAACATCATCGTGAACAAGAGAAGCCATATGAATAAGTTCTAACGCAACAGCTACATGCTTAATTGCGTCTAACTTATAATCTCCAAATTTCCCCGCAAGCAACACAAATACAGGACGAATTCGCTTCCCACCAGCTTCAATAAGTTGTAATGCCGCCTCTTCTACTAATGGCTGTTCAGAAGCAACTGTTCTTTTTAATTCTTTTTCTATCACATTAATATCCGATCGTAAAAAAGAGTACATAAGTTGTAACTTCATATTGTTCACCTTAACCTAAAACTTCTTTTTTCTTTTTTCTTTTTTCTATTTTGATTCTGGTTTCATGCCTAAATGCATCGCTGCTACCCCAAAAGTAAACGGCTTCACTTGTACACGTTCAAGTCCAGCTTTTTCGAACATATTAGCCAATTCTTTCATACCAGGGAATGTACTAGCAGATTCTTGTAGCCATGAATATTCTTTATAGCTTTTCGCAAATAACTTTCCAAATAACGGCATGATATATTTAAAGTATAAAGTATACCCTTGTCGAAAACCAATCATTGTTGGTTGAGATGTTTCCAAACAAATTACTTTTCCACCTGGTTTTACTACACGTGTCATTTCTTTTAATACGTGCATATAATCCGGTACATTACGTAAACCAAATCCAATCGTTACATAATCAAATGTGTTATCTTCAAATGGAAGTTCCATTGCATTCCCGTGTAGAAGTTCTACTTGTTTTAATTGTAACGTTTCTACCTTTTGCTTACCGACAGATAACATATTTTCACTGAAGTCTAAACCAACAACCTTGCCCTGTTCACCTACCGCTCCAGCTAGCGCAATTGTCCAGTCTGCTGTCCCGCAGCATACATCAAGCGCTTTACTACCTGGTTTTACATCCATAATGCGCATCGTCTCTTTACGCCACGCTTTATGTCTTTGAAAACTAATTACAGAATTCATTACATCGTATTTATCAGAGATTTTCTCAAATACATCATGTACTCTTTCTTCTTTTGATTGTTGCATGCTCGTACCTTCTTCCAATGTAAAATTGCTTATGTCTTCGATTTATCTCTTAACACAGAGTTTATTTCGCTTATATCTGTGTGATTTTCTAAAAATTGATTTTCTTTCTTTCTGAGTTCCATCTTCCATCCATTAATAACTGTTTCTACATCCGCTTTATCGTTCAAAATTCCTTGAACTGCTAGAAAAACAGGTGAATGTTGTTTATCAACATATAGTTCACATTCTTTTTGAAGACGATTTTTTCCTAGTACATACGTTATAAACGGCTTCCAATGCGATAAATGAAAATGATCACATGTTTTTTGCAAGAGTGCAGACTCAATCGTTACTACACTTTCCATTATGTCATCCATCGTTTTGTGCGCTTTTTGATATAACATTATTTTGTGTTCATTAATTTCTTTAATTCCTTCAGCAAGCGCACGAATTAAAACAATATCACGATTCATAGACAATAAGTAATAATATAACCCGCTATAGTAATCACCAGCAAGTACTGTTAACTGGCGACGTTTATGCGATTCATTTGCTTCTTCCCCTGCTTTATTTGATACTCTTTCATGTGTATCAAGCGCAATTTGTACAAGCATAATCGTTACTACATAATGCTCAATTTGTTCTATATGTAAATTTGCACTTTTTAAAGCACCATATAACAATGCTATTTTTTCTTCATCAATAAATGGTTCTTCAATATAGTTTATAAAATAAGGATGGCGTAATTTCTCCATCAATTTCTCTCTTATACCCGCATACCCTCCGTAGATGTCACACACAAAAATCACCCTTGTTTTCTAATTCATAAAACTTATTATAACACATACATTCTATTTTCTATAACCAAAACTTGGCTACTCTTTCCAAACTTCCATCGAACTAAATAATATCTTCCATTCTTTTTAGTAGTCTTTCTATTCTCGCTCTGCCTTGCTAAAACTATATCATTTATTTACAAAAAAAAAAAAAAGAAAAGCAGTTTCCCACTTTTCTTTACTTCGTTTTAATAAAAGATAAAATTTCACTACGTGCCGCAGCATCATTTTCTAGCACACCACGTACTGCTGTTGTTACTGTTTTCGCACCTGGCTTTTTCACACCACGCATCGTCATACACATATGTTCCGCTTCTACTACTACCATTACACCATGCGGCTCTAGTACTTCCATAATAGAGTTCGCTACTGTTGATGTAATACGTTCTTGTAGTTGTGGACGACGTGCAATTGTATCTACAGTACGAGCTAATTTACTTAACCCTGTCACTTTTCCGCCTTGCGGAATATATGCAACGTGAGCAACTCCATAGAATGGAACTAAATGATGCTCACACATCGAATAAAACGGTATATCTTTTACTAATACAAGCTCCTCGTGATCTTCTCCGAACACTTTATGCAAATGTTCTTTCGGATCTTCATGCATACCCGCGAACACTTCTGCGTACATTTTTGCAACACGCTTTGGTGTATCAAGTACTCCCTCACGATTTGGATCATCTCCGATCGCCTCTAAAATAAGGCGTACTGCATGTTCAATTTGTTCTAAATTAACTTTTGCCATCCGCTAGCCCTCCCGAAAACCTAAAAGTGATACGAACACATTCTAGCATATTTATGTTTTTAAAAGCAAAAAGAAGAGTTCCCAAAAAGGAAACTCTTCTTCCCTGTTAATATGTAAGGATTATTTAACCGCATCTTTTAACGCTTTACCAGGTTTGAATGCAGGTACTTTACTTGCAGCGATTTCAATCTCCTCACCTGTTTGTGGGTTACGACCTTTACGAGCCGCACGCTCACGAACTTCGAAGTTACCGAATCCGATCAGTTGTACTTTATCACCTTGTTTTAAAGCTTCTAAGATAGAATCAAAAACAGCGTCTACTGCTTTTGTTGCGTCCTTTTTAGAAAGGGAACTTGCTTCTGCAACAGCATTGATTAAATCTGTCTTGTTCATGCCATTCACCTCCTCCCAAAGATAAGACTGTATAATGATCATAAAATGAGTCTTACTTTCATTTGTAGGCAATTTTTGCAAATTCTATACTACAAAGATGTAGATAAATCATTATCAACGCCTATATTATACGATTCTCCTTTATAATTCAATATTTTTAAGGAAATTGTTACTCTTAAAATGTGAAAATCTGATGAAACTTGACAATTTACAACAATATATTAGATAATGACTGTTTATTTCTCTATTCTATACGCGAAAATCAAAAAAAATCCCTCTGCGATGAGAGGGATTTTTTTCTTATAATATAATCGCAATTAATCCGCCAGATCCTTCATTAATAATTCTTTCTAGCGTTTCTTTTAATTTATATCTCGCATTTTCTGGCATTAAAGATAGTTTCGCTTGAATACCTTCTCGAACAATAGAGCTAAGCGAACGTCCAAATATATCAGAATTCCAAATTGATAATGGGTCATCTTCAAAATCTTGCATTAAGTAACGAACTAGTTCTTCACTTTGCTTTTCCGTACCTATGATTGGCTCAAACGTAGACTCCACATCTACTTTAATCATATGAATAGACGGAGCTACAGCTTTTAATTTCACACCAAACCTTGAACCGTGACGAATAATTTCCGGCTCATCTAAGCTCATATCAGCTAGCGCAGGCGCCGCTACACCATATCCTGTTTGCTTTACCATACGCAGGGCATCCGCCACTTGATCGTATTCTACTTTCGCATGAGACAAATCGAGCATAAGTTTCAATAAATGATCTTTCCCTCGAATTTCTACCCCTACTACTTCTTTTAAAATTTGATCATATAATTCATCTGGTGCATATAAATCAATCTCTGCTACACCTTGCCCCATATCAATGCCAGCCAGACTCGCTCGATCAATAAATTCATACTGACTAAACTGCCAAACAACACGGTCCACATCACGAAGACGTTTTATATCCTTGACAGTCTCCTGAACGGCTTCTTGATAACTTTGGCGTAACCAATGCCCTTCATTTAGCACCATTACCCAGCTCGGAAGGTTAACATTCACTTCTAAAACAGGGAATTCAAATAACGCCTCTCGAAGCACATTGTACACATCTGTTTCTCTTAAACTTTCGACACTCATTGCAATGACTGGGATATCATATTCCTCAGATAAACTTTGACGCAATTGCTCTGTATCTGGATGATATGGCTGTACAGTGTTAATGATCATAATGAAAGGTTTTCCTACCTCTTTTAACTCATTTACTACGCGTTCCTCTGCCTCTATATAATCTCTTCTTGGAATTTCACCAATCGTTCCATCTGTTGTAATCACAACACCAATTGTTGAATGTTCCTGAATTACTTTACGTGTTCCGATTTCTGCAGCTTCATGGAACGGAATAGGTTCTTCATACCAAGGAGTATTAATCATGCGCGGGCCATTCTCATCTTCATAGCCTTTTGCTCCTGGAACCGTATATCCGACGCAATCTACCAATCGAATATTCACTTCAAGACCTTCATCTACTTCGATAGAAACCGCTTGGTTTGGAACAAACTTCGGTTCCGTCGTCATGATTGTACGTCCAGCAGCACTTTGAGGCAGTTCATCCTGCGCCCTTTGACGGTCAGACTCATTCTCAATATTAGGAATAACTACAAGTTCCATAAATTTTTTAATGAATGTTGATTTCCCTGTTCGAACAGCTCCTACAACTCCAAAATAAATATCACCGCCTGTGCGTTCCGCAATATCTTTAAAAATATCTACCTTTTCCAAGTGATTCCCTCCCTCAAAATTTTTGGGAATAATTCCACGTTTATAGTCAACTAATACCTTCTCTAACGTTGCCTATAATATCTGATATAATATAATGGTATTCTAGAAGTTCGGACAATATATCATATAATTTTGTCCAATTTCATATGACTATTTAAAAATATCGTTTGTTTGCATCACAAGTTGTATAACATAAAAAACCTTTCTTCTAGAACTTATTCGCTAAAAGAAAGGTTCATGACTTATCATTTAAAAAAAATTGGTTCTCCATCTTTTACCGTATACGGTAGAGAATAGGCAGGAACAAATGGAGAATCTTTCGATAGTATATTCCGGATATCTTCTCCCTCCTTAAATGGGCCTTCATTTTGTTTTAATGCTTCATATAGATCCATTCTATAGTCAACAAAAACTTCCCCTTTTTCATTTATTACTAAAGGCAATCCTTTACCAGAATACGGACTTGTTACTTGTGGTATATCTTTATATCCTAGTTTTTTGAAATCTAATTCATAGACACCATCTGAAATTACTTTTTTAAAAGGTGGATATTGATGGTCATCACGGTACATTTTAAGTTTCAATGTTAATTCCTGAATTTGCTCAGCCATCCTTACGTCAATTAACTTTACAGTTGGATTCGTTTCAACATCTATTAATACATACTGATATACTCCACCACTTTCATATGCGTTCCCCGGTGCTTCTTGTATGTAACGCGGAGCAATCTTTTGAAAATCGATTGGATACTTTTGATAAATAGGCGTACTCATATCCCGCGTCTTAATTGGCAATATCCCATCATTTTGTTCTTTAAATGTCGCAACAGCTTTTTGAACGACTTGTAGCTGATCTTCATAAGGAACAGCATTTTGTTTCATATTTTCTTTCGGATACAAACACCCTGTTAAAAGGCTCATACAACAAAATATTAAAATAATATGGACTTTTTTCACTAGCAATCACCTTTTCATACTAATATAACTTGCTTCGTATGTAGCATTTTTGAGACCATCCTCTTTACTGCTGTACAGGTCCACTAAATACAACAAGAAAAATAACAATTCCTGACACAATCATAAGGGTGTACGCTACTAACGCTGTAATCCCTTTCAAAAATTTATTCTTTATTTTATATCTACTTAGTAAAATAAAACTTACTGCAAAAAACATAAATCCAATTGCCCCTAAAGCAAACCACATTTTTATAAGCCCTTCCGACATATACACACCCCTTTTTATTAATCTATTTTTATACTATTTTAACAAATTAAAATCTTTAAACAAATACAAAAAGAACATTTTACTACGAATTTGCTAATATATAACTTTAATCAACAGAATTTCCACATTTTCCATTAATGTATATAAAAATAAAAACCGAAACGAGTGTATCCCTCGCTTCGGTTGACCAAATATGCCCAAAACAGCTCTATTCCCATACTTTCATGGCTATCATATGCAATCTACAAACTCTTTGTTTCTCATATTTTATTTTTTAAACATTTTGCTTAACGAGCCAAAATCTGCCGGCATATTATTGTTAATAATCGCTTTTACAATTTGATCCTCTTGTTCTTTCGGCACTTCACGTCCTGCCATAAGAGCCACTTGATGAATCAATTGACGAAGTACAGTCTCATCACGTAAATTCGCATTTTGTACAGATGATGCTAATTTAAAAATATCTTCTTTATTCACTTTCGCTTCTTTTTCAATGTTATTAAAAATGTTATTATCCATTCTTTTCACCCTCTCCTCAAGTTACTCTTCATCCTATGCAAAAATAAAAAAATGGTGAAAAGACCCAAAAAATAAAAAAGCGACAGAAGTACAAATGTACTTCTGTCGCTTTTCTTTAAAGCAAGTCAGGAATAGCTTCCACTTCATGTTTTCGAACACGTCCCATTAATGAGCCTACCGCATCTTTTACGTTATTCCCATTGAACAGTACGTCATATAAAGCAGCTGTAATCGGCATTTCAACTTCCATTTTCTCTGCTAATTCATGAGCAGCTTTCGTTGTTCTTACACCTTCTACAACCATACCCATACTTTCTAACACTTCTTCTAAAGAGTGTCCTTTTCCAAGCATATTTCCAGCGCGCCAATTGCGGCTATGAACACTTGTACACGTTACTATTAAGTCTCCCATTCCAGTTAGACCAGCAAACGTTAACGGATTTCCACCCATCTTTCTTCCTAAACGAGCAATCTCTGTTAAACCACGTGTCATTAATGCCGCTTTTGCATTATCACCTAATCCAAGTCCATCAGTTATTCCAGCAGCTAATGCGATAATATTTTTTAACGCACCGCCAAGCTCAACTCCAACGATATCTGGATTTGTGTATACACGGAAGTAGCTATTCATAAACATGTCTTGCACTTCCTCAGCCGCTTCCATACGCTTTGCTGCAGATGTAACAGTTGTCGCTTGACGTAAGCCGACTTCTTCAGCATGACTTGGTCCAGACAGTACAACAACATCTTTAATCAAGTTTTCTGGAATTTCTTCCTCAATCACTTCCGAAATACGCTTTGACGTACCAGGTTCAATTCCTTTACTTGCATGAATCCAAATAGTCGGACCTGCTACATATTTCTTCATATCTTGCAACACTTCTCTATACGCTTTCGTCGGTACTACAAGAAGTACTACATTTACATCTACTAATGCTTCTTCTAAAGAAGAGTAGGCTACGATTGTGCTTGGCAATGTAATGCCTGGGAGATATCGACTGTTCTCATGTTTCGTATTAATCTCATCCATAAGTTCAGTACGATTTCCCCAAATACGTACATCATGTCCATTGTCAGCTAATACCATCGCTAACGCTGTTCCCCAGCTACCTGCTCCTATTACTGTGATTTTTGTCATAAAATCACATCCTCTCCATTAGTCTCTTGCTCTAGCGATAATGTGAATCGGCGTTCCTACAAAACCGAACGCTTCACGTAAACGATTCTTTAAGAAGCGCTCATATGAAAAGTGCATTAATTCTGTATCGTTTACAAACACAACAAATGTTGGTGGTTTTACCGCAACTTGTGTTGCATAGAAGATTTTCAGACGGCTACCATTATGAGTCGGCGTTGGATTCATCGCTACCGCATCCATAATTACATCATTTAATACGTTCGTTTGAATACGGATACTATGACTTTCATTTACTTCATTAATAACTGGTAATAATGTTTGTGTACGTTTTTTCGTTTTCGCAGATAAGAATACAATCGGCGCATACTCTAAAAATTGGAAATGAGCGCGAATGTTTTCTTCAAATGCTTTCATTGTTTTTTCATCTTTTTTCACGGCATCCCATTTGTTTACGACGATAATAACAGCACGTCCTGAATCATGAGCATATCCAGCGATTTTTTTATCTTGTTCAATAATTCCTTCTTCTCCGTCTAAAACGACTAAAACAACGTCAGAACGTTCAATCGCTCTAAGTGCACGAAGTACACTATATTTTTCTGTACTTTCGTATACTTTCCCTTTTTTACGCATACCAGCTGTATCGATGATTACATAATCTTGACCATCTTTGCTATATGGTGTATCAACCGCATCACGTGTCGTTCCCGCTATATTACTTACAATTACACGTTCTTGACCAAGAAGTGCATTTACAAGTGATGATTTCCCTACGTTTGGACGTCCAATTAAAGAGAAACGGATTGTTTCATCGTCATACGCTTCTTCTTCAATCTTTGGAAAATGCTTTGCAGCTTCATCTAACAAATCACCAAGTCCTAAACCGTGTGTACCTGAAATCGGGAATGGCTCGCCAAATCCTAATGCATAGAAATCATAAATATCACTACGCATCTCTGGATTATCAACCTTATTTACCGCAAGTACAATTGGTTTTTTAGAGCGGTATAAAATTTTAGCAACTTCTTCATCTGCTGCAGTTACACCATCTCGACCATTCGTCATAAAAATGATAACATCTGCTTCATCAATCGCTACTTCCGCCTGTTGACGAATTTGTGTCAAAAATGGCTCGTCTCCAATATCAATTCCACCTGTATCAATAATGTTAAACTCATGATTTAACCATTCTCCCGCACTATAAATACGGTCTCGCGTTATACCTGGTATATCTTCTACAATTGAAACTCTTTCTCCAACAATTCTATTGAAAATAGTAGATTTTCCTACGTTCGGGCGGCCTACTATTGCTATTACTGGTTTCGGCATATACTTTCATCCTTTCAACTTGCTTCTGTTTATTATGTAAAAAACCCTTCTTTGTGCAAGAAGGGATTTGCATTCCAGAATAATTCTCAACGTATCAAAACACCTCGTATTATACCACACGTTGCTAATGTTTCACAATAATATATACATTCTCTTGTAAGCGATGCGCAATGCCATCTAAAATAGCTTCTAAATTATTTGCAACAAATTCTAGTTCCTCTGTCGTCTCACAAGTAAACAAAGGAGCACCACCTCCAAATTTCTCTGGTTTCGTTGTAATAACCGCGAGAATAACGCTTTCTAACATCATCTCTTATCTCCCCTTCCTTTCGGGGCTTCCGATGACATATGAACGGCACTCTCTAACGTCGGCACATTCCCTATGACGCCTATCGCTTTCTCTGCATCTTGATCTTGTGGCAAGACAAAGATCCCAACTCTTCCATCCTCTAAATCACGCTTTGCTAACGGTACAAGCGCTGGTGTACCAGAATCTCTATATATCCCTAAAGCAACAGAAACATCGTGCAAAATAGCTTGTCGTTGCCCTAAATTTGCAATTGTAACCATCGCATCAATTGACTTCGGCTTTAGAATAAAACCCATTCCATATTTCATAATTTCCTCTTGTCTTGCTGGCAATCCAATATTCATAATGTAAATATTATCAATATATAGCCCCGCCCCTTCAAAACGAAGCGGAACATGCTCGATTTCAACAAGATCATGTAACCTCTTACCAGACATTAATTTTTTCGCGATAAAAAATGCGATTATAGCCATAATTACTCCAGCAACCCATGAACGGAATCCTATATACGCAAACGTCGTTGCAAACGACGTTAACATCGCCAAATAGTTACGACTTTCAAAAACTAATGCAATTCCTTCAATGTATGTATTTCCACGTGGTACGAGCTCATATCCATCTAATTGTTGGAGTGTATTTCTTTCCATATTACGTACATCACGAAACTGTGTTGCTGCTAACGTAAGAAACGTAATGGCAGAAAAATCTTTTTTCAAAATTGACGGGATCGCAATTGCTCCTAAGGCCGCTGCAATTAACCCCATCGCAATGTGAATAATTTTCCCATGGAGCCTCGTCGGATATTGCCGCGTATCTGTCCGGAGCATTAACACTCTTGTTACTGTCCCCGCTATTACGCCACATAAAATGGCCGGTGTATATTCAGTCATGTATTACCCTCGCCTTTCTTTTACGTGTTTTTCTCTTGAACTGTTCCATATATACTGATGCTTTTGCCATCCAAAACAAAATTGACATGAAAAATGTAGAAACGGCGACGATATCAAAAAACGCTAAACTACCGTAATCGTAAGGAAAATGTAGCTTTCGAAAAATAAGTGTCACTAACATTTCTCCCTGTAACATTCCTATATAAAGAGAACATAATCGTAATATGCGATCCTCGTGTAATAAAACCGATGCATACACAAGAGCACCACTTAACAAAAACAACCTGTCCATCACAATCCAAATCGGATCATATACTTCTAACAAATGAAAACTTGTATATAACATTGCAATAATAAGCGCCGAAAGTAAGCTATATAATTTTTTCCAAATAGAATATAGTGTGATTCCTATAAATGCAACAACTGAAAGTAAAAGTGCATTTACTGATACCGTGAATGAAGCAATCGTTACATGTAACGGAGAGCAAATAATAAAAATCAATATACAGGCGCTTATCTTCCAACGAATAGAGTCCTTTTTCATAAAAAAAGTTACGATAATCCACCCTATCCAAGCTACAAAATAAAAAGTACTCCCTTCCATCATTTCACCTCCTATGTTTTCCATTATGGGAACTTTTTATGAAAGTTAATCCACTTTCTTCGCGCATAGTTTTTTCATATTACAGCAACACTTTTAATAAGGAGGTGCAATTCATTATGGGTAAAGATCGTCAAGAACGAAAATTAAGAGAATCACGCCGCGTTGAATCTGACCGTGACCAATCATTACAATATCCGGGTGCGACTAGGCTTGATACACCAGAGCAAGCTCGAAAACAAAATCAGCACTAATGAATACAAAAAGACGGTTTCGATATTGTACGAAACCGTCTTTTACATAATTATTTCAATTATTTTTACTTATATCAAAATAATATTTTATATATGAATCTTCCTAGGATTCAAATTTATCTCTACCTACTTCCCTTAGCAAAATTAAATCATCTTCAATAATCCAGTAGCATACTATCTACATTTTTCAATCGCAATTTTGACAAGATAACATATATAAGAATAATTTTATTTTACTTCTATTTTGATAGAATATTAATTCCATCCTTCACTTTATATTAATAAAAAGGAACAGAAAACAAAAAAATCAACCAAACGGTTGATTTTTTATCTTCTACTATAATGCGTCGTATCAATACCACGCTGCGTTAACCAATGGTATGTTTCACCCTTTACAACAAGAGGTACAGATTGTAACTCTTCTATCGTCTTCGCACCAAGAGCAGTCATAATAAATTTCAAATCTGTATGTAATAGATCAATTTCATCCACTAACTTCTCGATACCATCTTGCATTAAAATGCGTAAAAAGTATCCAGCAAACGCAGTTGTATTCGCCCCTAATGCGATTGCTTTCGCTACGTCAAGCGCTGTTTGTATACCCCCAGATGCAATAAAAGAGAGGTTATTATTTGTAGAGGTTGCTTCAATAATCGAGGTTGCTGTTTGTATGCCCCAGTTATTAAAATAAGAAAGCATTCGCTGTCTTCTTTCATTTTCAACAGCAGCAAAATTCGTACCACCTTGTCCACCAATATCAATTGCCGTTACACCTATGCTCGCTAACTGTTGCACTGTTTCCTTATTCATCCCAAATCCAACTTCTTTTACAATGACAGGAACTTTACTCTTTAAAACAATTTTCTCAATGCGTTGAAGTACACCAGTAAAGTCACGGTCTCCTTCTGGCATTGTTAACTCCTGTATAACATTTAAATGAATTTGCAATGCATCCGCTTGAATCATATCAATAGCACGCTTTGCCTGTTCGATAGTTGCCTCACTACCTAAATTAGCAAAGAAAGTACCATTTGGGTTTACCTTCCTGATAATCTTAAAAGATGCAGCCTCACTTTCATCTTTTAACGCTGCCATTTGCGAACCTACAGCCATAGCAAGATGATGATGTTTCGCTACATATGCTAATTGCTCATTAATATGTAATGTTTTCTCTCCTCCACCACCAGTCATCGCATTGATAAAAATCGGCGAACTTAGTGAAAGTTCGCCGATTTTTGTTCCACATGTTATTGTGTCATAACTTGAATTTGGCAAGCTTTGATGCACAAAGTCAATATCATGAAAGCCATGCGTACGAGACTGACCAGTAGAAAGAGCGTATTCAATATGATCTAATTTACGTTTTGCCCTTACCACTTGTACCCCTCTTTATTTCTTTAATTTTTTCAGTTGTTCACCGATAATATCACTTAATTGGAAAGTAGCAGAATCAGCATTTGGTTCATACTGACTGTAATCTTCAGTTACATTATTTTCTTCAAGCGCTTCTTTTATACTTAAAGAAATACGTTTCTCTGCTACATGGACTTCAAGTACTTTCACTTTTACTTCTTGTCCCATTTCCAATGCCTCATTTGGATTTTTCACGTGACGATTTGCAATTTGAGATACGTGCACAAGACCTTCAACACCAGGTAAAATTTCAACGAATGCACCGAACGTAACAAGGCGTTTTACTACTCCTTCACGAATATCTCCAGCTTTTATTTCTCCAGCAACATTTTCCCAAGGTCCCGGTTGAGCTGCTTTAATTGATAAAGAAATACGTTGTGTATCAGCATCAACTGATAACACCTTTACTTTTACCTTTTGACCTTGCTCTAATACTTCAGAAGGTTGCTCTACACGTTCGTGTGAAATTTGTGAAATATGAACTAAACCATCCACACCACCAACGTTAACGAAAGCACCAAAATCCGTTAATCGTTGCACTGTTCCTTCAACAACGTCTCCTTCTTTTAATGAAGAAATTGCTTCTTTTTTCTTAGAATCTAGTTCTAATTCTACTACTGCTTTATGCGAAAGAATTACACGGTTTTTTTCGCGGTCTAATTCAACAATTTTCACAGCTAATGTTTTGCCTTTATAGTCAGTAAAATCTTCTACATAATGTACTTCTACAAGTGAAGCTGGGATGAACCCACGAACACCAAGGTCCACAACTAATCCACCATTCACGATATCTTTTACAGTAACATCAAATACATGACCAGAAGTAAATTTCTCTTGTAATTCTACCCATGCTTTTTCTGCATCAACAGCACGTTTAGATAAGACAAGATCATCCTCTTCTAATTTAATAATTTTTAATTCTAGTATTTGATCTAATTCTACCACATCGCTTGCTTTTTCAATATGAACGTTAGCTAATTCACTAATTGGAATTACGCCATCTGTTTTGTATCCAACATTTACAAGCACTTGTTTCTCTTCAACTTTCGTTACAGAACCTGTAACAACGTCACCAACTTGTAATTCTTTTGAATCCATAACTTCTTCATTCATTTTCTCTACCATGGAAATACCTCCCTACAGAATTGACAAAGCATTTTTTATGTATATACGAAATGAAAACAAATGTTTTCATTTGCATGTTTAAGAATTTATCATCACATACTCAGTTTTCATACATTTCACCAGAAAATATATTAAACCTATATAAATAGTATACAGCAAAATCATCTTGAAGAAAGTATGTTTTGAAATATAATAGCGAATATATTCTGAAAGTTTTATCTCTCTTTTACTAACTTCTTACAAATCCGATCATTTGTCAAGGAAAGAGACTCACAATTCACGTATCCTTTACATTTCTATACAAACAAAAAAGAAAGAGGCTATCCCCTTTCTTTATTTCGCAAACACTCCTGAAACAATGCCCATAATTTTTTGGACAACTTCTTCAATTGATAAAGAAGTTGTATCTAATTCCAATGCATCATCAGCTTTTTTCAGAGGAGAAACTTCGCGTTCTGAATCTAATTTATCACGCTGAGCAATTTCTTCTTTTAACTGCTCTAAATTAGAATCGAAACCTTTATTTATATTTTCTAAATGTCTTCTTTCTGCTCTTTCTTCAACAGAGGCAAGCATAAAGATCTTCACTTCAGCATCTGGTAACACATGTGTACCAATATCACGGCCATCCATTACAACGCCGCCTTTTTCCGCTAGCTCTTGTTGACGACGTACCATTTCTTCACGAACAAGGCGATGTTTCGCCACAATAGATACTCGATTCGTCACCTCAGGTGTACGAATTACTTCAGAAACATCTTGTCCATTTAAAAATACAAGTTGTGTATTTTCTCCTTGCTGAAACTCAATATTTACATTCTTTACAACTTCCATTAACTGCTCTTCATTTTCAATATCCACTTTTTGCTCAAGGGCTGCATATGTAATTGTACGATACATTGCCCCCGTATCAATATAAACGTAAGAAAGTTTCTTCGCTACAACTTTCGCGACTGTACTTTTTCCAGCAGCTGCTGGACCATCTATAGCAATTGAAATTTGTTTATCCATTGTAACACCTCATTTTTTCACTTATAAAACAAAACGAAAAGCAGGTATTCTCCTGCTTCTTCTCATTTGCTTCACGTCATTAAATCCTCAATTATTGTAGCATAATCCTTCCTAGAAGAAAATGAAAACTACCTATTCACCTGTAAGATTTCTGTTTTGTTTTTTACCGTGACACCTTCATAATAAACAATTTTAGATAAATATTTCACTGATGACTTATGTATAAATAACAATTGCACAACACAAAGACAAATAAATTGTATTATTAATATACGAATAAAAATTTTCTCCACCTTTTTCAAGGTAATCGCTCCCTTCTATCCCATATTTATATATTTCGTTTCGTGATTTTATACATCGTACATATAGTAGTTAATTTTATTGTCATTTTCGAGGCATACTTTTATACATTTCCATTGTCGAATTTACTCAAAACATGTTATGTTCTAAATGTATTTTTCAACTTGAAAGGGGTATAAGCATTGAAAAGAATCCTAGTTTTACACACAGGTGGAACAATTGCAATGGAGGAAGATAAAGAAACTGGAGTCGTACAACCAGGTGAAAAAAATCCTCTTTTAAAATTTATTCCTGATTTAGAAGGCGATGTTGATTTAATCGTTGAAGATGTGTTCCATCTACCATCTCCTCATATGACACCGAGCGAAATGTTACAATTACAAGTCATCATTGATGAAAGAGTAAAACAAGAAAACATTCATGGCGTAGTCATTACGCATGGTACGGATACATTAGAAGAAACAGCCTATTTCCTAGATTTAACAGTCCAAGCAACTATTCCGATCGTTGTGACTGGCGCAATGCGTTCTAGCAATGAATTAGGTGCTGATGGTCTATATAACTTCTTATCAGCTGTAAAAGTCGCTAGCAGTAGTGAAGCTGCAGAAAAGGGTGTTCTAGTCGTATTAAACGACGAAATTCATTGCGCTACAAATGTAACGAAAACACATACAAGTAATGTAGCAACATTCCAAAGTCCACAGTATGGACCAATTGGCATGGTAACAAAACGTGGTGTTGTATTCCACCATGCTTTAGTACATCACGAAACATATTCAGTAAATAAGGTTTCTAAAAACGTAGTCGTTCTAAAAGCATACGCGGGTATGGACGATACATTGTTAGCAGCCATTGAAAACCTTCCAGTAGACGGGATTGTTATCGAAGCACTTGGACAAGGTAATTTACCTCCAAGAACACTTCCTAGTCTAGAACGATTAATAAACAAAGGAATTCCTGTCGTATTAGTTTCTCGCTGTTTCAACGGCATCGTTCAAGATGTATATTCATATGAAGGCGGCGGCAAACAATTAAAGGATATGGGTATTGTATTCACATACGGTTTAAATGCTCAAAAAGCACGTATTAAATTATTAGTTGCATTAGAGAATACAACTTCTCATGATGCAATCCAAAATATGTTTATGCACAATTAAAAAAGAAGCTGTCGAAGTTTATTTCGACAGCTTCTTTTTACATTTCTCTTGTTACAATGGTTTGCGCAAGCGCATTTCCATGAAATCTACCGTTCTCGATAAATATTTCATTCGCATTATTTCCAGCAGCAATTACACCTGCAATGAAAATATTTTCAGCGTTCGTTTCCATTGTATCCTCTGCATGAATTGGACGCCCTGTTTCTTCATCAATCCGAACACCCATCTTCGTTAAGAAACTATGATCAGGGTGGTAACCAGTCATCGCAAATACAAAATCATTTTGGATTGTATTTTCCTCACCATCAACTGTATACGTTAATGTATGTTCAGTAATTTCTTTCACATGAGCTCCGAAATGCATTTGAATTGTGCCGTTTCGTACTAATGCCTCAAACTCCGGTAAAATCCACGGCTTTATGCTTGGTGAATACTCACTTCCGCGATATAGTACCGTTACACGCGCACCCGCTTTAACAAGTTCTAACGCGGCATCTACACTCGAGTTTTTCCCACCTATAACTACTACATCTCGGTCAAAATAAGGATGCCCCTCTTTAAAATAGTGAGCTACTTTCTTCAGTTCCTCACCTGGAACATTCATATAATTTGGATTGTCATAATATCCAGTTGCTACAACAATGTATTTCGCCATATACATTTCTTTACTTCCGTCACGTTTTGTCGTCTCAACCTTAAAGACTTCTCCATCTTTTTGAACTTTCTCTACTCGTTCAAAAGCATTTACACGTACAGATTTACGCTTTACTACTTCACGATAATACGCAAGCGCTTGATTTCGAACTGGCTTACGGTTTTCTGTAATAAAAGCTACTTCACCAATTTCTAATTTTTCACTAGAAGAGAAAAATGTTTGATGAGTTGGATAATTATAAATGGCATTTACAATGTTTCCTTTTTCAATTACTAACGGATTTATCCCTACCTTTTGCAATGAAATTGCTGCTGCTAATCCGCACGGACCGCCTCCGATTATAATAACTGTTTCTTTCTGCATACTCGTCCACTCCTAGTCTTCTACCTCTGCACTATTTATAAAAACAAGAAAAAACCTACTTACAGCAGTAGGCACCTATCTTTATTGTATTCATTTTTCATATATTTGTCATCTAAACGAAACGTACATCCGATAGACATCTGCTAAAAACTGCTGAAATTTAATACCTTGTTTCCCTAATACATTTTCAGGATCAATCTTTCTAGCTGGGTCAAGTGTTTTATGTGATACGATATCTTTTTTCGGATTCAAGCCGAAGTTTTGACATAAATACGCATGATACCACGTAAAACGTGTATATGCTTCCCAAAAGTTAACATCACCGCCATAACAAAGTTCCACTCCAATAGCAGCCTTATTTGCATCATAACCATATAAGTCATTATCTGTCGGCACACCATATCGAACATGATAAGCAACTTCACTTATGGGGATAATTTCTAATATTGTTTTGTCATCTATAAATGTATGTGCCGAGGCTTTCGGTTGTATCTCATTAAAATAATCCCGATTCCCTATCGCATTGCTACCAGGATTCCCCGTATCATGACTTACAATAAACCTTACTTTAGAGAGAGGAATTCCCGGTCGTGAACTTCCATATCCAATATAATTACGCTCTATAGGAAACATCGCCATTACTACCAACTCCCGCTTCAGAAGATTACCTTACTTCCTTATATATGTATTCGGTAGCAATGTCCTTATAGCATATTTCTTACGCGAAGAGAAAATCGAAAATATTTGATGTGAACACCATAAATAATAAAATACTTACAGCCACTCCATAAAAACCGTAAAACCAAACACAATCTTCTTTCGTATCTAAACCGAAAAATTTGTTTACTGATTGTAATAATGTGCCACGCTTACTTTGCTTGTTTCGCAATACTTCCACTCGTTCTACAACATCCGCTGGCATCATAAATCTTTGGTCTACTGTCATTTTCATCATTTATCTCTCCTTAAAATCATTTCCGTTTTGTTTATCTAAGGAAAGTATAGCACGTTTGTTCGTGTAGAACAAGCGTTCTTTTTCATTTTTATTTTATTTTATTTTTCAGCAAGCCAAGTAAGGATGGAGATTACAACAGCGATAATCGGTCCTACTACAACCACACCAAATATTAAAAACAGTAACCCTTCTCCGAACACCCGAACGATACTTGTTTTTGGAGCTTTCATCGTTTTTGCGAGCTCTCCCTCTAACCTCTTAACCTTTTCTTCTAATTGTTCTACTCGTTCCATTATTTTATCTTCCATATATAACACCTCAATTTAATACTTCAACAAAAAAAAACGTGATTCCTTCGAAAGGAATCACGTTTTTTCGCGCTATAATATTATACCCAACCTCTGAAGCGACTTGCTTCAGCCATTTTACGAACACCGACCATATACGCCGCTAAGCGCATGTTCACTTTACGAACTTGTGCTGTTTCATAAATAGAATCAAATGATCTTACCATTACTTTTTCTAAACGTTGTTCTACTTCTTCTTCAGTCCAGTAGTAACCTTGGTTATTTTGTACCCACTCAAAGTAAGATACTGTTACACCACCAGCACTTGCTAATACGTCTGGAACAAGTAAAATTCCGCGATCTGTTAAGATTTTAGTTGCTTCTAATGTTGTTGGACCGTTTGCAGCTTCAACAACGATTTTCGCTTTAATATTATTAGCATTTTCTTCTGTAATTTGGTTCTCAATTGCAGCTGGAACTAAAATATCGCAATCAAGTTCTAACAATTCTTTATTTGAAATTGTATTATTAAATAATTTTGTTACTGTACCGAAGCTATCACGACGGTCTAATAAATAATCAATATCTAATCCGTTTGGATCATGCAATGCACCGTAAGCATCTGAGATTGCAATAACTTTCGCACCTGCATCATGCATAAATTTAGCTAAGAAGCTACCAGCATTGCCGAATCCTTGAACAACAACGCGCGCACCTTTAATATCAATGTCGCGTTTTTTTGCAGCTTCGCGAATACAAATTGTAACACCTTTCGCCGTTGCTGTTTCACGTCCATGCGATCCACCTAATACAAGTGGCTTACCTGTAATAAATCCTGGTGAATTAAATTCGTCAATACGGCTATACTCATCCATCATCCATGCCATAATTTGAGAGTTTGTGAATACATCTGGAGCTGGAATATCTTTCGTCGGTCCTACGATTTGGCTAATTGCTCGTACATAACCGCGGCTTAATCTTTCTAACTCACGGAATGACATTTCACGTGGGTCACAGATAATTCCACCTTTACCTCCGCCATATGGTAAATCAACAATACCACATTTTAAACTCATCCAGATTGAAAGTGCTTTCACTTCATTTTCTGTTACATTCGGATGGAAGCGAATTCCACCTTTCGTTGGACCAACAGCATCATTATGTTGTGCACGATATCCTGTAAATATTTTAACAGTCCCGTCATCCATACGAACTGGTATTTTCACTGTCATCATACGAATTGGTTCTTTTAATAATTCATATACTTCGTTTGGATAACCCAATTTTTCTAATGCTTCACTAATAACAATTTGTGTCGAATTCAATAGTTCAAAATGTTGTTCCCTTTGTTGTTGTGTTTTTGTTTGAGTTCCCTTTTCGGCTACCATAGTAAGTAAACCCCCTGTAATTTCACTTGTTTAGTAAACCTTCATTGCCTAGTATACACCGTTAAATTTGGAATGCAATAGAAAACGCTAACAAATATATACAAACTATTTTCTATTGCAAGCGTTTTCACTATTATTATAGTCCTTTTATTGCTTTTAGAAAAGTAAAATACTTAAATATTTAAATATTTTTCATTTTACTTACATGCAATACCTTGAAAATATATATATTTAAGTACAATAAAGAATCCTCAAATATTTATGATCCCCTCTATACCGTGGATCGTTTTAAAATTTTCAAATCAACATTTTAGGTTTTCCAAATAAAAAAACAAAACCTTAGCTATGTTATATTAGCTAAGGTTTTGTTTTTTCACAAAGTAATTGTGTATTTGTTCAATTGCTTGAGAAGACATTAATTCTTTACCATACTCCATTAGACGATAAATAGTTGCTGTAGACGGATTACCATATTCCGCTAAAATAGCTATAAAATCTGCCTTCAGTAACTGTATTTGCTCCTCTTCTTCCATCCAAAGATAGAAACGCCCATCCCACGTATATAATTTTCCGCCAGTTACATCAAGGTTATATAAACGATTCGACAGGTTAATTACGTCATCTAGTGTAGCAAACTCATAAAGGATATGCTCACTTTCATCTAGAGTCACTTGCATTTCAATAAACTCGTCACGGAACTCATCATCTGTATCCGCTTCTTGATGTTCTTTCGTTACAATTACGACCATTCCTTGCGCTTGTAGAGAAAATACTTCAACTGCAATCGGACCATCCGCTTCAAATCCTAATTCTTTATTTGCTTCTTGCATCATATCACGAAATAATTGCTGTACTTTCGGTGCATTTCTCCACAAATCTTCTTTCGTTAATCCTCGTTCAGTTAAATCATCAAATGTTAAGAAAATTTTTATCTTATTGTAATTTAATCGTTCCAGCCTCATCTCATACCCTCCCTACGCAACCAATGAATATAATTTTTATTATATGAAATAGAAAATAGATGGTTCTTTTCGAACAACTATTCTAACATTTTTAACCAATCATCCCATTCTTCTTTCGTATCACCAATTAGGCTTGTTTGAATGTTCAACTGATCTCGAGCACCTATTTCTCCTATAACCCCAACAGTAAGGTTCTCATTTTTTTCTCGCAACACATTCACGTAGTTCATTGCGTTCTTAAGTTCTCGTCCGTCATCAAAAGAGATTACTACATATTTAGGTCTTATTTGCTCAACAGCTAACGAAATACTATCTTCCGCTAAGCTTACCCTAATATATATCACCTCATATCCTTTTAATCGTAAATACGTTGAGAAAACAAACCCTCTCAACATATTACTTTCTAACACGACAACTTTGTGTATAGAAGAAAACGATGATGCATTATGATACACCATCCCTAGACGCGTTTGTAAAAATGATACGACATATTGGAATTGCACCATTGTAACTTCATTATTATTTTTTAATATTAACAATTTATTTGACACTTGAAGAACAATATTTGCGATAACTTTTTCTGTTGCATAAATACTAAAAGCCTCGTTTAACAATGCAGAAGTTGTAATTTCATCAAATTTTAACAAAGCTTGTAGTAAATCGTCCACTAAAACAACTTCTCTATTGGAATGTATTTCATTTTGAACATTACTTTGCAAACGATTCCCTTCTAATAATTGAACTGCTTGTCCAATCATCATACCGGAAGAAACCTTGTCCATTAACCATTTCAAAATTTGAATATGCTCTTCTGTATATAATCGATGCCCCGCATGATTCCGCTTTGGGGCAATAATTTGATATCGTCTTTCCCATGCACGAAGTGTGCTCGGCTGAATTCCAATTATATTCGAAACAGCTTTTATGTTATATTTTCCGTTTAGAGTTGGCATCATCTCCCTCCGCATAACGTTATAATATGTGTTTGAGCAGGTGCTCGGAAGCGAAGTGGAATCAACGTTGTTCCATACCCATTACTAACAAAAAGAGTCACATTTGAATGCTTATATACGCCACCTTTTAAATATTTTTTAGATGGGAATAATCGGATTTGCCCTCCATGTGTATGTCCACTTAACACAAGTGAAATTTGTTCTTTTCCAGACATTTTATTTATAATATCAGGGTTGTGGCTAATTAATATGCGAAAACCATCTTCTTTACAATCAGCCAACGCTAAATCTAAACGATCACGTTCCAAACCAACATCATCTACACCGAGCAAACAAATTTTCTCTCCTAATTCAGACTCAAATACAACTCTTGTATTATCTAAAACTTTCACATTATTTTCTAATAACAAAGCATCTAACTCATGATATTCAATCTCATAATCATTATTTCCCCATACAAAATATACAGGAGCTATCGTTCTTAACTTTTGTATATTTGCAGAGATTTTTGATAAAGGGACACCTCTTTCCGCTAAATCACCACCAATAATTACAAGATCTACTCTTCCTTTTACTTGTTCAATTAACGAATTTGAAATGATCCTTCTATGAATATCAGATATAAAAAATACATTTACTTTTTGAAAACTTTTCGGAAATTCTTCAAATGTTAAAGTATGTTCTAGCACCGTATCACGCATTGCTTCTGTATACATTACAAGAAGAAATATAATACCAATACATATGAGAGTACTTAATAAGATAATCCATATCATATATTTTTTTACTCCCCTCCTCATAAAGAGAATCCTCAGTTTTTATAGTAAGTATTTTACTAACTCTCTTGCTTTGTGGACTTATCTTTTATCGGAATTTTTAATTCTTGACCTACATTCACTTCATTTTCTTGTAAATGATTATACTTTTTAATCACTTCGATCCCAGTTTCATCTGAAAAATATTGCTTCGCTATACTTTCTAAAGTTTCTCCCTCTTTCACCGTATGCGTGACGACTTTCTCAGATGGTGCCTCGGACTCAGATTTAGCTGAATCAAAGAAAATGACCTCAAATGCACTTTTTCCAGCGTTATTACCATCGCTTTTCACCTGAATATATTTATCTGTATACCATAAGATACTAATTGGTAGTAATATGAATAGAAATGTTAAAACTCGGACGAAAATATGATTCATTTTAAACTTTTGTTTTTTCTCTTTATTTCTATGAATTTCACTACGCGGCGGTAAACCTTCTTTTTCTTCCACTCGCTCAACTTCTAATTCCTCTTCAAAATCAGGAATTCGTTTTCTCATGTTGTTCACCACCACCTTCCATTTATTTTCTTAATTGGAGTCCCATTATAAAATCAACAAGAAAGTGTGCAAAGATTGTTATAAACAAATTTCCTGTCCATTCAAATACATAACCAAAGACAAAACTAATGAAACAGACGAAACAAAACAAAAATGGCTTTTTTATATACCGAATATGTAACACTGCAAATACTAAACTCGCTATTACAATTCCAAAGTGCGTCTGCACTACACCTCTAAATAAAAATTCTTCTGCAAAGCCGATAATGAACGTAATAACGAGTAGATGCATAACTGACATCCCTTGAAACATCCTATCGTTAATACCACCATCATCAAACCAAGACTCTGGAAATACTCGCATTGCAACATAATCTAATAACACAATACCACTCGCTAACAAGCCACCTATTATAAGTATAGACACCGGTTCCCATTTCCACAGACTATACACCAATTTTATATCTCGGAATAGTATATATGCTAGTAAACAACCAATACCGATAATAATGAACTGTGTAATATACAGATTCAGCCTTATTTCTTTCGGACTCATATCTTCAATATTATGCCTTTGAATGTTCATCATTCCCCCATCTTTTCTAGACCGAAAAGCTTTTGTAACTCTGTTTCCCAATTATAGTCGAAATCCGATTGTTGCGCTTGTCTTTTTTTATAATCTGTTTTTGTAATATGACAATAGTCGCAGCAATTCTTTAACTCGCCCTCTTTTCTATAACCGAACTGTTGCAGCAAATATTCACGTCTACATCCTTTCACTTGTATCCACGATTTCATGTTTTCTAGCTCACTATATTTATTACGTAGCCTTATTTCCACTTCAGCTATTAATCTGTTCATAATTTCATCTGACAAGCTCTCTAATATTAATTTTCGCTGTTGTATGATTCCAAGCTGTTCAAGATGATAGCGGATGAAACGCCAATATTGTTCATTAAATCTTGCTGCATTATAACAAATTTCTTCTACCTCTTCTATTGGTAATTCTTTCGTTTGAAACATTCTTTCTTGTAGTAAAGAAAATAAAAATTGTATTTGTGACTGACTTGGCAATTCATCTTCAATTATTGAAATTGGCAAATCGTGATCTAACGGACTACATAGTAAGATAGCTATACTCGGTTCACCATCTCTTCCAGCTCTTCCGATTTCTTGTAAATAAGAAGCGATATTAGTCGGGTAATGGAAATGAATAATATATCTCGTATTCGACTTATTTACTCCCATACCAAAAGCACTTGTACATATTACAAGCTGCAACTGGTCATTCATAAACTGCTGTTGAATTAACATACGCTCTTCATGTTCCATACCACCATGATAGAAAGCGACACCAGTAACGCCTTTTCCTCTTAAATATTCCGTTAAACGTTCTGTCCACGCTCGGCTTGAACAATATACAATCCCTGGGCCTTGTAAATACATTACCTGTTCCAAAAGCGCTTCTTTCTTCTCTTCTATCGTCGTAACAAATTGTACTTCCATTGCAATATTTGGACGATCAATAGAGTATACATGCTGCGCCACATTCTCCAAATTTAAACTCTCTGCTATATCTCGGAGTACGTCTTTCGTCGCTGTTGCCGTTAATGCTAGCACCGTAGGAGACCCGATATTCTCAATGACTACATTTAATTTTTTATAATCTGGTCTAAAATCATAACCCCATTGCGAAATACAATGAGCTTCATCCACAACAAATAATGAAATATGAACTTTCTTCAATTCTCTTATTAACAATTCCGACTGCAACATCTCTGGTGAAACAAAAATAAATTTATATGAAGCTAATCTTTTCATCGCTTCTCTTTTTTCATGTAATGTCCGAAAACTATTAAATGCTATCACTCGGTTTTTCACAATATATTTTAATTGTGTAACCTGATCTTCCATCAAAGATAATAATGGTGATACAACAAGTACTGTCCCTTCTTGCATTAGCCCTGGAAGCTGATAACACATAGACTTCCCTCTTCCGGTCGGAAGCATCGCTATAACATCTTTTCCTTCCAATAAATCTGTAATTACCCCTTTTTGACCTGGACGAAATTCAGAATATCCAAACCACCTATATAAATATTCCTCAAGTTTCATTTATACCCTCCATCCGCGCCAATACAAGACGAACTTCAAAATAAGAGATATCCTCTCCAACCGCTTGTTTCAACTCACGCAACTTACGTGTTTGTAATGCATCAATTACTTCTGTTACTTTATCTATTTTGTCTTTTTCCATAAACATCTCGATAGAAAAATCTCTTTCTCTCAAAGCAATTTCAACAAAATGATCCTCTATCGTTGCAACCTTTAAATTTCTAATTGTCGCTATTTCCTCTAATGAGCGCCCTTGCCTCCAAAAATTATATGTTTTTTTCGTTGATAAACTAAATAATTCAGCTCTCTCATTCGGATAAGAAATAATCTCAGCTAATAACGGAAATTCATTTCCTTTATCGCGAACTTCTTGTATAAGGAAATGAATTGCACCCCAAAATAAAAAGTACACCCTGAATATATCTTGTTTCGTAATTTCCGCTAACTGCTGCAATGTACAACCGATACGTTCATATCCTGTTAATCTATATGTTACAATCGTCGCTTCTACCACATCACATTTCCCTAAAAGATTATGTATTTCTTTCCATAATCTTTTCGCCAATTCATTTCGCCTATACGGCATACCTGTTAAAAAGCGTTTCACCCACATCATTATTTCTGTATCTTGTTGAATAGGAATAAACTTCGTATTATTCTGTTGTAAATTAGATATAGTTTGAATAATTAAAGATAATCTTTTCCAAAATGTTTCACCTAATTCACCATAGTGCAAACCATGTAAATGCGCTGGAAAAGCATACACTCCCTCCCATGTATGCAACTGCATTTTACCTTTAGGTGTTAACAAATATGTATTTCCATGTATTTCTTGAATCAAATCTGCTTGCAACAACTTTGCAACTTCACGATCATATTCAATTCTATTTAATGATTTATATATTCCAAACAAAAAAGAAACCTGAAACATATTTCCATCTTGTAATGTTTGCGAAGATCGTTTTCCCTTTAATAAATAATAAATAGAAGAAACGGTCCTTTCACCATTCAATTGTTTTAAACAATACAATAAAGTATATTGTAGTTGCATTCCCGCTTCCACCTTTCAATCTAACTTAATTGCTTTTTGGTATGATTGCACTAACTTATCATATCGGCAAAATATACTTGTATATATTCTATTGTACCAAACGAAATAACATTTACGTATTTTGAAAATCTTATGACATAATGCAAAAATTAGTTGACACCCTAATTGATAAGCATTATCATTATAATTTTATGTTGAAAAGTTTTAAAAACCGTTTTACAATAAGGTTATAATTTTTATGGCGAGCTTTTCACATACATATTATCAGGAGGGAAAAAAGATGGCAAAATATACAATCGTTGATAAAGATACTTGTATTGCATGTGGTGCTTGTGGCGCTGCTGCACCAGACATTTATGACTATGATGATGAAGGTATTGCATTCGTAACATTAGACGATAACCAAGGTATCGTTGAAATTCCAGATGTATTACTTGAAGATATGATGGATGCATTCGAAGGTTGTCCAACTGACTCAATTAAAGTTGCTGACGAATCATTTGACGGCGATGCTTTAAAATTCGAATAGTCTTTTATTAACTTCAAAAAATGTCCCTCATATTAATGAGGGACATTTTTTGTTTTCATGATACTTATAAAAAAACCATTAGTAGTTCCATACTACTAATGGTTTTTTTGCCCTCGCTATTTGCCGGGCAGCCCGATTGGTGAGGGCTAATAATCAGCAGGGGATGAACACCCCCACTGATTAAAGTTTCACTTTATATTTTATGCATTTTTCATTTTTGCAAACATCCATACTTTCAAGCGTGAGAATAACGCTACAAATACAATTGTCACAACAATCCCTTTAATCAAATTAAACGGTAAGATTGCCGTTACAACCGTTGTTCTTATAGCCTCACTAGACATAGCTGGCGAATTTAAAAACCAAGTGTAAGCTGGGAATATGATGATGTAATTTAATACACTCATAATAAGCGCCATTGTAATTGTCCCTAGCATTAATCCTGTCGTTAAACTCTTAACAGTACGATACTTCCTAAATAAGAAAGCTGCCGGTCCAATAAATAAACATCCTGCAATAAAGTTAGCTATTTCTCCAACTGGTACTCCCGTTAAACTTCCCTGAATCCCGTAATGTAAAATATTCTTTATCGCCTCTACAATTACTCCCGCAATTGGTCCGAAGATAATCGCTGCAATTAGAGCCGGTACATCACTAAAATCAATTTTTAAGAATGGCGGAAGCCCTGGGAACGGGAAATCCAACATCATCAGTAAATATGCAATACTACTTAGCATCGCTACACTCACCATCTGCACTACACTGTTTTTTTGTTTCATCTTTCTCTCTCCTTTTCCATCGATCATCTCATGGAAAGTGGAAAGGTTCTGCTATGCCTACTTTTTCATAGAACGAAAAAACCCTTTGTGTTTTACACAAAGGGAGAATTTAAGGCACATCAAACAGACGTTCAAATCCATATCTTTTTTGAACGCTTGAACCTCCATCTTCTCCCATCCAGACTATACTGTCGGCTTTGGAATCACACCAAATCCTGCCTTAACGGCTCGCGGGCTTAGAACAAAATCACATATAGTTCATCACCGCCGGTCGGGATTTTCACCCTGCCCCGAAGATAGACCGATATTCTATTTTCCACTTCATTATACAACAACATGATTGGATTGTGAACAAAAAAATCGTAACTTATTAAAAATAAGTTATTAATTTTACATAATCAAAACCATTCATTATATTTTACAATACACCCCATATTTTTTAGCATTCGGCATTTCTCCTATAAATCCCCTAGTCATATATAATTAAAAGTGATAAGATGTTGAATTGTTAAGATAAGAACATTTTCTGGATTATGGAGGAAATGTCATGAAGAAAGAAAAGAGACACTCTATTCGAGAAACAATGAAAAAAAACTTAAGAAAAGAATACTTTTACTTAAAAAAAGAATTACTTTTCTACTGTCCAATTGATTTAGGCACATTCTCAAGCGAGACATACTATGCTACTTTCGACGAAGATGGCATCAGTATTTATCAGTATGATAAAAAAACAGAGAGTAAATTAAAATTGTGTGAGCGTCATCCGTGGAAAAGTTGGAATAAAGTGAAGGTGGATCATTATTTAACAACTTCTCAATTTATTTTTCAAGGGAAGCGAAACTGGATATTATCCCTTTTCCAAAAAGGAAAAGAAGCTCAAAAAATAATCGAAGAGCATACATCTTTACAAACTGAAGTTGTTTCCCGCTCTTTCTTAAAAAAGCTTCCAGGTTTCCGTTCTAATGCGCCGTTGAATAAATACATCGGCAGCATTTGCTACACTGCACTTATTGCATTTTTATTAAAATGGATGATTCCATTTCAAGCACCACAAATCGCCCTGTACTCCATTTCAATTGGTTGTATGCTCCTTGGTCTACTTTGTTTGACAATCGGTTTAATTGAACCGACTATTGTACTTTTTCGAACAAACGAAAAAACCAGAACAAAGGTATTTTACTTATATAGCTACTTAGCTATTTCTGGATTTATATGTGTCTTTATTTTTTGGTAAAAAAAAGAGCTAGTTAAACTAGCTCTTTTTTTACTTTACGTATAATTGTTGATTTGGATAAATCAGCTCTTGCTGCAGCCCATTTTTTTCTTTAATTTCCTTAACAGACATGCTAAATTTCCGTGCAATGCTAACTAAAGTGTCCCCTTTTTGAACGACATATAACGATGAAGAAACGACTTCGTTTCTTTGTTCATGTAAAACAAGCAATGGATTCATCGCATTCTTTTTTCCCATCGTCCATCTTCCTTGATGAACTTCTAAATGTAAGTGTGCACCTCGAGATTCTCCTGTATTCCCTACTTCTCCAATTATTTCTCCTTTTGAAATATAATCCCCTTGAACTACATATCTCTTATTTAAATGTGCATACACAGCCTCATATTCTCCATGTTTAATAAATACAACATTTCCATAACTACTTGAATAATAAGACTTCGTTACCTTACCATCTTGAATAGCTGCCACCGCCGCGCCGATCGGTGCCGCTATATCTATACCGTAGTGTTTTCCATGCCTTGTCCCAAAATAATCACTTATCTGCCCTTCAACAGGCCATGTCCACCGGTTTCCCTCTGCGTACACATGTAATTGAGATAAAAACAATATAGTCAATAACATGACGCCGTATTTTAAACCTTTCATATACATCCTCCGTTTTCTAATTACCACCATACCTTCTCTATTTTGGTATATTACAGAAAAAAGTATACAAAAAAAGAAAGTGGATCACTCCACTTCCTTCTCTTTCTTATCACGAAAAACGATTGCACTGCGATTATACTCCACATCTTTTACTTGTACTCGAGCGTTTATTACTCTAGCTACTGCAAACAAATAATCAGATAATCTATTTACATACTTTAGAACAACTTCGTTTATTTCCCCTTCTTTTTGTAAGGACACTATACATCGTTCTGCTCGCCTTACAACTGTACGTGCAATATGAATAGCAGCTGCCGACTCGCTTCCACCTGGTAAAATAAAGCGCTCTAATGGCGGTGCTTCTTCTATATACGAATCAATCCTTTTTTCTAAGCATTCGACCATTTCGATTTTTACTTTATAAGGAATTTTCCCCGATACTATCGCCAAGTCTCCTCCGCAATCAAATAGTTCATGTTGAATATTTTCAAGTTCATTGTAAATATCTCCAAAAGACTCGCCTTGAAGCTTAGTCATCGCATATCCAATATGTGAATTCGCCTCATCTATCGTTCCATATGCTTCCACTCGGATATCATCTTTATCCACTCTGCCACCTATTACACTTGTTGTCCCTTTATCTCCTGTTTTTGTGTATAATTTCATTGCTTTACGACACCCCTCTTATTCTTCATTCAACTACGATAAAAAAGTTCTACTATTATTTATTTAATTGATTTTACAAAAAAATAAAAAACAGTAGAACTTTATTTATTATCAACTTTAAAAACGCATATCTAAATTATACGATTCGGTAAATATACAGAGAATGTAGTTCCCTCTCCAACAACACTTGAAACAGTAATTTTCCCATCATGGCCTTGCACAATATTTTTTGCAATCGCAAGCCCGAGTCCTGTTCCACCTTTTTTTCCACGTGTTCTTGCTTTATCAGCTTTGTAGAAACGATCAAATAAAAATGGAATATCTTCTTCAGGAATGCCCGCGCCCGAATCTTGCACTTCAAAAATAAGACCATTATTTTTCGTATCAATTACAAGCGTTACATGTCCACCTGCATTTGTATGACGAATTGCGTTATCAATTAAATTTGTCAATACTTGTTCCATACGATCTGCATCAAACGGGTATTGCTCAATTGGATTTTGGAAATCAACCGTTAATGCAACTTCTTTATCCTTTGCAATACCTTGGAATTTACGACCTATTTTTTCAACGAAAGGATGAATATCAACTTCACCTATATGTAACTCTACATTACCACTTTCCATACGCGCTAAATCTAATAATTCATTTACAAGTTTACCTAAACGAACAGATTCATCATAAATGATTTGAACAAACTCATTAATTTCTTCTTTCGTTTGCACAATATCATCTAAAATTGCTTCACTATACCCTTGAAGCATGACCATCGGTGTACGAAGTTCATGTGATACGTTCGCAATAAAGTCTTGACGCATCTTCTCCAGACGGCGTTCTTCCGTCATATCACGTAATACAGCTACCGCCCCGCGAATTTTCGTTTGATTGTAAAGCGGAGTCATAAGAACTACATAGTTACCTTTTTGTAAATTAATTTCAACCACTTGTTGTTGTTCGCTTTCTACAACTAGATGGAATAGTTCAACAAGTTCAGAAGGGAGCTTTTTACTTAACTCTACTTCTTTCTCTTCTTGCCAAACTTGCAAGAAATGTTCCGCTGGCGGATTGATTACAACGACTTCACCTTCTTGATTTAACGTAATAACCCCATCTGCCATACTACTTAAAATACTAGCTAACTGTTCTTTCTCTTGCTGCAGAGCATTCATATTAAACTTCAACTGTTTCCCCATTTGATTTAAGGCCGTTGCAAGCTCACCAATCTCGTCCTGAGATACCATAGGAGCTTTCGCATCAAACTTCCCACGTGAAACCTCAAAAGCAACCTCACGCATTTTACGGAGTGGTGCTGTAATTCGAGTAGATAAGAAGAATGCAAAGAAAGTTGTTAATATAATTGCAATCCCCGCTGATAAGAATATAAAATCAGTCGTTCTCTCCATACCTTGTATCGGAACTTGTAAAGATTCGTATACGAACACTGCACTTTGATTTTTGGAGTGTACTGGTTTTCCGACAATCATAATATCATTTTCAGTATTTTTATTCTTTCTACTATTAGAGGCTTTTCTAATGTTATTCTTAATTTCTTTTTTGTCTGTAAAAACAGCCGCTAATTCTTTATCTTCTTTTAAGTCATCCATTGTAAGAGTGACTAATCCTTCTTGTTTCGGTGAAGATGAAATTTCCTTACCATCTTCTACAATAATAATCCTTGAAAGTGGATCAGAGAATTTGTACGCGATATTCTCAATCGTTTTTACATCGGCACCTTCTTCAATTAACTCTGAAACACTTGTTGCAACTTTTTGAAGCCTAGCTTCACTCATATCAACATAATATGTTCTAAAAAACTGTGAAAGTAAAATCGCAACAAATCCAAGTACAAACGAAACGAGAAGTAATATGGTCATCCATAACTTCCCTACTACACTTCTCCAAAGCATCAGTCGTTCACAACCTCAAACTTGTAACCTACGCCCCAAACGGTAACAATCATCTTCGCAGCATCTGGTGATTTTTTGCTTAACTTCTCACGTAAACGCTTTACATGCGTATCAACTGTACGTAAATCTCCGAAGAATTCATATTGCCATACTTCTTTTAACAATTGCTCACGATCAAATACTTTATCAGGAGCTTTCGCTAAGAATAATAGTAATTCGTACTCTTTCGGTGTTAAGTTCACTTCATTACCATCTGCTGTAACACGATGTGCATCATTATCAATTGTTAAATGAGGGAACACAGTAACATCTTTTGTCGTTGTATCTTGTGTAAAGAATGTTGTTGGTACAGAACGGCGTAAGACCGCTTTCACACGAAGCACTACTTCACGTGGGCTAAATGGTTTCACAATATAATCATCAGTTCCTACCTCAAACCCTTGTACTCGGTTTACTTCTTCACCCTTTGCTGTCAACATAATAATTGGCGTCGCTTTCTTCTCACGGACCCCTTTACATACTTCGATACCATCTTTACCAGGCATCATAAGATCTAATAGGATTAAATCATAATCATTTTGTAACGCCATTTCTAAAGCTGTATCACCATTGTCTGCTTCATCAATTGTGTATTGTTCTCTCTCTAAATACATTTTCAACAAACGACGAATACGATCCTCATCGTCTACAATTAAAATTCTTGATTCATTTTCCATTTTTACCCGTTGCGTACTTTTACCACAACGGTTCACACCTACCCTTCTACACTATTATGTTGCGCTATTCTCGTTTATTTAAGCAATCTTCTAAATGTTTCACTTCCCATATTATGCTTCACAAGAATAATAAAGTTTGTTCAATTTTTTTCCAAAACTATGTATTTTTTTTGAACGGTATATAATGTCCTCGACATCATTTTACAAAATCAACCGCTACTTTGTCATGTTTTTCTCAAAAAAGAAGAAAAGTTGACAAAAATAAAATAGGAAAGTGACATTCACTCTCCTATTTTATTTCTCTATGCGTATGAATGTAAACCCGCGATAATTAAGTTTACTACAATAAAGTTGAACATAATGATTGCAAAACCAATTACCGCTAGCCAAGCTGACTTCTCTCCGTGCCACCCTTTTGATAAACGTAAATGTAATACCGCAGCATAAAAGAGCCAAGTAATAAGTGCCCAAACTTCTTTCGGATCCCATCCCCAAAAACGTGTCCACGCTATTTGAGCCCAAATCATCGCAAAAATTAATGCACCTAATGTGAAAACTGGGAATCCAATTGCAATAGAGCGATATCCGATTTCATCTAGTAAATCACTATTCGTATTTTTCACTAGTGGCTGAAGTGCTGCTGATACTCGTTTCCTTAAAATAAGTCTTAATACAATATAAAGTAATGTTCCAACTAACACTGACCAAATTACAGTATTTAATTTTTTGGCATTTACAATCGCCGGAACTTCAACTGTCGGTTCTAATTTATTTTCTGTCAATAACTTCCCTTCATGCGGTCCCACTAAAGCCGGAAGATTGTACTTCATCTCCACTTGTTGTTCATTTTTATCAATCCATTGAAACTTCGCTTCATATTTCATACTAGAAAATACCGTTGTTACTCCAATAAATCCAACTGTACAAACAAGTGTGAACACCACAGTTTCTAACCAAAATGTACGTTTGCTTCTCGTTGATTGATCTACATTTTTCAATAAATACATAACGCCCGTTATAAAACTAATCGCTAAGATCGCTTGTCCTGCTGCTGCAGTCGTCACGTGAATATGTAACCAATTACTTTTCAAAGATGGAATAAGCGGCGATATTTCCCTCGGAAACATACTCGCGTAGGCAATTAATAAAAGCGCAACTGGTAATGCAAAGAGTCCAATTATACTTACGCGGTACATAAAATACATGACAATAAATGCTCCGACTAGCATCATGCCGAAAAACGTACCGAATTCAAAAAAGTTACTAACTGGTGCATGTCCTGATGCAATCCATCTTGTAATAAAATATACTGTTTGTGCAATAAACCCTAAAATTGTAATCGTTATTCCTACATTTGCCCATTTATGACCCTTTTCTTTAATTGCTCCCCCGAAAAATAGAGTTGCAATTAAATATAAAATAAATGCGGTAAAGAGAAAGTTACTACTTATTTGCACCATATCGTTTCCCCACCTTAACTAATTTTTTTATCGATTACTTTATCGTTTGGTTGCGGAATTGCTGTACCTTCTAGTACTCTTTCAATATCTTTCTTTAAACCGAACCAATTTTTATTCGTATGTCCTGCAATCCACCATTCATCATTAACGCGTTGTATCCAAATACGGCGATGATTCCAATACATTCCTTGAATGACACCAACCATAAATATAAATCCTCCAATACCGAGAATCCAAAGCGTTAAATCTTTCCTTACAGTAAGTGCTGTTGCATTTTGCATTTCAACACCTGCGAATGACATTTTATACTTATTGTTCCCATCAGGTTCTATATTTTGCTGAATACCAACAAAACTCACTTCACCATCTGGTGTTTCAGGCGTAAACATTTTAAAGACGAATGCAGGATTGTTTGGTAATTTCGTTTTTGTGTTCGGTCTTCCATTCTCATCAAAATAAAAATCAGGGAAATAGCTTAATAGTTCTAAAGAATAACCATTTCCTAAATCATATTTTTCTGTAGGATTCGTTAAATCAACTTTAATTGGTCCCCACTTTTGATTATTTTCTTTATTTTGCAAATGGAAGGACATGCTTTTAAATTCACTTTCTTTATAATCCACTTGATAAATAGCAAATTGATCAAATTTCAGCGGTTCATTCACTCGAATTTCCGCTTCTTTTACCTTTTCCAATTTCGGTTTTTGTCCTGCTATATTTTCGCCGATCGCTTTATATAATACAGCATTCGTTTGGAAGTTTTTCGCAATCATTTTATCACCTACACGGTCAATTGCTTCATCATAAACTTCCTTGTCCTTACTTTTATCATAAACTTCCTTTATAAACTTCTCATTTTTCAAATAGTATTGCCCATCCGTCCCTGGTATTTCTTTCGTTTCACCATCACGTAACCAAAGCGCTTCGTCTACGTACATACTCGGTAAAAAACGAAGCATTGCACCGAATAAAAAGATAATAAGACCGATATGATTCACATATGGACCCCAACGCGAGAAACGTCCCTTTTCTGCTAAAACGTTTCCGTCTTCCACTTTCACATTATAGTTCGTTTTCTTTAAATTCATTTGGATTCTTTCCAAATCACCAGCTTGCGGTGTACCAGTGCCGTATAATCTTTGTCTCTTTAAAAAGCTAGGATGTCTTTTCACCCCTTGTTTTTTTAAAGCTTTATAAAGCGGAATAACACGATCTAAGCTACATATCACAAGTGAAATACCAATTGAAGCAATTAACATCATATACCACCATGAACCGTATAAATTATTAAATCCTAACTGATAGTATAATTGTCCTAAAAATCCGTATTCTTGTTTATAATATTCATCTGGTGCAACCCCTGGAGTTATGTACATTTCTTGCGGAAAAATAGTTCCAATCGCCGATGCAGCTAAAGTGATTACAATGAGCCATACACCTACTTTTACAGAAGAGAAAAAGCTCCAAATTTTATCGACGATCGTTTTTGTTTGCGTGAGAGATCTACGAGCACTCCCCTCATAGCGCATATCCAATAGTTTTATATTTTCATTACTTTCAAATGGTTTCCCGCAAGCTTCACAAAAAACAGTTCCTATTGGATTCACATGTCCACATTCACACTTAATTTCTTTCAACACTCTCACCGCCCTGTATCTATATGTACTATTGTATATTCTAACCTTAAGTTACCGCAATACTCAGAATTTTTAAACCAGAGGCACTATAGGTAAGCACCTCCTATGTAAAGGCTTTCTTTATTACGGCGTAATTTTCTTTAAATAACCTTCTAGCTGTTCTTTCGTTTGTTCACCTATAATTTGCTCCACTACGTTTCCATCTTTATCAATCAAAAAGCTTGTCGGTAACGGTCCTACTCCATATGTCCCTATGATTTTTGTTCCTTTATCAATAGCAACTGGGAATTTCAAATCATATTGTTTCACAAAGTTCTTAACAGCAATTTCTGTTTCATCTGCATCTAACGCAATAATTTCAACGCCTTTTTCTTTATACTTTGGATATAGTTCATTCATATAAGGCATTTCTTTCTCACAAGGTTTACACCAAGTGCCCCAAAAGTTTAAAAATACACCTTTTCCCTTTAAATCTTTTAATTCAATTTTCTTTCCTTCTAAATCTGTCACAACAAAGTTAGGTGCTTCTTTTCCAATTTGCATTTTCTCTTTATCAGCAAAGAATCCTTGATAAAGTGTAAATCCTACAGCACCGCATAAAATGAGTAGAATAATAACGCGAAATAATAAGCGATTTTTTTTCATATTGTCTCCCCTCTCTTCGACGAGTGATGAATATATGTATTTTTTAATAAATCACCAGCGGAGCATTCCACTGGTGAAAGTTTCACAATATCGATTAGCGAGGCTTTGTAGAAGCCAATGCACGTAATTGTTTCACCTCATGTGGTGTCAATTCTCTTGCATCACCAGGTCGCAGACTTCCTACTTCTAAGAAAGCATAGCGTTCACGCTTTAGTTTCACTACTTTACAATCTAACGCTTCAAACATACGACGTACTTGACGGTTACGTCCTTCATGAATTGTTAATTGTACAATCGCCATTTCTTTACGCTTGTCCCAAGAAATAATCTTCACACGCGCTGGTGCTGTTTTCCCGTCTTCTAACGTCACACCACGTTCTAACATGCGGATTTTCTCACCTGTTAGAGGACCTTTTATTTTTGCAACATATGTTTTTTCAACTTTATATCTAGGGTGCATTAATACGTTTGCGAAGTCCCCATCGTTTGTCATTAATAATACGCCAGACGTATCATAATCTAAGCGTCCGATTGGGAATAAACGTTGTGTAATCTCTGGGAAAAAGTCTGTTACAACATTTCTGCCTTTATCATCTGATACACTTGAAATTACGCCAGTTGGTTTATATAGTAAAAAATAAACAGGTTCTTCTTTTTCAAGAGGGATGTTATTTACTTCTACTTTATCTTGAGGAGTTACTTTCGTTCCTAACTCCTTCACTATTTTTCCATTAACTTTCACTTTTCCTTGCTGAATTAATTCCTCAGCCTTTCTTCTCGATGCAATACCTGCTTGTGCAATCACTTTTTGTAATCGTTCCATTTCTTTTTTTCACCTCGAATTTATCTTACCTTACATTAGAAAGACTTGGCAACCGCATACGCTTGACGGCTGTTCGCTTCATCTTACTTAAACAACATAGCGATGATAATAAACATATAAAGGTCAAATCATGTTTTTACCTTTTATTATTGTCCATTTTTTTCATATTGCTCACAATAAAAGTTCATCATTTTGTCAAAAATACCACATAAAAAAACCACTATTAAGCAGCACCTTAATAGTGGTCGTATACATATTATAAGCGAAATAGCATAAAAAATGAATAGTATTACTTAAACATTAAAGAAACAAACACAATTGAACAAATAATTCCGATTAAATCGGCAAAAAGTCCTACTTTTAATGCATCTCCCATTTTTCTAATTCCAACAGCTCCGAAGTATACTGTTAAAATATAAAAAGTCGTATCTGTACTCCCTTGCATCGTAGAAGCCAATCTTCCAATAAACGAGTCTGGCCCATATGTGGCAATTAAATCGGTCGTTATACTTAAACCAGCAGAGCCTGAAATAGGGCGTATAAGTGCTAGTGGAACAATTTCTGCTGGAACATGAATTAAATCTAACATCGGCTTCATTACTGATATCATTGCATCTAATGCACCTGAAGCTCGAAATATGGAAATAGATACGAGCATTCCAACCATAAACGGTAAAATAGAGATCGCAATTTGAATCCCTTCCTTTCCTCCCTCAACGAAAGATTCATAGGTCGGAACCTTCTTTATCGTGCCATATAGAAGGATAAAACCAATTACACAAGGAATTACCCATAGTGATATCGTATTTACAATACTCATTTTTTCCGCCCCTTCCTACTCCTTCTTCGGTAAAAATAGCGGTCAATCCAAATTGCTCCAATCATAGAAAGCACTTGTGCAATGAATGTTACCCCAACAATTTCAGTAGGATTCGCTGATTCGTAAGTCATTCGAATCGAGATGACAGTCGTAGGAATTAAAGTAATAGCTGATGTATTTAAAGCGAGAAACGTCACCATTGAACGGCTCGCCGAATCTTTTCCTCCATTTAACTCTTTCAGTTGTTCCATCGCTTTAATACCAAGCGGCGTTGCTGCATTACCTAATCCAAAAAAGTTTGCCATCATATTCGATAAAATAAATCCCATTGACGGATGATCTTTCGGTATTTCTGGAAACAACTTTTTGACTATCGGCATAAAAAGTGACACTAACTTCCTTAACAATCCTGCTTCTTCTGCAATTTTCATTAAACCGAGCCAAAATACTAAAACACTAATGAGTCCTATACAAATTGTTACTGCGTCTTTTGCTCCATCAAATACAGCTTTATTTATTGCTTCCATCGTTCCATTTATCATGGCATATACGATCCCTATGACTGCCATCGCTACCCATACGAGATTAACCATCGCTCCCAACACCTATCATATGAGAAAAGATTTCTTTCACATTATTCCAGTACATTCCCGTTGTAGCTACTAATTTTCGTTTACTATAAAATAAATTCCGTTCTCCAATTTTCTCATTGCCAACATAAATTTCTGTCTTCCCAACCTTTACGCCATCTTTAAGTTTTGCACTTTTATCGAGTTCAACTTTTACTACGACATCCTTTCTTTCTTGCTCAGTTAATGGCACCGCAAAACTATTTTTCGTATAAACATGATTGGCATATTTCTTTTCAGTTATTTCAGCAAGCGCTCCTTGTCCTACAACGTTCGTTTGCTTGAAACGTTTAAAACCTTTATCAAATAAATTCATATGATCATCCCAATCGCTAGAAGCGCTCAAAGTTACGACAATTAGATCTAGTCCATCTTTTGATGCTGTTGTAACAAGCGTCCGTCCTGCTTTCTTCGTAAAGCCTGTTTTTCCTCCTGTTGCAAATTCATAATAAGACGTCACAAGTTTATGTTTGTTTTTCCACGGATAATCCCACGAATCTGATTTATACGTTTTTGTCCCAAAAATCTTCTTAAAGGTTTCGTTCCCCATTGCATACTTCGTTAAAAGTGCCATATCATAGGCCGATGAATAATGGGATCCATCTCCATCCAAACCATGTGGGTTTGAAAAGTGAGTATCTTTCATTCCAATTTGTTTCGCCTTTTCATTCATTAAATATACAAACCCTTCTATACTCCCTCCTACATTTTCAGCAATTACTTGTGCTGCATCATTACCAGATCTAAGCATGAGTCCGTATACTAAATCCTCTAACTTTACTTTCTGTCCAGGCTTCAAATAAATTGCTGATCCTTCTACTCTCACTGCTTCATTGCTAACCGAGACCATTTCTTTCATTTTTCCTGATTCAGCAGCTAACAAGGCAGTCATAATTTTTGTTATACTAGCAATTTTTTGCGGCTCATGTTCTGCTTTTCCATATAATACACGTCCAGAATGTTGCTCCATTAATACAGCATTACGAGCACTGACATTGCTGTTCATCTTTGCATATGTAGGAATTGGCATAACGCTTGCATACATAATAAGAAGCGTAATGATTACACAAATTCGTCTCATATTTCCCCCCACGTCCTTTTGGCACTTTTTGTACAAGTGTATGCTTGGCCTTTTAAAATATGAACGAAATCTCCTTCTCTTCTCAATAAAGCAAAACTTTAATTAGTTAGAGCTTTGTCCATCCTCCACTGATTAATAGCCCTCAATATTCGGGCGTTTACGGGATAAAAAAGACGCATACAATATGCGTCTAATACGGTGTCCATTCAATTTGTTTTGCACTTTCAAATCTTTTTTCTACATCAGGCCAATTTACAACATGCCACCAGTTTTTTATATATTCATCTTTACGATTTTGGTATTGTAAATAATACGCATGTTCCCACACGTCTAGTACAAGGAGCGGTATCGTATCCCATTGTGTAAATAATTGATGAAGTGTACTCTGCAAAATTTCTAATCTTCCCGATCGTGGCACCCAAACGAGAATCGCCCATCCTGAACCTTCCACTTTAGAGGCTGCTTCTGTGAAATGTTTTTGAAAACGCAAGAAACTTCCAAAATCTTGTTCAATTCGGTGTGAAAGAGCCCCTCTTGGACTTCCGCCGCCACCTTTTTTCATGTTATTCCAAAATATCGTGTGTAAGTAATGACCTGATCCATGAAAGGCCGCTTCTCTTTCCCAATGCTTAATTAAATCAAATTGATTTGTTTTTCTCGCTTCTTCCATCATCTTCTCTGCCTTATTTAATCCTTCCACGTAACTGCGATGATGTTTATCATGGTGTAACATCATAATTTCTCTAGATATATACGGTTCTAACGCATTATACGGATATGGTAATGGTGGGAGTGTATGCCCTCCAATTGGAACAGCTCGTTCACTATCCCCTCTTTCATATAGTTCATATTCCTCTTCTCCCTGTACAAATACTTCCTGCAAATGATGCTGAATATGTTCTACATCATCACTTATTTCATACATAAACTCTGCATCTGTATCATACTCATGCTCTTTCATACGGTCTAATAACGTTTGAATTTTATAAGCAAGCATATGGACATCATACACTTCCATCGCACGGCTATCTAATACGTGAAGAACACTTTCACACCAGCTTTCTACTTCATGAAAGTAATCTGTAAATACACCTTGCTGACTCATGTTACACCTCCTTAATGCTATCCCCTTAAATATATTCAAAGGAAATCCCTTATATAACTGTACAAAAGGAAAAGAAGCTAAGTCCCCTTAGCTTCTTTTTCGCAATTAATATTTGTGTAACATCTTTGTTTGGTAATCCGTCTCATAATATTCTAGTTCTTCACGCATCAATTGAAATTTACCTTCTAAATTCTTCATTACTTGCTCTATAGATACAGGTGGCGTTTGTTGAAACACGATGGAATTTTTCCCTGTATAGGCAGAGCGACTATTTTCATACCAATGATCACTCTTTGGTGAAAAAAACTCTGCAATTACTTGATGATAAATTTTATATAAAATTTTTTCAGCTGCTGTTTTTCGAAATGGCTGGCTATTCAACAAAACAAAACATGCATCATGTCCTTCTTCACAAAAAACGAGAAGACGCCTTATTGATGCTAATAACCCTATATAATATTGCTCGTTCCCTGTCGGTGTCTCTTCTAATAAAGAAGGCAACGTATGATAATTTACATAATTGGTTATCAAAGTAATAACATCTTCTAAAAATATAGAAACTTGTTCTGTTTGATTTTCAACCATCAGATTAGACATTTTTTCCCTCTCCTTTGCCATTTCACGCTATTTCTACTCTTTTATTTTTATGTAATTCAGCCAATATTTCTTGTACTTTCAACACCGTTTCCTTATCAAAATATTTTTCAAATACTTCTATATTATTTAAATACAAACGTTTTTGCGTACGTAGCTCATTCTCTTTTAGTAAACAACATATCGCTACAATATCCCGCAAATATATGTCTTGATTTTCTACTTTACATAATGGATTTCCTTCAAAAGGAGTAATTTCTTGTAAAACTTCTTCAAAATACCGAACATATAAAACAGAAAAGGTTCTTTCTTTATCATTTAATATATATGTCACTTCAGATCTATTAAAAAAATCTTCTGATGTATTAGGTTTTGCTTTCTCTAACTCATATCCCGCATAACCTATTATTATCATCTACTTCCCCTCTCTTCCTTCTTTCATTTCATTTTAACTTAATTTTCTGACAAACGAAATACTCTTTCAAATATAATCCTTATAAAAAATAGCTTCCCCATACAGGAATTTACCTTTTTATTTTTCTTGAAGTTTGTCATAATAATATTATTGTCTCAGTTTTCTTATACAAGGAGAGTTGTATTTATGTCGTTTTCATGGAAACGTTTCTTACAAATCGGGAAAATTATCTTCCCATTTGTTGTATTAACAATTGTATTCTTTCAAGCAAAAAAAGAATTAGCAGGCATTTCTTTTTTAGAAGCAATCGATACAATTAAAAACATTCCAACCGGAGGAGTTTTTTTAGCAATTACACTTGGCGCATTTGCCGTATCAACAATGTTCTTTTATGACTATGTTATGCTTCGTTATTTAAAAGCTGATATACCAGTCCAAAAGATTTTCCGCATCTCATGGATTGCTAATACTTTAAATGGCTTTATCGGATTTGGTGGTCTCGTTGGAGCTGGTGTACGCACAATGCTTTATCGTCCATACATAAAAGAAAATGGCAAACTTATTAAAAGTATCGCCTGGATGACAACTGCTTTTATTAACGGATTAGCCATTCTTTCATTCCTCGGCCTGATTGGAATATTAGACACAAGTTTTATTTTGCATGAAAAACCGTGGCTATGGCCTGTTCTTATCTTTTTCGCTCTTTTCGTCCCTATATATATTGGCTTTTCTAAACTAAAAAATAGAAAAACAAAGCAAACTGAAGGACAAGAAGAAGAAGGAGAAGAGAAAAACCCAACTGTTTTATACTCACTAGTTTCATTAGTTGAGTGGGTATCTGCTGGTATTGTTATGTATGTCATATTAATATTATTTGGTATTGACATCGAATTTCAAAAGTTTTTAGGTGTGTATGTAATTGCTGCTTTAGCTGGCGTTGTTAGTCTTGTACCTGGTGGACTTGGTTCATTTGATCTTGTCTTTTTAACTGGACTCGGACAGTACGGCATTGATACAGGTGTATTACTACCTGCTATGTTATTATATCGCCTCGTCTATTACATTTTACCTTTCTGCCTTGGCCTTATTTTTGCAGCTTTTGAAATGACAGGTGTGGCCATTAAAAAGTTTGAAGATAAACCTTTTATTGCGCCTGCATTAGAAACAACTGGTGTTATATGGACTTTGCAGCGTGATTTTCTAGGAAAGCTTGGTTCATGGGCATCTGCTGCTTTAACAGTATTTGCTGGACTAATGGTTATTTTATCGACCATTCTACCGACAAGTATAAACAGAGCACACGCCTTACATATTCTAGCTCCAAAACATCTTATTCAATTTTCTTTTAGCTTATCACTAACATTCGGTATTCTCCTCCTAATCCTTTCACGTGGGATATATTATGGAACAAAACGCTCTTATTATATGACGATTGTTTCTTTAATTGGAGCGGCTATCTTTAATACACTAAAAGGAATTGATATTGAAGAAACGTTTATTTTATTAATCGTACTCGCGGTATTATATATGCTTCGAAAAAGATTTGTGCGCGAGAAAATGGAAGTCTCACTTTCTGATATGGTAAAAGTTTTTATATTCTTACTTGTAACGTTATATTTATATAAAAACCTAGGTATTTTATTTGCAGGTGCAAAAGAAGCTTTTAAACCTGATTTTGTTGTTCGTAATATTACACAAGTGAAACGAAGTGCATTAGCAGCTGCCTTTTTCGTTCCTACCTTTTTACTGATTGGCTCACTCATTGCCAATCGTTATCGAAATGAATTTCCCGGGCAACCAGCTAATGACAAAAGGTTACAAAACTTTTTAGATGAACATAACGGAAATGTACTTAGTCATTTAGGATTTTTAGGTGATAAACAATTCTTCTTCAGTAGTGATGGGAAAGCACTCCTTCTCTTCTCTATAACTGGAAAGCGTCTTATTGTACTAGGTGATCCAATTGGTGATTCTTCCTCCTACCGTACTGTGTTACAAGAGTTTTTAGCTGAGGCTGATCGATTTGGGTACATTTGTGTATTCTACCAAATCGAAAGTAAATGGATGAGTTTATATCATGATTTTGGTTATAACTTCTTTAAGCTTGGTGAAGAGGCTGTCGTTGATTTGAATGCATTTACAATAACAGGAAAAAAACGTGCCGGTATGCGAGCTACTTTCAACCGTTTTGAAAGAGAAGGCTATACATTCTCTATTCACCAGCCACCGTTCTCAGACGAACTATATGAAGAATTAAAAAAAGTTTCAGATGCGTGGCTCGGTGGTAAAAAAGAGAAAGGTTTTTCACTCGGATACTTTGATCGTGAATATATTAGCCGAGCACCTATCGCTACATTATCTGATGTGGATGGAAAAATCATCGCATTCACAACCTTTATGCCCGTATATCAAGACGGATCATTATCTGTTGATTTAATGCGATATTATCCAGATGCACCTAGCGGCATTATGGATGCAATTTTCATCCACCTATTCCAGTGGGCCAAAGAAAATGAATATCATTCCTTTAATATTGGTATGGCACCACTTTCAAATGTAGGTTTATCGACACAATCTTTCTGGTCTGAACGGGTTGCTGCTGCCATCTTTAATAATGTTCGATATACGTATAGCTTCAGCGGGTTACGACATTTTAAAGAAAAATATAAACCAGCATGGAGCGGTAAATATTTGGCATTTAGAAAGAATCATTCTTTACCACTTACAATGCTCTCTGTAACAAAATTAATAGGAAAAAGAAAAAACAGCTAAAGATTTAGCTGTTTTTTCTTTTTTGAACTTGTACAATAAATTCTTTTTCATATTTCTTACCATTTATATAGAAATCCCCCCATATTTTATACGTTCCTTCACTAGGAAATGTAATACGATATTGTAATTGCTCATCTGTATCAACAGGTATTGCGTATAAAAAGTTTTCTCTCGTTTCGTCCACGATATAGAGCGCCTCTACTTCTCCTCTTTCTGAATGTAATTTCAATTTTTCACCCTTTTTCGCTTGGAATTGAAATGTTAACGTCACTGGTTCATTTGGATGCAATGCACCAAATAAAAGAGAAACTTCATACTCCCCTATTTTTTTTGTAAGTACACTATCGATTGGAAATTTTACTTTTTTCTTATTTTTCTCGTCCATTTCTTTCCCAAAATCTTTCTTCGCAAATGATTGCACAGACTTATTTTTGTCTTCATATAAAAATATTGTATATCCTTCATCTTTCGCTATTTTAGAAGATACCTTATATGATCCATTCCCTGCGAATGTAGGTTTCATTTGTTGTACATGCTTTAATTGTCCGTCTACAATAATTGCCCGAATTTGATCATTCACACCACGAACTTCGTTATTTTTATTATTTAATAATTGAAACGAAATATTTACCTTCTCATTTCCTTTTCCATTTGACACATCCCATTTTACTTCCTGAACATCACCTACAGTCTCTGTAGTTTCCTGATACTTTTTTATGTAAAATCCTCCTACTACAATAAATAGTAAAGCAACAAGTCCAATGACAAGATTTTTCAAAACATCACCTACCATTTTTATTGTCTCTGTTTATACAAAACTTCTTACATATATATTCTAGATTATGATTTATGAAATCCTCCTGCTTTGCACATATTACAAATAATAAAAAGATTTTAATTGAAAGGATTCGTAGTGTATAATGCAAATGATATTGATTTCTATCAATACATTATAAGGAGGACTTTTTCATGAGTGTACATATCGAAGCAAAACAAGGCGAAATTGCTGAATCTATTCTATTACCAGGTGATCCATTACGTGCAAAATATATTGCTGAAACATTTCTAGAGGACGTTACTTGCTATAATAACGTGCGTGGTATGTTAGGTTTCACTGGAACTTATAAAGGAAAACGTGTATCTGTTCAAGGTACAGGTATGGGGGTTCCTTCTATTTCTATTTATGTAAACGAATTAATCCAAAGCTACGGAGTTAAAAATTTAATTCGCGTTGGAACTTGCGGTGCCATTCAAAAAGACGTAAAAGTACGTGACGTTATTATTGCAATGACAGCTTGTACGGATTCTAATATGAACCGTTTAACATTCCCTGGTTTTGATTTTGCACCAGCTGCAAACTTCGACCTTTTAAAGAAAGCTTACGATGCTGGAACTGAAAAAGGCTTACACGTTCGTGTTGGTAACGTTTTAACAGCAGATGTATTTTACCGTGAAAGCATGGACATGGTTAAAAAACTTGGAGATTACGGTGTACTAGCAGTAGAAATGGAAACAACTGCTCTTTACACATTAGCAGCGAAATACGGTGTAAATGCGTTATCTGTATTAACAGTAAGCGATCATATCTTCACTGGTGAAGAAACTACATCAGAAGAACGTCAAACTACATTTAACGAAATGATTGAAATCGCTTTAGATGCAGCAATTCAACAATAATACATTAAAGAACTCGTCATACGTCTGTCGAGTTCTTTTTATGTGACTTTTTATTAAAAACTACTTTCGGAAGAGACAGATTTTCTCCTCTACTTTTTTGTAACGTTTGTTATAATAAAGTAATCATTTACAGTATTTCTCACAAGAGGTGACGCAGTGAAAAACAGAAGTATCGTCTTTAAACTATTTTTATTAACATCAACATTATTTACAATCATATTCCTCCTCTTTTTCCTAGGACAATCTCTATTTTTAGAGAAATTTTATATTAATAAAAAAGTAAAAACAGTTCAAACTGCTTTTGAGAAGTTCGTAGATACTTACGAAAAAAGTGGTAAAAGTTATGAAGAAATTAGAAAACTAAAACAAGAATTTCATGATAAAACAAATGCTGATATGCAATTTTTAAATTCTGAAGGCATTATTAAAAGTGACAATAATTACTACATTGATGTCACTAATCCTAAAAATAATGAAACATATTCCATTCCGCTCAATAATCTTTTAACGCCCGAAGAATATAAAAAATTCGAAAACTTAGGATTGAAAAAAGATGACATGATAAATGTCGTCGGTTTGGTACGAGAGAAAACAATAACACCAATAGAATTAACAACAAGTTATAATCGATGGCAAAACGAACGTTTCAATTCAGATTTTTCATCCATTAATGGCAACCCTTCTAAAAATAGACTTACAAGCCGATACAAACCTGTGACTCAAATTGAATTCACTGGTATTGTATCTAAGTTACAGCTTCCATCGAAAGCCGAGGTTCGTCTTGCAAATGATATTGAAACATTACGAGCCGTTCAATATTTTGCAGAAATTATTAGAAATGGTACTGCTAACTCACATCAATTGAACACTTATATAATAGATGGCGGGGAGAATATAAAAAATAGTATCTTTGTAAAACCTATTATGAAAGATGGAAAAATTACAGAATATGCTTTTGCAATAGCATCTTTGCAACCTGTTAATGAAGCAATGCTCGTTTTAAAGGATTATTATGTCTATGCTTTAATCATCGTTTTTCTCGTAATTATTTTGTTATCCTTCTACTATTCAAAAATCATTGTGAAACCATTAATTAAAATTAATCGCGTTACAAAGAAAATGGCCAATTTTGATTTTAGTGAGAAATTACCTGTGACAGCAGACGATGAAATTGGCGGGCTTTCCGGTAGTATTAATACGTTATCTGTAAACTTAAAAGATCGAATCGATCGGTTAAATGTTGCCAACACAAAATTACAACAAGATATTGAACGTGAACGTCAATTAGAGAAAACGCGAAAAGAATTCATTTCTGGTGTATCACACGAATTAAAAACACCGCTTAGTGTAATTAGAAGTTTTGCAGAAGGAATTAAAGATGGTGTTAGTAAAGATACGACGTATTACACAGATGTTATTTTAGAAGAAACAGAAAACATGAACAGACTTATTGTTGAAATGTTAGAATTAGCAAAATTAGAATCAGGTACGTACAAACTAGATATGACGACATTCTCAATCGGTGAATTAATTCAACAAGTCTATACAAAGTTATTATTTAGCATGGAGGAAAAACATTTACAAGTGAATATAGATGTAGACCCTTCTATATTTGTGAAAGCGAATCGTAGTCGTATTGAGCAAGTGGTTGTGAACTTACTTAGCAATGCAATTCGCTATACGCCAGATGGAGAAAAAATACAAGTCTCCGTTATGGCAATGGAAGATACAGTAAAAGTCGAAATCGAAAACACAGGAAACCCTATTCCAGAAGAAAGTCTTGAAAAAATTTGGGATCGTTTCTACCGTTTAGACGCATCTCGTAGCCGTCATACTGGTGGTACTGGTCTCGGTTTATCTATTGTAAAAAACATTTTAGATCTCCACCATGCCGAATACGGCGTATATAACACGACTAATAGTGTTGTATTCTACTTTAATTTACAAAAAGTAAAAGAAGTCAAATAATTTGTCTTAATTTCACTAGGAGTTCACATGAAATTCACACTCTCCCTTTATAGTAAGAAACAAGTTAATCCTTTCCTTTACACATATAAAAGAGGAGAGTGCGTGAAATGAAACAAGCAGGACAACCTATTCAAAATGAAAAACAATTAGAAACTATCAAAAATATACTTTTACAATCTTCGAAACGTGATGGCTTATTATTCGTATTAGCTGTAAATTCTGGCTTAAAAGTAAGTGAAATCTTACAATTAAAAGTTAGTGATGTAATCGATGAAAATGAAAATGTTCGCCATTCCATTTTATTTTACAATGAAAAAGTAAAGAAACATAAATGGTTTGCTGTAAATGAAGACTTACAGCACGCGATCGAAGACTACATGAAAGAACGTAAAACTTGGAAACGTAATGAACCGTTATTAAAGTCTCAAAAGGGAACAAAATCTATTACGAGACAACATGCATGGTACATTTTAAACAAAGCTGCAAAAGAAGTTGGATTAGAAGGGATTAGCTCACATACACTTCGAAAAACTTGGGGATATTGTGCATACAAATCAGGTGTTGACATTGCATTTTTACAACACTTCTTTGACCATAGTACTCCATCAAAAACTTTAAAGTATATCGGTATTGCTTAATAACTCTTATACATAAAAAAGGTTACCATTTATAAATGGTAACCTTTTTTATGTTTCACACTCTCTTTGCTTGTCTCTCCTATATTGTAGTGGTACTCTAATAGTAAGGGGGAGAAATTATGAACACATTAACAATTGAATTACCGAAAGAAACGGCTGAAAAACTTGATTTATTAAAACAAGCTTATGAAAAGAAAACAGGTGCTTCTATTTCTGAAAGTACTCTTGTTCAAACACTTATCTCAAAAGAATTTATCCAAGCGATAACTCCTTTTGATTTACAACAATTCGTCACTGGAAAAGAACAGCATTAATTGCTGTTCTTTTTTTATACTTTATCAGGGGGCTGCTGGAAATCTGCCTCGAAACAATTCTTTACTTCAGCCAAACTTCTATTAGGGATCTCCCTATCGTTAATATCTCATAAAAAGTTTTTTATTTATTTTTCGGAAAACTATTGACAATGATAATGATAACCATTATCATTTATTATGAAGCCAACAATTGATGAATCAACCAAACGCTCAGTAACATTGTTACCCCTCTTTTTCATATAGAAAGGCACTGTACATTCCCCCTGTTTGTACAGTGCCTTTCTTGTTTATTATCATTCAAACAAATTTAATTGCTCAGGCTTTGGCTCACCATATGTAATGTTCATCATTTTCATAAGCTGTTTCGCATTATCAGCTGCATCTCCGCCTGAATTATTATTAAATAGTATATATATGTCCTTTGTCTTCTTTTTTAATTGTTCTAGTCTTTCTACCCATTCTTCTAATTCTTTATTATTGTAGCGATATAAACAGCGAACCGCTCTCCAATTTTCTCCTTTATCAAGCCAACCATGAACATTCCGGCCATGAAAACGTATTAACACCATCTCTGCATTCGTTACTTCTAATATGAGCGGTACTGAACCCATCCCTGCCTGTGGCTCATCACAAATTGTATGAATCCATTTCTCCTTTTCCAAAAACTGTAACGTCTTATCTCTCATTTCTGGATAAAACCATGTTTGATTTCGAAATTCTATCGCACACGGCAACCCTTCCATTTTTTCTTTCGTATATCGAAGAAAATCCACATTTTTCTTTTTACAATCAAACCATGGTGGATATTGAAATAAAATCGTTTTTAATTTATCAGCTTCTATTAAAGGAAGAATAGATTGTTTGTACACATCAAACATCTCATCAAACGTAGAAAAAGGGATTTCACCTTTCATATGTCCTGTCATCCCTTGATATGCTTTTACGATAAAAGAAAAATCTTTCGGTGTTTCCATTGCCCATTTTGTATAGTTTCGTGCAGGTTGCATCGCATAAAATGAACTATCCACTTCGACTATAGGAAAATACTCACTATATGTTCGTAATTTATTTCTATTTTCATAGGGGTCTATATATAAAGAATCATGATCTCCCCACCCTGTCACTCCAATGAAAAGCAAAATATATCCCTCCCTTTTCAGCTTCATCTTCTATTCATTCTACTCACTTCCTGAACACTTCGACCAATCAATTTCATTAAGTAGTCCCTTCTTTAAGAGTCTCCTTATAAAAATATGATATACTAGATGGAAGAATTTTTAAATTGAGGGGTTATTTATTTATGCTTCCAAACGATGATATTGTATCTCATGAAAAACGAATAGAAGAACTAGAAAATAAAGTACGTTTTTATGAAAAACTTGTGAATCAATTACCACATCATTTCACATATAAAAATCCACATATTGGTTTACAAATAAAGAAAACGAGATCGACTCATTCCATTCAAAACATACCAAAAGAGAATAAAGAGGCTGATTTTCAACTTACTTGCGATTCATTGTTTTTATTTAAACAACTTGAAACATACTTTGTTCATATTTTTGATGCTTTTTCACATCATGTAACCTTTGTTGATAGTAAAGGAAATATAACTTTATGTAATCAAGCTGCCGCAGATGATTTTGGTGTAGTACGAAATGATATAATTGGGAAGCCAATTCAACAATTACTAAACTTGCCAGAAGAAAAAATTAAAGCACTTGAAACATTAAGAACGGGCACTGAAATATATAATGAAGAAGTTTTAGACAAAAACTATGGCATTTTAAATAACCGAATTATTCGTGATTATAACGGAGAGATTTTTAGAGTTATTAGTGTTTTTCATTATTTAAACACAGAACGTGATGCAGAGAAATTTTCGTTAGCAGGGCGAATCGCAGCTGGGATTGCACATGAAGTACGCAATCCTCTTACAACCGTACGAGGATATTTACAATTTTTGCAAGAGAGTGTTTCTCCATCTAATAAAGAACTATTTAAAAACTTACTTATTCCTGAATTAGATCGCGCAAATAGTATCATTACAAAATTTTTATCTATTTCAAAAACACGCGAATTTACAAGAGAACCGTTTCCTATTAATACATTTTTACGTGAGTATATTCAACAGTTACTAGCTAGTGAAGTCTTTTTACATAACATTTCAATTGATTATAATTTTTCTACCGAATTAGATGATGTATTAGTCCATATTGATCGTCATGAACTTGTACAAGTTTTTTTAAACTTATTCCAGAACGCTGTCGATGCTCAAGGCGAAAACAAACTTTCTATCCAAATCACTAGTTACCGCCTAGATAATTTTGTTCGTATTACTTTCACTGATAATGGGATTGGTATTCCACCAGCCATTCAAGAATATATCTTTGATCCATTCTTCTCAACAAAAGATTCCGGCACAGGGCTCGGCTTGTCAGTAACGAAAAAAATTATTCAAAATCATAATGGTACATTAAAAATGACTAGTAATGAAGATGGTACAACTTTTACTATTTCAATTCCAATCCTACCTAAAACAGCCCTTGAAAGATTAAATCAATACAAATAAAATCCAATCCACGAACTGCATGCCAATTGTTAAATCCCTCAACAGTTGGCATGCAGTTTTTTTATGTTGAACTTTTCTTCTTTAAATCATATAAAACTTTCTCTATAATTTACTTATTTGTGCTAGGTGGGCCAATTTCTTATTTTTTAGAAATAGTAGTTTGTCCATCACGAATTTAGTTTAAATTTCATTTTAATATATAGTAATGACTATTGATTCTATGAAAGAAAGGAATGAACAGATGAACAATAAAAATAATGGAAAAGTATTTTATGGTAATGATTGTTGCGAAGTCAGAGCTTGCAGTCATATTAACATCTCTAAGTCCGAACTTACAGAATTCGTTAGACTTCTTCAAGCTCTTGGTCAAGCTATTCAAGCTGTCTTTCAAAATCCTTCTCAAGCTAATATCGATAACTTGATTGTTGCCCTAAATAACCTACAAAAATTCCTCAATTGCTTAGATTTGTCTCCTGCCCAAAAACAAATTGGAAATTCTATTATTGCTAATCTATTAACTATTTTAAGAACAACACCTTTCTCGTGCGGAGCATTGTACGTTGAGCTACAAAGCCTGCTTAATTATTTATTGTATATCGCTAAGTTATTCAAAGTAGATTGCTGTACTATCGACAAACTAGTTAAACTCATAACAGAGATCCAAACTATCCTGTTTCAATACGGATCAGATTGCCTTGGAGGAGGAGCTACTGGGGCTACTGGACCTCAAGGACCGGCGGGTGCTACTGGCGCTACTGGGGCTCAAGGTATTCAAGGGCCAGCGGGTGCTACTGGCGCTACTGGGGCTCAAGGTATTCAAGGGCCAGCAGGTGCTACTGGCGCTACTGGGGCTCAAGGTATTCAAGGGCCAGCGGGTGCTACTGGGGCTCAAGGTATTCAAGGGCCAGCGGGTGCTACTGGCGCTACTGGGGCTCAAGGGGCTACTGGGGCTACTGGCGCAACAGGACCAGCGGGTACTCCAATTCCTGTAACTATCGCAGCAATCGGAAACTCTAATCCACAAACCATATCCCCTGGAACAAACATCCAATTCAACCAAGTTTTCGAATTAACTAACATCTCTTTCAACGATACTTCAGATACTTTAACAATTTTAGAAACAGGCGTATATGATATTAGTTTCTCAGCGTCTACAACTTTCCCAGGATCTTCACCATTTGGATTCGGTATTTCATTCAATGGCCAACCACCTACTCGTAATTTCTCAACTAACGTTATCGGTAGTGCTGTTTCTTTCTCTACAATCGTTACTTTACAAGCTGGTACAACGATTGCTGTACAGCCTACAGCAAACACAATTTCTATTCCTAACACAGGTGATACAACTGCAACACTATCCGTATTCCGAATTTACTAATTTTCAATCAATAAGTATATTTATAATAATATGTATCGTTTAACCGTGCATTAAATCTCTCTTTATATAGAAAGGAGCACTTATTTGGGAGGATAAGTGCTCCTTCTTTACGTTTCTTTACCTCAAATTTACTCTATCTTAATCCTCATTTTGTATGATAAATAGTGAAGTCAAAGATATGAAAGAGGGATGAAAATGAGAGTTATGTCACTAATACGCATTTGGTTTGCTCTTATGGTATGCATTATTTTATGTGTAGGATTTTTTTTAACTCTAAAATATTCCACTATATCAAAAGCAGAGAGAATAACTGTTCCATACAAACTTTTGTATACAAAACAAAGCAACATCCCTTATTCAAATGCCACAAAGAATGAAAAAAAAGTTATAAAAGGAATGCTTATTACGCAGGCTTCTAGTTCCGAAGCATTACTCCAAATTGCTGAAACGATTAAAGATCAGTATACAAATAAAGAAATTGATGAAATCACGCTTTCTATCCATAATGAAAATAATGGTAATTACGAAGAAGAAATACCTTACGAACCTATTAGTAAAGGCAAAATAATCGTCACGTACGATTCTCAATCCTTTGGCAGTACGAATGTTACATTTAACGAGTAATACCATTTATATCAATTGCTATGGGCTAACAACTAGTAAAGATAGATAAAACTCTCCACCGATTAAAGTTTCACTTAATTTCTCATACAAAAAAAGGCGAATTTCGTTATTCGCCTTTTTCTTTTACCAAAATGATGGAATCCACTCTTTCACTTTATCAAGCCATTCTTGTTGCTCTTTTTTTCTTTGTTGTTCCTCTTCTTGCCTTCTCTTCTCTTCTTCTTTTCTTCGTTTTTCCTCTTCAATTGTATTCAATTGTTTTTTATAATCAGCCTCAGATATGAGCGATAACTGGAATGCTTTTTGAGCTGGATTGGCATTCGCTTTTTTCATAATATCCCGGAACATTGTCGTCGTAATTTGACTCCCACCTGGAACATAATGATCGCTATCTGTTTTATCATATCCTACCCAAATCGCACCTACTAAATCTGGTGTATATCCAACAAACCACGAATCCTTTGCACCGTTGCTTGGTCCATTTACAATTTGAGTAGTCCCTGTTTTACCTGCTGTATCGACATTATTAACTTTCGCCTTTTCGCCCGTACCCTTTTCGACAACACCTTTTAATAAATATGTCATCTTTTGAGCAATTTTCTCGCTCGTCACCCGTGTCTCTTTCTTATACCACTTTCCAATTGTTTCACCTTCAGCATTTTGTATCTCCCTAATCGCATGAGCTTCCACTTGAACACCGTCATTTGCAAATGTACTGTATGCTTGAGCCATTACAAATGGAGAGGTCCCGACATGCATCCCGCCTAAAGCAATTGGGTACGTACGATCTTCTGGCACTAACGGAATACCAAATCGCTCTAAAGACTTCAATCCTTTATCTAATCCAATTTGCTCTAATAGCCAAACAGCTGAAACATTGTACGACTTTGCCACAGCTTCATACATTGTCACATCACCGTGAAAAGTATGATCGCTATTTTGCGGTTTATATTCTTTAATATTAAATGGTTCATCTTTTAATACATCGTACACTTCATACCCTTGCTCTAACGCTGGTACATATACAGCCAGAGGCTTTAACGTTGAGCCAGGTTGTCTTTTTAATTGGGTTGCATGATTAAACTGTAAAAACTGATACGGCCCTCTACCTCCAACTAACGCTGGTACACCACCTGTTTTTGGATTCATAAGAACTACACCTGTTTGCATAAGTTGGTCTGAGCCACTATCTTTAAAATAACCATCATTATTCACAACGTCTTCTACAGCCTGTTGTTTTTTCGGATCAAGCTCTGTATAAATACGATAACCACCTGCTAAAATTTCATTTTGTGTTAATTCGTACTTGTCCATCGCTTCTCTAACAATATAGTCTACATATTGAGAGTACTTCCCCTTGTATTTATCATCAACACCACGTTTTAACACAAGACCGCTCTCTTTTTCTTTATTATACTGTTCGTCAGAAATATATCCTTGCTCTTTCATTAAACTCAATACAACATTACGTCGTTCGATTGATTTATTAAAGTTTTTATAAGGCGAATACGCAGACGGTGCTTTAATCAAACCCGCAATCGTTGCAGCCTCTGAAATTGTTAAATCTTTTACATCTTTATCAAAATAAGACTTAGCTGCTCTTTTTATACCCCAAGCGCCTTCCCCAAAATAAATTTGGTTCATGTACATTTCGATAATTTCATCTTTCGTATACGTACGTTCTATTTTTTTTGTTAAAAAATATTCCTTTATTTTACGCGAGAACGTACGGTCTTGTGTCAGAAATACATTTTTCGCAAGTTGTTGTGTAATTGTACTCCCACCTGCTACAACTTCTCCTGCTGTAATATTTTTAAAAACTGCACTTATAATTCCACTATAGTAAATACCATGATGGTTAAAAAATTCCTTATCTTCTACTGCAACAATTGCCTGAACCATAATATCAGGAATATCTTTCCTCTTAACACCTTCTGTTTTAGAAGAAGCTAATTTAGTCGCAACTTCATTATTTGCATCATAAATTAAGGTCGGTTGTGGAACAGCTTGCTTTAATTCAGATATGTCTTGAATAGAAATTATTATATTTATAGCAATAAATAAAGTAGCAAGTAAACTTCCTAATACAATTAATGAATTACGAAGTTTCTTCCTCTTGTTGAACCACTCCTGCATTTTTTTTAAGTGAGTGTTCTTCAATTTCATTCGTTCACTTCCTTCGTTTGTTTACACTCTTCTTTTCAAAAGGAAGAATCTACCTCCTTTTAAATTTATTATAATAACGTAGTCTTTCCTGTAGTGTAAAGCTTTTCTTTCACATTCATACTTTTTGCAAGAAAAGGACATTCTACAAGTAAGATATTCAATATTGATTATTAATATTATTAATACAACAATGAGAGTTATGTTAAGTTTTTGTAAACTTTTCGATAAAATGTTTTAAAAAACGACAGTTTTTTGTTAGAATTGACTAGCCAATATATTTTACATATATTACTTTTGTGGGGGTAACTAATAATGGTCTTTAAATCAAAAAAAGATAAATTTTCTGAAATGTTAATGAATGTTTCCGAAAATTTAAAAGAAGGCGCGCAGTTTTTCGTGGAGTATAAAATTAAAAATGCTAGCGATTTAAAAGAGTTTTCTATGCGCATGAAAGAGTATGAGTCAAAAGGTGACTCATTTATTCACGAAATCATTATGGAGCTAAACAAAGCGTTTATTACTCCTATTGAACGTGAGGACATCCTACAACTTGCAATGAGTATGGATGATGTATTAGACGGATTAGATCATAGTGCTGGTCTATTCGAAATGTATTCTATTACAGAAGCTGATGAATACATGATTAAATTCGTTGAAGCAATTAATCAATGTGCGATTGAGATTGCAAATTCTGTTGAACTACTGTCTAAAAAGAAATTAGTCGACATTCGCACAAATGCGATTAAGATTAAGGATTACGAATCACAATGTGATGATATTCGCCGTCATGCGATTAAGCACTTATTCTCTCGTGAGAAAGATCCGATTAAGATTATTCAATACAAAGAGATTTACGAAGAGCTTGAAGAAGTAGCGGATAGCTGCCAAAGCGTTGCAAACGTATTAGAAACAATTATTATGAAGAACGCGTAAGGAGTTTGATCATGGATACACTCTTGATACTGACCGTTTTAGTAGTCATTTGCGCTTTAGCTTTTGACTTTATCAATGGATTTCACGATACAGCAAACGCTATTGCAACGGCTGTTTCAACGAAAGCTCTAAAGCCTAGACATGCAATTATTATGGCAGCTATTATGAACTTTTTAGGTGCGATGACTTTTACAGGTGTAGCAAAAACGATTACAAAAGATATCGTTGACCCATTTGCCTTGCAAAATGGTTCTCTTGTAATTTTAGCTGCTTTGCTTGCAGCAATAGCTTGGAATTTAATTACTTGGTACTACGGTATTCCAAGTAGTTCTTCGCATGCGATTATTGGCTCAATCGCAGGTGCAGCTATCGCTGCTGCTGGTATTAGCTCGTTAAATCTTAAAGGATTCATAAAAATTCTTGAAGCTTTAATCATTTCACCGATTATCGCTTTTGTTATTGGTTATATCGTATACAGTATTTTTAAAGTAGTCTTTAAAAACTTTAACTTAACGAAAACGAACAAAAACTTCCGTATATTCCAGATTTTCACTGCCGCATTGCAAGCTTATACACATGGTACGAACGATGCGCAAAAAGCAATGGGAATCATTACGATGGCTCTTATGGCCAATAACTATCATACTTCTAGCGACATCCCGTTCTGGGTACAATTATCTTGTGCAATCGCAATGGGTCTTGGTACTTCTGTCGGTGGATGGAAAATTATTAAAACTGTCGGTGGACAAATTATGAAAATTCGTCCTGTAAATGGTGTAGCAGCCGATTTATCATCATCACTTGTTATTTTCGGTGCAACATTTATTCACTTGCCAGTTAGTACGACGCACGTTATCTCTTCTTCTATTTTAGGGGTTGGTGCTTCTCACCGTGTAAAAGGTGTAAAATGGGGAACAGCAAAACGCATGTTAATTACTTGGGTTATCACACTTCCTATTTCAGCTTCATTAGCTGCTTTATTTTACTCTTTATTACACTTAATCTTTTAATTAAAAGTCGTCTTCCTTATTTTTCTAGGAAGACGACTTTTTTGTGAACAAACCTTTTTCTCTTTAAAAAGCGTGTATAATAATTGGTGGATAAGTTATATAGAGGAGTTGGCAATTTTGGAATACATCATGTTACTTTTCATCGGGCTAATCGCCGGGACAGTCGGGAGCCTAGTCGGACTTGGTGGCGGAATTATTATTGTTCCGTTATTAATCGGATTACACAGTCTATCACCACAACTTGCAGTAGGAACTTCAATGGTAACAGTCGTTTTTACAGGACTATCTTCCACCCTTACTTATATGAAACATAAACGAGTAGATTACAAAAGTGGTCTTATTTTATTTATCGGGAGTGGCCCTGGTGGTATCATCGGCTCATGGGCAAACAAATTTTTAAACCAAGATACATTTTCTTTATATTTTGGGATTTTCCTTATTTTTGTCTCCATCCTTCTTATGTTACGAGACAAATTAAAACCCCTTTCTTTATCAAATATGACTGTAATTAAGCGTTCTTTTACAGATAACGAAGGAAACACTGTACACTATCAATTTCCACCGCTTCTCGCTATCTTTATCGCCTTTATAGTTGGTTTTATATCTGGTTTATTTGGAATTGGTGGCGGTGCCTTACTTGTTCCCGCAATGATGCTCCTTTTTGCATTCCCAGCACATATTGCTGTAGCAACTTCGATGTTTATCGTATTTCTATCAGCAATTGTAAGTTCTGCAACTCACATCTCCCTTGGAAATGTCAGCTGGATTTATGCATTAATTCTTATTCCTGGTGCATGGATCGGTGGAAAAATCGGGGCTTATATCAATACAAAATTGAGCGGTAAGGCCGTAATTAATTTATTACGTATTACATTAATGATTCTCGGAACTAGATTAATCATTACTTCTTTTTTATAACGCGTTCTTTTTAGAATGCGTTTTTCTTATACACATGAATATAAAAACCCTCCTAAGAGAACAAATAAAATTAAACAAACACATAATAACATATAATTGGAAATATGTATTTTCTTCAAGTTGACCACTCCTATAACTGCGACTGTTATCTTTATGATAGCGAAAAAATAATTCACTTGCAGTTACAAAGTGCTAACAATGCAAAATCATTTATTACAAATTTTATCCTTATATTTCATTTCTTTGTATATTCTATCGGTTTAATAAAAAAAGATGTCATATTGACATCTTTTTTAATGAAGAAGTGACCATCCCATAAAATCCTCATGTACTTGGCACGCCCTCTTATCGTTTCGATCATATAATTCAGCATAACTATCTGTTTCTTCATCATAAGCCATCGTATAAATAATTTGGCCGTCTACTTCAACGGATAACACGACTCCACCTTTCATCTCTTCTACATGAATGATAGCATTCGCCGGAATTCTCATATCCGTCATTTTTATCGCATCTAACAATATACTAAACCCCCTACAGCGTATTCATTGCTAGTACTATTACACACTAAATAGTATACTACTGTAATAGCATATATTTCGTCAATGAAATTGCAGTTTAAATAGTATATTGTCTTTATACCTATACGCTAAAATAGAAGATATAGAAATGTTTAAATTGGGGGGCTAACATTGATTCTACATAAGGGAGACGTACTATTCCGTCAAGGCGAGGATGGTCCTTTATATTTTATAAAAACAGGTTTATTAAAAGTAGTAAGAATAGAAGAAGATGGAACACCGTTTTTATTCAACATTATCGTTCCAGGTGAAACGATACCTCACCATTCTTTAATTTCATCAAAGGAATATCACGGTACAGCAATCGCTTTAATAAAAACAGAAGTTGAACCTATAATTAGTAATGAATGGTACGATCAACTCCAGGCAAATCCTGCATCCTATGCAAATATCGCTATGCAATTACAATCCAAATTAAGAATGATGCAACAGCGTATCGATCAATTGACAACCGTCTCTCCGAAAGAACGTCTTCATCGCTTACAAGAGTGGTTCACACTATATTTAGGTGACATTCCAATATACGAAATATTAACACAAACCGAAATTGGTCAACTGATTGGTATACGCCGCGAAACAGTAAATCGACTATTACGAGAACAAATAAAAAACGAGGTAAAATAATACCTCGTTTTTTTGCTTATTCAAGCCCAATCTATTGTAAGCTTGCTGCTGGACCGAAAAATTCATAATGAATATGCTCTTGTTTCACACCTAACTCAGTTAGTGCAGCATTTATATGCTTCATAAATGCTACTGGACCACAGAAATAAAACTCTGCTTCAATTGTCGGAATAATAGTTTGTAACCATTCTCTTTCAACGAAACCTTCTTTATCAAAGTTCTTCATTTCTAAATCTTTTTCAGTTGGTGCAGAATAACAAGTATATGCTTTAACTTGTTCGTATTCATTATCTACTGCCTTAACGTGTTCTTTCATTGCATGTGTATTACTATTTATCGCTGCATGAACAAAATACACATTACGTTTTGAGTCTTGTTCAATTAACGTATTTAGCATACTCATCATTGGTGTAATACCTACTCCACCACTAATTAGTACAACTGGCAATGTTGAATCCATATTTAATACGAAATCTCCTGCTGGTGCACTTACTGGTAACATATCCCCTTCTTTTACATAATCATGTAAATAATTAGATACTTTACCATCTGGTGTATCTACACCTTTTTCTTTCTTTACACTAATACGATAATATTCTTTTCCTGGAGCATCTGATAAGCTATATTGACGATTATGTGTATATATTTCACCTTCAATATTTATTTGAATCGTTACATATTGTCCTGGAATGAATGAAGAAACTTTCCCTCCATCTTCAGGTTTTAAATAAAATGACGTAATAACATCGCTTTCCTTCACTTTTTTAACAACTACAAAGTTACGGAAATCTTTCCATCCACCTTCTTTATGTGCCGCTTGTTCATACATCTCTGCTTCAATGCTAATGAATGCATCAGCAATGACACCATAAGCTTCTCCCCATGCATTTAAAACTTCATCTGGTGCACCTGCGACCTCTTTAATTGCACGTAGTAAACATGTACCTACAATCGGGTAATGCTCTGCTTTAATACCTAAACTTCTATGCTTATGACCAATTTGTTTTACAACTGGAATAATAGCTTCTAAATTATCAATGTACGTTGCAGCTGCATAAACAGCATTCGCTAGCGCTTGTTGTTGTCTTCCCTTTTTCTGATTTGTATGGTTGAAAATATTCAATAACTCCGGATGTTCCGAAAATAAAATTTCATAAAATCTCGTTGTAATTTCAACGCCTTTTTCTTGTAATAATGGTACTGTTGACTTTACGATTTCAATTGTTTTTTTACTTAACATTGTATCCCACTCCTCTATTTCCTTAACTGTTTTTAGTTTAACTGAATTGTATAATACAGATTGTGATTTTAATCACTATTAACACGGTGTTTTTGTGAAAAATATATGAACATTGCATTTACAAAAGAAAATAAGCCAACTAGAATGCTAGCTCGCTTATTATTTGGACTGTATAGCTTGTTCAATTACCTTTATATCTTTCCCTTCTCCAAACTCCGTATACCCCCAGATGTTCGTTTCACCTCTATATTTATTTACGATAATATCTAAGTCATGGTATACACGATGTGCATAAACTACATACTCAATATTTTGGAGTTTTACACCTTTTTTTACAATCTCATAGCTTCTATTTACATCGCGTTTTATTTTTTCATTCTTTATGTCTGTATGTATATTTTTTAACGATGATTCTTGTTGTTGAAACCATTGTTTAAATTGGCTCCAGTCCCCTTCTGTATAATTCTCTGCTTTACCATAATTTAAGAAATTATTATAACTTTCATGTGTCATACGAATAAAATCTAGTACTTTTGTCTCTTCTTGCACATCTTCTATTTGAGCTATTGTATTTACCTCTGCAGGCTTATTCGCATAATGTAACAGCACTTTCATAAGACTATAGCTCGCAATGATCATCACGATAATAATCCCGAATACACTTAACAATTTCTTCATATACAGAACCCCTTCTCTACTAAAAATATTACAACGTATGACTATACTTGTAACATTCTCTCGTAGAAATATAATTCCTGTATAAATTCTTCCTATCATTTCGACAATATTCTTCTATACATTTCTCGTTGGCAAATATTCTTGTAAAACAATATATCCTTCATAAACTGTGTAACCAAGTATAGCCATTAATCCGATATAACAAGCAAATACCGTCCATTTCGTTTCCGTATCCACTTTATAATAGTTCTCCTGTTGTCTCTTTTCTGTAACCCATTCCTGTAATTTTATTTCTGACAATTCAAATGCTTCTCTTATATGAATTGTATGTGTTTCTTTTTCATCTTCGTATGGGACGTAATTCGGCCGCCCTAACTTTGGTAATAGATACTCTAACACTTCAATCTTTTGAAACTCTCCTGTTTTTAATTCTTTCTCTCTTTCTTTTTACCTTAATACATTTATTTCATGTTGCATCATATATATATTTCGATGTACTGCACCCGTTTCTTTTAACTCCTCTTCAAGCCTTGCAACATATTCTTTCATTCCTTCAATTCTATATCCTAATTCCTTAATTGGCCCATCTAACCGGAACACTGGAATTAAATTAAAGAAATTAATCATGCTTCCAAGTAAAATAATGAGCGCCCAAAACAGCTCTTTCGTTATCATGTAAAGTGGAATAGCCGGTAAAAATGAAAGTAATCCAAAAAGAGGTCCCATATAGGCATATATACGCTTCATCTTTTGCATTTTTCGGCATCTTCCTTCATTCCAATAAGAGCTCCCATAAACGGGATAAAGATCACGGGCGATGTTGGTATCCCTTTTCTTCTTGCCGCCCATAAATGGCCCATTTCATAAACAAACAACAAATAAATGAGTGCTACTCCAAATTTCCAACCATAAATAACCGCGTATACTCCAAGCGATAAAAACATACTAAATACCGTTGAAAACTTTGCTAATTTAAAAATTGCAAATACCCACTTTAACTTAGAAAGTAAAAATAGCCCTATTGCAACAATAATTCCCCATAATCCTTTTTTATTATTTTTCATATTCCTCTCCTTTATCTCTCATTCATGAATCATCTTCATTCATCAAAACTTGTTGTTTTCTCTATTACGACATATTTTTTTCTATTGTTAGAAATAATGTTTATTTAATCCATTTTTAGACAAAAATATAAATAAAAGGAGGTGCATATGAATGAACTTACAATCTCTCATAATAGGTGTTCTATCGTTTTTAGCTTCAACTCTTATTTTTTATACCGTTAGTTACGTATTATTATTAGATTTGTTGCCCAATCATGTCTTTATCACTCTTATCATCCTTTCCGCTCTTATGATTTCTTTTCTTATTACACGAAAATCAATGAATGAGCCATCTGCAAAAGCAAAGTAATAGAGAGGGGGGTTCCCCTCTCTATTATCATTTCCTAGGAAAGGCCATATAGACTTTACAAATTACATTCATCCCAATCCGTCAGGGCTAATTAAAGTTTCACCTTATCTTTGTAAATTCATTTTTTCACCATACTCTTTAACAATTTGAATGATATTTTGAAAAACACCTATTTTTTCTTTTTTACTATTTAATATTTTCAAATCATAATTTTCATAATATGTTTCTAATGACTTTAATTGTGATTCTGAAGCATCTTTTACCGGAACAGTAGCATGCAATTCATACTGTTTATACCCTTCCTTTACCTTTTCACCTGAAATTTTTTCGCTTTCTTTTGCTCCAATTAATTTTTGAACTTTTTCTGGGAAAATAACTTGCAAATAGTATTCTTGTTCCTTCTCTAACTTGTTGTATAATGATTGTGAAATCGTATACCGTACCGTATAATTCACTTTTTGATCGCCTGCTTTAATATGGAACGTGGTAATCTGCAAATCTTTTTTTGTTACTTCTGTTAAAGGACCTACCTGCACCTCATCTTCTTTTTGTTCTGAAACATTTGGAAATATAGCCAAAAGCTTTTCCGTATCTTTTTTATTCAGCATATACATAGCTTTCTTATGTTGTACCCATCCTCTTCTGTCTTCCCCTCTTAGCCATGCATAATATGTTTCTTTTTTTCCATCTCTACTAATTTGTATTTCATATTCAGGTTCACCAAAGCTACCTGTTATTTCTTGTTTCTCAGCTTTATCCATAATGTCTATTACTACCTTAGCTTCTGATTCTTGTAATTTTTTCTCTTTATGTTTTTTTTGTATAACGGTTACCCCTATTGTTTCTTTCACTTCATTCACCGTCTCTTCCACTTTTTTTGTTTCTTTTTTTTGCTCAACTTGACTACAAGATGCTAGTAACATAGCAAATAACAGCAATACATATTTCCTTTTCAACGTAATCCCCCTTTTACAATAAGAAATTCTTATAATCTTCATATAAAAAACAAAAACGTGACACACTATAAAATACGCTATACTAAGCATTGAAAGGAGGTTTTTTCATGTCCATTAATTTTCACGACGCAAATAATAAATACACATATGCACAGCGAAACGCCCATATTTCTTGGGGGGAAATGATAAAAAATATTACAAATATACAAAACAAGCAAATAATTGATATCGGCTGCGGGGGCGGGATTTATACGAAAGAACTTGCTCTTATGGGAGCAGAAAGTGTTGTTGGGCTTGACTTTTCAAAAGAAATATTACAGTCTGCAAAAGAAAATTGTAGCGGCTTTCCAAACATTTCATTCATTCACGGCGATGCACATAGCGTCCCATATCCTAATGATACATTCGACATTGTTATTTCGCGCGCAGTTATTCATCATTTACAAGACATTCCTACATTTCTATGTGAAGCTTCTCGCATATTAAAGAAAAACGGTGTACTTATTATACAAGACCGAACTATTGAAGATTGTACAATTCCCGGAAGCCCCGAACACATTCGTGGATATTTTTTCTCTATCTTTCCAAAACTCATTGAAATAGAATCGAAAAGACGGCCAGAAACCACCACGATACAACAAGAATTACAAAGACACTTTCTTCACGTGTTCCCCACTCAAACACAATGGGAAGTACGAAAAATACATGATTCTGTAGATGCATTGCTACAAGATTTATCACCTCGAACAGGTAGATCTATTCTATACGAATTAACAGATCATGAACTTTCTCAACTTCTACAACAGATCCAGGCTGCATTACAAAACACCTCTCCTATTATCGAAAGAGATCGGTGGACAATTTGGAGCGCCTTGAAATTGTAAGGAAGGAAGCCTCACAAAATAATGTGAGGCTTCTTTCTTTCATAATCTAATTTTGCAACACTCTTGATATCCTCCACTTCTGGCCTGTGCACTTCCACACTTCGGACATACTAAATATCTAGAATGATTTGTCAACAAACTACCTTTTTGAAAGAGTAAAACTTCTGCTTGTTTAAACGAACGCGAATAATATAACCACATAAAACCAATTATAGCAATAATGCCAAATAATACTCCCATCGCAAGCATTCCAGTCACCTCTTTTGGTTTGTTCTTTCCAGCAAGTGGATTGTTGTATTATTCTCTGTAAATTCAAATAATACCTTCTTTGCTCCTATAAATATCAACTTTCTCCACAAATTTTACAATTCTCTACAAATTTTTACTCTCGTTTTACAATCTAACTTACATCACCCCTTCACTTCAAAACAAAGCATATTACTTTTGATATTTCTCCATATAAATATATCTTTTTAAAAAAATATTGACTTTCGCAAAAAAACATGCAACAATACTGTCAGAATACTTGAATAAAAATTCATTGACGAGAACGAGTACGTTATAGGACTGTCCCCCAGAGAGTTGGCGATTTGCTGAAAGCCAACGTTCAGTGCGTAGCCGAAAATCATCTCCGAGAAGTAGAACCGAATGTACAGTAAGTTCTTACCGGCTGTCCCCCGTTACAAGGAACACGTATCATGTTGTACGTTGTAAAGCCGTATACATATAGAATCATTTCTACATGTATAAATTAGGGTGGTATCGCGGGTAAATATAACTCGTCCCTTTCTTTAGGGACGAGTTTTTTGTGTTCTTACAAATGAATTAAAAAAAGGAGGAAAAACAATGAACACTGTATCAAAAAAACATATCTTTTTCACAGGTCTTATGCTATTTTCTTTATTTTTTGGGGCAGGTAATTTAATTTTCCCTCCCATGCTTGGACAAAATGCAGGTGAAAACTTTTGGCCGGCAATGATTGGATTTTTACTAACAGGAGTCGGTTTACCATTATTAACTGTTATTGCAATTTCTTTATCAGGAAACGGTATGCAACAACTAGCAAGTCATGTTCATCCATTATTCGGAATATTCTTCACGGTAGTTGTATACATCGCAATCGGTCCTTCGATGGGAATTCCACGCGTTGCAAATGTCGCTTATGAAATGGGTGTTAGTTCTTTTTTACCAGAAACAATTCGCTCTAGTAACCTAGCACTATTTTTATACACGGTCATCTTCTTTGCTATCGTATTTTGGCTTAGTTTAAATCCATCTAAACTTGTCGATCGCATTGGAAATATATTAACACCTATTTTATTACTCTCTATTTTCTTATTATTTGCTAAAAGTGTATTTACACCACTCGGGCAATCAGGACCAGCAATGCAAGAGTATCAAACTTCTCCAATCTTCAAAGGCTTTATGGAAGGATACTTAACGATGGATACCATTTCAGCACTTGCATTTGGAATTATCGTTGTAAATGCCATTCGTTCTAAAGGTGTGACGGATCGTAAGTCCATTGCCATCGCAACAGCGAAAGCAGGACTTATTGCCGCTACCGGTCTCGTACTTGTATATGGTGCACTTGGCTGGCTCGGTGCAACTAGCGTCTCGCTCGGATACGCAAAGAATGGTGGACAACTACTTACTGTAATCGTACAACAATTATTCGGTCCATACGGCTTACTTCTACTAGCTCTGATTGTTACACTCGCTTGCTTAACGACATGTGTTGGACTCGTATCTGCATGTAGTCAATATTTCTCAACATTATTTACAAAATTTTCATACAAAATGTTTGCAAGTATCATTTGCGCTTTAGGGTTACTAGTTGCTAACTTAGGTTTAACAAAAATCATTGCCATCTCTGTTCCAATTTTACTTATTGTATATCCAATTGCAATCGTACTCGTTCTACTATCGTTACTGCATAAATACTTCGGCGGATATCGCTCTGTTTATGTAGGTGCTTTAATTGGTGCAGCTGTAGTGAGCGTATTTGATGGATTAAAACAAGGTGGTATTTCAATTTCATATATCACACCATATTTTGAATTTATCCCTTTATATAATGAAGGAATTGGCTGGCTAATACCAGCATTAGCCGGAGCTCTTATCGGCTTTATAATCGCTAAGCTAAGAGGTGCGGAAAGAGTACCCTTACTTACCGAATCTCATGAAGTAAAAGCATCCTAAAAAACTCCCTTTCGGGAGTTTTTTACTTTTGATAAGCAGTATGATTAAAACTACTTATTTTATACGCTTTCGTATAATAGTCTATATTTGTATCCACTGTTTCTACTTTGACAACATCGTAGCAATCTTCTTGCTTTACTAAAAATAAATAGTACTCTTCTGTCGCCTCAACAATTGCAATTTTATCTGTTTCAACATTATATTGTTCACAAAGTGCTTGTAATGCGTTAACATAATCCCCTAATTTTTTAGACTTATCCATACCAAATATAGTTTGAACTAACATATACATTCTCCCCTTTGTATGTACTGTTAACAACTTAATGATAACGCTTACATTTATTAACGTCAATAAAAAGATTTGGTGCAAACTAATAATCAGTGGGGATAGCCCTCCCACTGATTAAAGTTTCACTTTATCATTTCGTCAATTGATGTCTAAACGCATAAATAACCGCCTGTGTCCGGTCACTTACATTTAGCTTATTTAATATATTACTCACATGCGTCTTTACTGTTTTGAGGGCAATAAACAATTCATCTGCAATCTCTTGATTACTTTTCCCCTCTGCAATTAATAACAAAATTTCAGACTCTCTTTCTGTTAACTCCTCATGCAAAGGTTGTTCTTTCTTCTGACGCATACGAGACATCATTTTACCAGTAACTTTTGGCTCTAATACTGTTTCTCCATCATAAGTAGCCCGTACAGCGTCCGCTATATCACTCGCTCTTGATGTTTTTAATAAATAACTTGTCGCTCCGGCCTCAATAACAGGATACAATTTCTCATCATCTAAAAAGCTCGTTACAACTACAATTTTCGCTTCTGGCCATTCCTGAATAATAGCACGTGTTGCTTCAACCCCATCCATCTCGTCCATGACAAGGTCCATCAAAATAATATCCGGTCTTAATTGCAGTGCTAACTCTGAACCTTTTCTTCCATTTTCAGCTTCTCCAACTACTTCGATATCTGGTTGCGTTGATAAATATGCTGATACACCCATTCGAACCATTTCATGATCATCGACAAGTAACACTTTTATCATGATTCTCCCCCTCTCTCAATCATAATCGGTACTTTTACTTCTATTTGCGTCCCTTTAGTGGGGAAACTAAGTACTTTTAATGTCCCACCAATTTCATGAACACGCTCTTGCATTGATCTTAAACCATATGAACCAGCCTTATTCACTCCGACTTCAAATCCAACGCCATCATCAATAATTTTTAGAATTGCATATTGATCAATTTTCCGAAGACGTACTTCCGTTTTCTTCGCTTTCGCATGTCGTAAAGTATTAGATAAAGCTTCTTGCACAATACGAAATAAATGATCTTCTACACCTTTTTTCAATTCTATTGGCTCAATTAGCCATTCAATTTTCATATGTTGCTTTCGCGATAATTCCGTCAATAATTCCTCTATACCTTGTGTCAGTTTCTTACCTTCTAATTGTACAGGTCGTAAATGAAGAAGCAACGCTCTCATTTCTGATTGTGCATTTACAACCATATTCTCAACGAGTTGCAATTGCTTTCTCGTCGTTTCTGGAAATTCAGCTACTTGTTCATTAATAGCCGACATCATCATCGACATTGCAAAAAGCTGCTGACTTACAGAATCATGCAGCTCCCTCGCCAATCGATGCCTTTCTTGGGAAATCGCTTCTTGTCTCATCTCTTCATTCCAATGAGCTCGTTCATTCGTTACCTTTTGAAAGAGTCCAGCTTGCTCCTCTAATCGACGAGCCAGAACGATTACTTTTCGTTCCACTTCATGAAATTCATCATCTGCAGTAAACGAAACATCGCTCGGAAAATTCCCTCGCTCTACTTCAAATAGAAAAGTATTTAATCCTTGTATACGCTGCTCTATATAGTAACCGATTGCATATCCTACAATCCCCCCGATAAGTAAACTTGAAGTCATAATAAACAAGCCAATTGGAACAGAAGCGATGGATTCCTTCCATAATAAATCATACACTTGTTGTTCGCTTTTCCATACATATACAATTGTACAAATAAGTGCGATACTAACAGAGGACAACATAGAATAACGAATATACATCCACGAAATATTTTTTTGTTTCTTCATTATACTTTCCTCACTTCCGTATCGCCTACGACAAGCGAAGAAATAATTTTAATACGACGAGGAGCTTCTTTATACTGCTCTGTTCTAAATGTAACATTGCGATTAAAACCTGTCTCTTCATGTCCTGGCAAGAGCACACGTCCGACAATAACAGAGTGATTTAAAGACAGTTCAATATCATATGGCACATATAAACGAATATTTCCAACGATGCCTCGAATAACAATTACTGTCTCCCCTTCTGGAATCATAGCAGTTGTTAAATCTATTTCCACATCGCAAGCACCATATTGAACATTTATATCCTCAAGTTCATAAATATGATCCATCATTCGTACATTACCTACAAACATATTTTTCACATATGGTTCTGTACGATATATTTGCTTCTCTTCATCTATAATCCCTTTTTCTTTAATTTCAACCTTCATTGCTTTTTGCTGATGTCCTTGTTGAATCAATTGATAACCAATTAAAGCTAAGCAAGCAAATACGACAAGAACAAATGCTGCTGATGAAAATAAGAAGAATAAAAATACGATACCACCAACAAATAAAAATACATTTCCTCGTACATAACGATTCTTTTTACGATAATGCCTTCCAAACATAAGCATAATAAATGCAAAAATGAGACCACCTGGTTCAAAATGTCCAAGTATCATATCAAGAAAAAGACCGAATCCAAATATGATGAGGAGCATCCCCATTAATTGTGTTTTTGAAAAATGCTTCTTCATTTCAGCTCCCCCCCTTCTTGTCACATATACATAGAAGAAAAGGCATTGCTTTCCAACACCTTTTCTCCTATCACTATATCATAAGCCTGTTTTATAATATACTACTATTATTTTGTTAACTCTTTCGTTAACGATACATCATTCTTTTCTTTCATTTCACGCTCAAGCTTTGCAATTTTCATATCAAATGTGTCACGTTCATGCTCTTCATTCATACGAGTTTCTAAGTCACGAATATGATCTTCAATTTCTTCAAATCGTAAGAACGGATTATTTTCATCCATTTTATGCATAGCAGTATTCATACGACGATTTGCATGTGCCATATTTTCACGTGCCATTAATTCCATACGCTTTGCATGCATTTCTTTTAATTTATTTTTCATTTCAGAAAGACGACGCTCTAACTCATCGATTTGCTCTACAACACCCGCATACATTTCTTCTAATCGAGTTACTTGCCCTTCATAATAAGCTACCTCTTCTAACGCACGTTCGTGCAATTGTAGTTCGCCCGCTTCTTGAGCGATGATAGCCTGCTTGGATCTTTTATTAACGAAATAACGCGCTTGCTCAAGCTCACGAGCGAAATTAGATTTTAATGTTTTATGACGCTGAATTAACTTCTCAATTTTTGTTATTTCACGCTCACTATCGCGTAAATATTGATTTAACATAGCAATTGGATTTTTTCTTTCTTTCTCATCTAACACATTATGAAAATCTGCTAAAATTGCATCGCGTACACGTCCGAATAAAGATTGTTTCATTATAATCTTCCTCTCTTCTACTTTATAAATTTGATTTATTTTAATATTAGTTTTTCATTAACTTGTTCCACTCATCTTCAAAGTTGCTATATGGTTTAGAACTTTCTGAAGCAGAATCAACAACTACATCTTTTTCTTTTTTCCACTCACGGTATCCGTAGTATAAAACTACTAATGCTGCGATACCAATTAAAGCTGGGGAGTGCGAAAGTGCAATGGATAAACCGATTAAACCTACAATACCCCAAGCTAACTTTCCAAAAAATGATTGTGCTCGCACAAATGATTTATAGCTCCAGTACACAACTCCTGCTCCGATTGCGAATCCTACAATGCCAGCAAGACTACCAAGAGCAATTAAAGCCAAAATACCGGCCGCGATAAACGCTAGAAATTGTTTCATCTTGTGCTTGCCTCCCTTCAATTTGATACTCTTATCTTAACTATTTTTTCATTTTTCCATAACGAGCTTAAGAACCGTTTTCGACTCAGACTTAAGACTGAGTTGCATTCAGCCTTTTGTAAAAAACTTACGGTAGGATAGGATTATTCACTCTTTTATCGCACATAAAAAGCCGTACAGAGAATATTCTCTGTACGGCTTTCTTTACTATTCATTATGCTGTTTTATGATACTCTTTCTTTCCCGCTACTTTAGAAAACCTCGGGAAACCAATTAATATAGAAATGATTCCACATACTCCAACTAAGATTGGATAAAACGCATATGGCAACAATTCAACCGGAGATAACGCCGCAAATCCTGCTGCCGTTAACATTTGCGCACCATACGGAATTAACCCTTGCACACAACATGAGAAAAGATCTAATACACTCGCTGATTTACGAGGATCAATTTCATATTGATCTGCGATGTTTTTCGCAAGTGGGCCTGTAAAGATAATAGAAATTGTATTATTCGCTGTACACATATTCGTCATACCTACTAAACCAGCGATACCGAACTCTGCTCCTTTTTTTGAACGAATGTTACGCGTTAAAATATTCATTAAATATTGAATGCCACCATTATATTGAATCAGTTCGACCATACCGCCAATTAAAATAGCAAGTAATACTAACTCCATCATACCGCCCATTCCAGTCGTTACACTTTTAAAGAAACTCTCTAACGTGTAACTTCCATCTAAAAGACCGATAACGCCAGATAGTACAGTTCCACCAGTTAACACGATAAGTACATTCCAGCCAAGTAGCGCTGTAATAAGTACTCCTGCATACGGTAAAATCTTTATCCAGTCAAAGCTATGCGCTTTAATCTGCGTGTCACTTCCTAAAGTAACGATTACTAATAGTACAATTGTAATAATAGCTGCTGGTAATACAATTAAAAAATTCGTTTTAAACTTATCTTTCATTTCTGTTCCTTGTGAGCGTACAGCTGCAATTGTTGTGTCTGAAATAAATGATAAATTATCACCAAACATCGCTCCGCCAACAACGGTAGCCATCGTAAGTGCAATTGAGATATCAGTTTGCCCACTAATACCTACAGCTATTGGTGCTAATGCAGCAATCGTTCCCATTGAAGTTCCCATCGCTAATGAAATAAATGCCCCTATAACAAAAATGCCAGCTACGATAAACCCTTGCGGTAAAATGGATAACGCTAAGTTAACTGTAGAATCAACGCCGCCCATCCCTTTTGCTGTTTCAGAAAACGCTCCTGCCAGTACAAAAATCAGAACCATAATCATAATATCTGGGTTCCCTGCACCTTTAGCAAACCGTTCTACTTTTACATTAAAACTTTCTTTACGATTCATTGCTAAAGCGACTCCTACAGCAATTGAAATTGCTACAAGTATCGGCAATTTATAGAAATCACCTGTAATAATTCCAGAACCAATAAATAGCGCCAAAAATATCCCAAGTGGTAATAAAGCCAAACCATTTCCTCTCGTTTCTTTCAAAGTACCATCTCTCCCTAGTTTCAACCTTTTTCTAATGAATAACAAAAGACCTCTTCCAATGAGAAGAGGTCTTATACATCTATAAGAAACGCTCTTCTCATCTTTCAAGCACATGCTTGCTGGATTTGGCACAGCACTCTGAAATCGAGTCCGCTGCCGAGGCATCGTAGGGCCAGTCCCTCCGCCTCTCTTTATAAGAAGGTTTCATATTTATTTTTTAATAATAATTTCTTCCCTAACTTTACTCGCTTACAAAACAAAAGTCAATTATTTTTTGTGTAGTTTTTTTTGGTAATTATACAAAAATTTGAATACCACAATCATTTTAACTTTTTGATTTCTTCATCCAATATTGAAATCCAATAAAATTCATTATTTTTTATTGCATCTATTATCCATTTCGTAGTGTACCAAGCTAACTCATACTCTTCTTTTGTAACATCACCTCTTTTATAAGCATCCTCTAGCTCATCTTCATCCAATATATACATCTTATCGTTCGGTAATAATACTACATCTAAATATAAATCATCAAAATATGGTAAACCACGGTTGTCTATTTTATACTTTTTCGTCACATCGATGTAATATTGCACTAATTTTTTCTGATCATCTAACATAGCTGTAATCGCAAAGTTTTTCCCGTTTATGAAATATTGAATCCACGTATACTGATCCGCTGCAATACAAAGTTCTTTACCATCATATTCTTTACAACTAGGCTCTCTCACCTTTTTTATATCCAGTATTCCGAGCATTCCCTCTTCCACTTGCTTAACCGTATAACTCTTTTCTATTAGTCTCTTCCACGAAGAACCGTCACCATATTTACGTTTCATTATATCTACTCCTCTTCTATATACAGAAAAGCTCCCACATATTATGTGAGAGCTTGTTCATATTATAATTAAGCAGCTTGACCCTTTTCAGAAATCTCTTTTAAATAAGCTTGTCCTTTTTCAGCGTCATATTGACCTTCCCACTTAGACATAACTACAGCTGCTAAAGAGTTACCTACAACGTTAACTGCTGTACGAGCCATATCTAAAATACGGTCAATACCGGCGATGAAGGCTAAACCTTCAGCTGGAATACCTACTGTACCAAGTGTCGCTAATAATACAACGAATGATACGCCCGGTACACCTGCGATACCTTTTGATGTAACCATTAATACAAGTAATAATGTAATTTGTTGTGTAATAGATAAATCAATACCGTACATTTGTGCTAAGAAAAGAGCTGCAATTGCTTGATATAAAGTTGATCCGTCTAAGTTAAAGGAATAACCTGTCGGAATAACGAAAGATGTAATTGCTTTCGGACAACCGAATTTCTCCATTTTCTCCATGATTTTTGGTAAAACTGTTTCTGAACTTGCTGTAGAATACGCTAAGATCAGCTCGTCTTTTAAAATCTTAAAGAATTGGAAAATGTTAATTCCAAATATTTTCGCTGTAAGTCCTAAGACAACTACGACGAAGAAAATCATTGCTCCATATACGACAATTAGTAATTTCCCTAATGGAATTAATGAAGCAAGACCAAATGTAGAAACTGTAACACCAATTAGTGCAAACACACCAAATGGTGCAAATTTCATAACTTGGTTTGTTACATAAAACATTGCGTCAGCTACACCTTGGAAAAATTGAAGAACCGGTCTTCCTCTTTCACCAATTGCTGCTACACCTAAACCAAATAGTACAGAGAAGAAGATAATAGCAAGCATATCTCCGTCAGCTAATGACTTCATAATGTTCGTTGGAACAATATTTACAAATGTATCTGCAAATGAATGACTTTGTACTTGCTCTGTCGTATGAGTATATTTCGAAATATCTGTCTTCGTTAACTGCTCCATATTTACGCCTTTTCCTGGTTGGAAAATATTCGCAATTAATAGACCGACAATAATTGCAATTGTTGTAATAATTTCAAAGTAAATAATTGTTTTTCCGCCTAGTCGGCCCAGTTTTTTTACATCACCAACACCAGCAACCCCAACAACAATACTTGCTACAACAATCGGTACAACGATCATTTTAATTAATCGGATGAAAATATCACCAATTGGTTGTAAGTAACTCACCACTGCCGGATTGCCAAAGAAAATCGCCCCAACTGCAATACCAAGCGCAAGCCCTATTAAAATTTGCCATGCAAGTCCTATTCTTTTCATATTTGTTGTAACCCCCTCTTCGATGTGTCACTCTATCTCTCACTCTATCTCTATATAACATGAAATTAAGAGTATTACATATTATTCGACAATTCACTACATTTTGTCCCTGTTAAAAATCATAAATCAAAAAATTAAATCTGACAACAAAATAAGTTTGCCCGAACGCAAATAATTTTCTTGACAAAAACAAAACCCATGTCAGAAAACCTCACATGAGAACGATTCCTTATCAGTGTTTCATTGGATTCTCATCTAACATTTCACTATATAAAACAAATATATTTTCCCTTTATTTTACAACGGAAATCAAATAATACATCCTTTTTATACGATTTAAAAAAATACATCCACCAGGAGAATTATCGTTAAAAGATGATAAATTCCGACAAAACTTAGCAATTTCATAAAATTTTCTTTACATTATGGTTACAACGATAGACACTCTTCTTCTTATGATATATAACATTCATAGGGAAAGGAGCCAGACAACCATGAAAAAGAAATTTGCAGCGTTCAGTGTTTTAGCAGCAGGAACGATTTTTGTTTCTCCGTTACTTCCACCCGCATACGCTGAAACGAACCAAGATAAATTATCTAATATTCAATCTGAATTAGAAGGAAAACAAAATGACTTACAAAATAAATCAGCCGAGAAAGAACAAATAGAAAAGGAAATTCAAGAATTACAAAAGAAAATCGACGATTTAACTACTTCTATTAATAAAAACGAAGCTGAATTAAACGATACAAAAAAAGAAATTAGTAAAACACAACAAGCAATCACTGAAAAAAAGAAACATATAGAGCAATTACAAACAAACATAGATACACGCCAGGAAGTTATTAAGCAACGTTTGCAATCTATGCAAGAAAAACCTCGTACAAATATCATTACAGAGGTATTAACAACTTCTACAAACATTGCTGATCTTGTTGATAATATGTATTCTGTAAGTTTAATTTTAAACAACGATACCGATATTGTGAAAAAACAAACAACGGATCAAAATGCTGTGACAAAGGAAAAAGAGGCTGTCGAGAAAAAAGAGCAACAATTAAAAGAATCCGAACAGAAATTAGTTCAAAAACAACAAGAGTTGCAAACGAATCAGCAACAGCAGCAAACCTTTATTAGTGATCTACATACGAAAGTAACAAAAGTAGATTCAGAGATTGAAGGATTAGAAGAATCTAAAGGTATTTTAGAAAATCAGCGTCAAGCTGTTCAAAAGGCAATTGAAGAAGAAAAACGTGCCGAAGAGGCTCGTAAAGCTGAAGAAGCCCGCAAGGCAGAAGAAGCTCGTAAACAAGCTACTACATCTGCTCAAAAAGCGCAAGCAGCTCCAACACCGCATGATACAAATATTGGCGGCTTTATTAAGCCAGCTGCTGGATCAAAAACTTCTGGTTTTGGCGTGCGCTCTATAGATAACCATAAAGGGATCGATATCGCAGCTTCAGGAACCGTTCCGATTATCGCCGCTGCTGATGGCGTTGTTATTCGCTCAGAATTATCATCTAGTTACGGAAATGTTGTGTACTTATCTCACCGTATTAACGGGAAAACATACACAACAGTATATGCTCATATGAGCAGCCGTTCAGTATCAAATGGACAAACTGTAAAACAAGGAACTCAACTTGGATTTATGGGGAACACTGGTCAATCATACGGACAGCATTTACACTTCGAACTTCACCTTGGAGAATGGAATGTCGGCAAGACAAACGCAGTTGACCCATCTCCTTATATCGGATTATAAAAAACTCGGTGCATACCGAGTTTTTTTATTTACACTTCACACAATATAGGCTTTCTACATAGACTACAACTAAATGCCTATATTTTACGAGGTGAATCATATGAATACACAATTACAGCAAAAAATAGAAGAAGCTAGAGAAACTTACATTGGCCGACTATTTACCTTTGGTGGCTCAGCATTATTTTTAATCGGATCATTCATAGCAGTCGTAACAGCCTATAAAGCATATAATCGCTTATTAAATACACCTACAACATAATAAAAAGACGGAGATTTCTCCGTCTTTTTATTATGCAAACATTTTAAATACGCCTATCACATTTAAAAATACAATAATTACAGTTATCGGAATAACATAACGAAGTAAGAAGAACCAAATATTAAATAATGTTTTCCCTTTCGTTTCCGTAACTTCTAATTCTTTCATTAACATTTCCTTACTCATTTTATTTGGTACGAATAACGAAATGGCTAGTACCCCTAACGGCAGTAATACGTTACTTACTGAGAAGTCGACTAAGTCAAAAAATGTTTTCCCAAATATTTTCACATCACTCATAATTCCAAACGATAGAGCTGACGGAATTCCAACTGCAAAAATTAGAATACCAATTAATAATGATGCTGACGGACGCTTCTTCTCATTCCCCTTCGCAACAGATGCTACTACAATTTCAAGCATGGAAATCGCAGATGTTAACGTTGCAAAGAAGAATAGCACTAAAAACATAATGAAGAAAAATTGTCCAAATGGTATTTTCGCAAATACTGCTGGAAGGACGATAAATAGTAACCCTGGCCCTTCAGTCGGCTTAACACCTAACGCGAAAATCGCCGGGAAAATCGCTAATCCTGCAAGTACTGTAACAAAAACAGTTAAACTTACAATAGATGTTGCTGATTTCGCTAAATGTTCTTCTTTCTTTAAATATGAACTATACGTTACCATTACTGAGGCCCCTACTGTTAGCGAGAAGAACGATTGTCCCATCGCATATAAAATCGTATCTGCTGTCAGCTTTGAAAAATCTGGTTTCAAGAAGAACTCTACCCCAGCCATAGCACCATCAAGTGTTAACGCACGAACAATAATCGCAATAAATAAAATAAATAATAACGGCATCATATACTTACTTGCCTTTTCTATCCCTTTCTCTACACCTTTACTTACAACAAAAATCGTACAAAGCATAAAGATAAATTGCGCTCCAATCGCGCTTACTGGATTTGAAATCGTCTCACCGAATAATTGCCCATAATCAGTCACTCCATTCCAGAAACTTCCTGTCACACTATAGTATAAGTAAAGTAAAATCCATCCACCTACAACACTATAAAAAGATAGTACACTAAAACAAGTAACAACTCCCATACGACCAATCCAAGGATATAACTTGCTATTTGGCACTAATACTTTATACGCAGTAACTGCCTCTTTTTGTGTACTACGTCCAATAACAAATTCAGCTATAAGAAGCGGCATACCTATAAATAAAGTTAATAGTAAAAATACAAGGAAGAATGCGCCTCCCCCGCCATTACCTGCAACATATGGAAATTTCCATATCGCACCAAGACCTACTGCGGCTCCAGCTGCTGCGAGTACAAAGCCTATTTTCGACGTCCATTGCTGTGTTTCTTTCATCATAATTTCTCCTTTTCTGAATATTTAAACTTTTATTAATTATACACTTTCATTTCATACCCGCACACCTCCTTTAGAAAATAAAAAAGTCCCCTACACGCAAATATGCATGTAGAGGACGATATATGTAATGTTAATACCGTGGTACCACCTCAATTGGATTGATAAATCCCACTTGTTCAAGTACAGGAAAAATTCCGATACTCTATCCTTTTAACGGCGGAACCCGGGTTGCCTACTACAATGTTCAACATACCTCTCGCAAGCCCATTCTGTATATTTTATCGTACCGGGCTCACACCTTACCCCAGCTCTCTGAACGTATCAAATATACATACTCTTCTTGCTCATCGATTTCATCTATTGAAGTTACTTGTGATTATAAATTATATTTTTATAGTTGTAAAGTACAATTTATTCATTATCCTATATGTACTCTTCTCTCTAATTCTTGTAAAAACAATTCTCTTTTTTGCTCATTTTGAACATATATCGACTTTAATACCTCTTGCAACAATATATTTCTCTGCCTTTTCTCTATTTGTAATGCTTTCACTTTTACTCTAACTTCGTATAAAAAATCAAGATATGCTTCATACGTCTCATCATATTTATTTGCGATATCATCACGAATTTTTTTTGCAAGTTTCGGACTTGCCCCTCCGGTAGAAACAGCCACATTCAGTAATCCACGATGCATCGCTGCCGGAAAATGAACATTACCACTTTCCGGGTTCGTAATAACATTTACTAATTGATTCTCTGCGCTATCTTCAGCAATTTGTTCATTTAATACAGCATCACTACTCGCTGCAACAACTAAAAAAGCGTCTTTAATATCACTTTTTTCATACTCCCTTTGATACCAACGAATTTTCTTTTCTTCTACAAGTTTCACTAAATTCGCATCCAATTCAGGACTTATCACAACTATATCTGCACCTTGTTTTAGTAAAGGAATAATTTTAAATCCCGCGACTTTCCCTCCACCAATGACAACAACACGTTTCTTCTCAACTCGCACTGTAAGTGGATACATATTGATCTCCCTTCAATAATTTCTTCGTTTTCTGAATTAACATATACCGAAACGCTTCATTCTTTCCTAAATACGGACTTATTTTTATCTCATCCAACTCATATTGGCGCACTTCTTTTTCAATATGTTTCATAAGTAAACCTGTAAATAATAAGTAGGGCAGCACAACGATGTTCTTTTCTTTTCGTTCTACAACTTCCTTTAACTTCTCCTCAAATTTTGGCTCTGCAGCCGCTAAATAACAAACTTCTACTTTTTTAATCTTCTCTTCTGTTTGAAATAAAGAAGCGATCCAGTTTATATCTCTTAATACTTCAGGATCACTACTCCCTCTTGCAACGAGAAGTAACGTCACTTCATTCTTATCTTCCTGTTCAATGCCACTTCCGCTATACACCGATTTAACAAGTGTTTCTGATACACCAAACGGGTTACCATAGGTCACTTTAACATTCGAAAATTGATTAGTTAACTTCTCCAATTCAAACGGGATATCTGTTTTCACATGACCTGCCGCTAATAAAAAAACTGGAATAACAATAACCTCTGTAGCACCACGCTTCACACATGTACGGAATCCTTCATCAATATTTGGACTCGCTAACTCTAAAAAACAAACTTCTTGAATACTTGCCTCTACACGGTTCATGCATGACTTAATAAATGCAACCGCTTCTTCTTTAGCTGCTTTCAAGCGACTTCCATGACATATATATAAGACGGCTTTCATTTTATAACACTCCACTTACTTGATACGTACTTTCTGTCTGTTTCTCAAACCAATGGATTTTTTCTCTAAAACGGACGACTTCACCAATTACAATCATGCTCGGATTTTGAATTTGTTCTTTTTTCGCAACATCTACAATTGTTCCTAGCGTCCCTACAACTGTGCGCTGCATAGATGTCGTTCCACGCTCAATAATAGCAGCAGGCGTCCTTTTATCTTTTCCATGCTTCATCAGTTGTTCACATATGTAGGGTAAATTGCTAACCCCCATATATACAGCTAAAGTCTCTACACCTTTCGCTAAATTTTCCCACTTCACTTCCTCTTCAGCACCTTCTTTCCTATGCCCTGTCACAATAGCAAAACTCGCACTTGCATCACGATGTGTCACCGGAATACCAGCATATGCAGGTGCAGCTATTCCAGCTGAAATACCTGGGACAACTTCAAATGGTACACCTTGCTTTGCTAACGCTTCAGCCTCTTCTCCTCCTCTACCAAATATAAATGGATCACCACCCTTAAGCCTCGTTACAACTTTTCCTTTTTTCGCATATTTAATCAGAAATGTGTTAATTGTCTCTTGCTTCATCGTGTGATAATTCGGGAGTTTCCCGCAATAAATCAAATCCGCTTCAGGCCTCGCGTATGATAGCAACTCTTTATTCACGAGACGGTCGTATAAAATGACATCTGCCTTCTCAATACACTTCAATCCTTTTACAGTAATTAAATCTGGATCACCAGGGCCCGCTCCAACGATATATACTTTTCCCATCATCTCTCCTCATTTCTACTAGTAAAGTGAAACTTCCATCCTTATATATGAATGGAAGTTTACATTTCTTCATATTTCAATGTTCCTTACTCGTGAATAACAAAGGCTGCGCTTTTTCGAATTTTCTTTTTTTCAAATAAAGCAATCTCCTTTACCTCTGGTAACGGTAAAAAATGTTTTTCAAGTTCAATCTCCGCCATCTTAAATGCCTGTTCTTCACTTTCAGCAACAACAACAATTGGCACAATACTATTTACTAATACAGCTTCAAATCGATATAAATCCATATTGCCCCTCCTAAGACGCTATTACTTCTTCTAACACGTTATTTAACGCTATTTGTAATGTCTCTACACCCACACGGCCCACAAAATCATAAAATGTTTCAGCCGGTAATTTATTTTCTTTGAAATAACTTATAAATGATACAAGTACATCAGGTAGATCCTCGCCATCTATTTTTCCTTTTAACTTTTGATTATAAGCACCGCCATCCAACAACGTTCCACCTACATATATTTCAAATGCTTCAACGATTCCTTTTTCCTTCGTTTTCATTTTCACACCTTGCAATCCTATGTCAGCGATTTGACGTTGACCACACGAATTCGGGCATCCTACCATATGAATACGAACCGGAACATCGAGTGCAATTTGTGTATCTAAGTATTCGGCAATTTTTCGCAATCTTTCTTTCGTTTCTACTAAAGCAAGATTACAATATTCAATACCAGTACAAGAAACCGCGTGACCAATAAACGATTTTGGACTTGCTGATATCGCTTCAAACAACGGTTCATTTAGTAAACCAGTTACATTCTCTGGCGGAACATTCGGAATAATGAAGTTTTGCGAATTACATGTACGAATTTGTCCATTCCCATACTGCTTAGCAATTCTTGCAATTTCAAACATTTCTTCTGCATGTAGGCGTCCTACCGGCACATTAAAACCTACATATTTTAATCCATCTTGTTTTTGATTTTGAACACCATAAAAGTATCCTGCATTCCAGCCTTTAACTGCACTTTCTCCCTTACTTTGCAATGGTCCTGTATACTCTATTAGTTTCTCTTTAAATTTCTCTGCTCCCCAGTCTGCAACAAGAAATTTCAAACGAGCTAAATGACGTTTTTCACGGTATCCAAAATCACGGAATATCGTAGCAATCCCAATCGCTACTGCCTTCACTTCTTCTGGTAAAACGAATACATCTAATTCATCAGCTAAATACGGACGAGCTGATAACCCACCGCCTACTTTTATATGAAAACCAACTTTTTTCACACCATCTATTTCTTTCGTAGCAGGTGTAAATGCAACACAGTTAATCTCTGCGTTAGCTGAGTTATAAATGTTAGAGCTAATAGACATTTTAAATTTACGTGGTAAGTTAGAAAACTCTTCATTATGTTGGAAATAGTCATATACCTCTTTCACAATACCAGTTGTATCAAACAGTTCATTTGCATCAATGCCAGCAAGTGGATTCCCTGTAATATTACGCGTTATATCACCACACGCCCCAGCTGAAGATAACCCAACTCTTGCTAATCTTTTAAAAATATCTGGAATTTGCCCAATTTCCAACCAATGAAACTGAATCGCTTGTCTTGTCGTAATATCTATTACGTCGCGCCCATAATCCTCAGCGATAGAAGCAAGCACTTCTGCCTGTGCATTCGTAATCACCCCCGAAGGAATATTTACACGCATCATAAAATAACCAGCTTCTTTCGGTCTTTGTAAATACAACCCTGCCCATTTGAATGCGTCCCACTCTTCTTTCGGAATAGATTCGAAGCCATTCTCTGCATAGTAAGGAATATCATTAAAGATTTCCAATCCATCTTTTTTTAATTTATTTTTCTCAGTTTGATTTAATTTTTCATTGTTAGCCCATACTTTTTCATAACTCATTTTTTATCCCCCTATATAAAGTGAAACTTTAATCAGTGGGGAGTGTTTATCCCCCACTGATTATTAGTTGAACCAATCGGGCATTTACGGGCAGTTCATCTCCCACCTAACTTCTTTGCCCTAGCTAAATTTTGAGATGGGAGTTTTACTGCCCGCCAAATAGCGGGGTAAAACTACGCTCTTGTAAGTACTGCACGATTTGTTCTGCACATTCTTCAATAGAATACTTATGCGTTTCTACAATTAATTCCGCTTTCTCTGGTTCCTCATACGGTGAATCGATACCTGTAAACTCTTTAATATCACCTTTTCTTGCTTTTTTATAAAGCCCTTTCGGATCACGTTTCTCACACTCTTCAATTGGACATTTTACAAACACTTCTATAAACTCATCGGCAGCTAATAGATCTCTTACTTGTTTTCGGTCTACTCGAAACGGTGAAATAAACGCCGTAAGAACAACAGTACCTTGATCTACAAATAACTTTGCTACTTCGCCAATCCGTCTTATATTTTCCATACGATCACTTTCAGAAAAACCTAAGTCTTTATTTAAACCGTGGCGTATATTATCTCCATCAAGTACATAGTTTCCAATATTCTTTTCAAATAGTTTACGAGCAACCGCGTTCGCTACTGTAGATTTACCCGAAGCTGATAAACCAGTAAACCAAATTACAAAACTATGATGCCCATTCTTCACTCTTCTCTCATCTTTTGAAACAGAAGCTGCATGCCAAGTAATATTCGTATCCATGTCATTCTCTCCCTATTCTGTTACTACTTCTTTTTTCAAACCTTTAATTAGCACTTCCACTACTTCTTTACGACTAAATGTACTCGGTGGAACCTCACCGTTTCTTAATAGTTCTCTTACTTTCGTACCTGATAAAATGACATGATCCTCTTTTCCGTGTGGGCATGTTTTCGTCGAAGCCATCGCTTCACATTTCGTGCAGTAAAAACTATGTTCAAAAAATAACGGTGTAATCCCTAACTCTTCCACTGTAAAGTTTGTAAAAATTTCTTGTGCTTCATAAGTACCGTAATAATCTCCTACCCCTGCATGATCACGCCCTACAATAAAGTGGGTGCATCCAAAATTCTTTCTGACTAATGCATGAAATATCGCTTCCCTCGGTCCTGCGTAACGCATTGCTGCAGGAAATACACTTAAAAAGACACGATCTTTCGGATAATAGTTTTGAAGTAATACTTCGTAGCTTTCCATTCTTACATCAGCAGGAATATCGTCTGACTTCGTTTCCCCAACGAGCGGATTTAAAAAGAGGCCATCTACAATTTCAAGAGCAGATTTTTGAATATATTCATGGGCACGATGTACCGGATTTCTCGTTTGGAATCCGACTACCGTTTTCCAACCACGTTTTTTAAATTCTTCCCTCGTTTCAATTGGATCTAAATGATAAGAAGGAAACGGATTATTTTCAAAACGTTTTGTAAGAATAATAGCTCCTCCAACGTATACGTTCGATCTTTCGTATAATTTTTCCACTCCAGGATGAGCCTCATCCGTCGTTTTATACACTAGTAACGCTTCTTTTTCCTTATCAGGCACAAAAATATCTTCTATTTGAATAACACCATATACTTTTCCACCGTTAACAAGTTTTACTTCCTCTCCAGCTTTTAGAGTCTCTGCAACTTCTTCTGTGACTGGTAATGTAATTGGTATACTCCAAACGCTCCCATTTGCTAAACGAAGCGTTTCTACAACCGAATCATAATCTTTCTTTCCTAAAAAACCAGTAAGCGGGCTATATCCCCCTGTCGCTAATAGCTCTAAATCACTTAACGCAATGTTATCTAGTTGAATTTCTTTTTCAATTTGTGATACGTCGTATGTCTCGTCTATTCGATTTATTAATTCGTTTCTTGTACTCATTTTCTATACCCTCTCTTAGCTTTATTTTCAAATTCATCTTATTGGTAATGAAGGCCACATTCAGTTTTCACTTTCCCAGCCCATCTACCATCTCTCGAATCGCCACCCTCTCCTACAGGCAGCGTACACTTCTCACACCCAATACTTGGATATCCAATATCATGCAATGGGTTATACGGTAAACTATGTTTGTATACATATCGCCATACCTCTTTCCACGTCCAATGAATAAGCGGACAAACTTTAATAGATTGAAAACGATAATCTTGATTTATAAACTCTGTATGCTTACGGGTTTCTGATTGTTCCCTTCTCAATCCTGATATCCACGCTTTTTCATTCGCTAATGATTCTTCTAAAGGTAAAATTTTTCTAATCTTACAACAAAGATTCGGGTTTCTTTCCCACAACCTATCACCATGCAATTTTGCTTGTTCATCAAGTGTAAATTTTGGCTGTTTTTCTATAATATTCAATGAAGGAAATCGTTCCCGCACTTTTTGAATTAATTCATACGTTTCTTGAAAATGTACGTTTGTATCCAAAAATACAACTTTAGCAGATGGATTTACTTGGTTTATAAGATGCAGTAATACCATCCCTTCCACTCCAAAGCTACATGCGTATACAATTTCATCTTTATACTCTTTATAAGCCCAACTTAATACTGATAGCGCACCTTTCGTCTCATCTTCTTCTGAAAATGAAACAGCATTTTCTTCCCACGTCTCATACGTCAACATGTTTTTTCCCCCTGTAAAAGCAAAAAGACGGTTTTAACCTAATAAATTAGGTTAAAACCGCCTCTAGTTTTTCTAGTCAGCGCTTTTTACTTTAAACGTACCTTTTCACTTTTCTCTAATTGAATAACTTTCCCATCTTGCACAACAATTGTAATTGAACCATATTTCATATCAGCAAGCATCGCTTGAATTTTCTCAGACACTTCCTCAAAATGTTCCCGTACGCTCACGCGAACAGCCCCCCTTTTTATTCATAAAAAAAATCTTTCCCATTTCGAAAAGACTGTTCGGTAATATATTTTACCTTATCTTTCAAAATGGATTCCATTTTGCTGGATTTAGCACCTTGCTTTCTATAAGCAGGTTGCCGAGCTTCGTCGGGCCAGTTCCCTCCGCTTCTCTTGATAAGCTTTGTATTTGTATTTTATCATAATTCTGATTTTTTTCAATCCTAGTTTTCCGATATATTTTAATTATTTTATTTTATAAAAAAGGAATTGCCCATCCGAACAACTCCTTTTCCCCATTTAAACAAGTTCTTTAATACGTATGCGATCGTTCCCAATAATATTTTCATATGTTTCGCGCTCTACAACAATTTGGGATGTACCGCCTTTCGCGAAGACGACAGCTGGTCTACGAATCCGATTATAATTATTCGCCATCGAGTACCCATATGCCCCTGTACAAGAAATTGCTAATAAATCGGCAGAAGCAACTTTCGGTAGAGTAATATCCCAAATTAACATATCTCCACTCTCACAGCACTTCCCAGCAATCGAAACGATTTCCTCATTCTCATCATTCCCTCGATTCGCTAACATCGCTTCATAACGAGCGTTATATAAAGCTGGTCTTAAATTATCAGTCATCCCACCATCCACTGATACATATTTCCGAATACCAGGAATGTCTTTCACAGATCCGACTGTATAAATTGTCGTTCCAGCATCGCCTACAATACTACGGCCTGGCTCAACCCATATTTCTGGCAATGGATAATTATATACTGTAAATTGTTCTCTCACTGCACTTGTTACAGCACGCACATATGTCTCAAGAGTTAATGGTGTATCTGACTCTGTGTAGCGTATTCCGAATCCTCCGCCCACATTTAGCACTTTTACTACATAGTTCGTTCGCTCTCTCACTTCTTCTAAAAATTGATGAAGAACTTCAATCGCTCGAACAAATCCAGCCGTTTCAAATATTTGCGATCCGATATGTGAATGAATTCCTAACACATTATAATTTGATTTTTGTAAAGCAAGCTCAATTGCCTGCATCGCTTGACCATTTGATACGCCAAATCCAAATTTCGAATCATCTTGACCTGTTGTAATATATTCATGTGTGTGCGCCTCTACTCCAGGCGTTACACGGATTAATATGTTCACAAATTTCCCGTGTTGCACTGCTAAATCATGCAAAATTTCTAATTCCAAGAAATTATCTACGACAAAACAACCAATATTCGCCTGAAGAGCCATCACGATCTCTTCTTCTGTTTTATTATTGCCGTGAAAATGAATACGCGATGCTGGAAATCCCGCTTGAAGCGCAGTATATAATTCTCCTCCAGAAACAACATCTAATGACATATTCTCTTCACGAGCTACTCGGCACATCTCCATGCACAAGAACGCCTTGCTTGCATATGCTACTTGATAAGAGAAACCACTTTCTTTAAAAGCACGATGAAACGCGCGGCACTTTCCTCGAATTGACTCTTCATCGTATACATAAAGTGGTGTTCCGTATTGTTTTGCTAGCTGCGTCGTATCGCACCCTCCAATTTCTAAGTGTCCTTGCCCATTGATTCGGCTTGTGCCGTGTAAATACATTTGAATTCCTCCCTTATTTCCTCTAAAACTCATAACCCCAATCTTCTATTCATTGCAGCACGCTTTTAGATAGACAAAAAACGCGCGGAACAATGTTCACACGCGTTTCTTATTAGGAAAAATATATATTGAAAAAATAAACGAGTTGTTATCTCCTCAAAATAAGAAACCGCATCAACATCTCCAAATAGCTCTCCATAAAATAAATCTTATGACAGTACTACATTTATTCAATGCAGTCCCAATATATGAATAAGATGGTTATTCTTATATTTCGGCAATAGTCCCTTTCAACCTATGATCACAGATTCCATTAAATCTCCCATAGCTTACTCTTTCCTATCGCGGCCTCTACCTTTGAGAGTAGATGAGGTAAGTCTATTTAATTTTCAAACATCTAATTGTTGCTATTAACAATACCAAAGGATCATTTTATTTGTCAAACAATTTTTTATATTGTTTTTTTACAGTTTAGTTTCGTATCGTTTGGTAAGCGCTTTACTAAAATCTTTGTCACTTCCCATTCGCCTTCTTCGTTATTAAATGTAATCGTTACCTTCTCAAATGGTGGAGCAATTTTCCCAGCAACACGTTCATACTTTATCACTTCAATACTCGCTTGAAATAAATATGTACCGCTATACATTTTTTTTAAACTAATAATTTTAGGACATTGATAAGGCTTCAAGCTCCCATATTGTTTTTCAATTGCTTTATTTATTTTCGGGAATAACACAGAATAAAGGGCATCTTCCATAAGAGGTGCATCATATTGAGCTACCGACACACTCGGTGAAGCAAAAAGTATAACACTACTGCATACTATAAAATATAATAATTTTCGCATTATAACCTCCGTATTGTTACACGATTCTTTCTGCGCACGATAATCATACATAGAAACTCCGTTTTATTGTCTCCTACTGCCCTTTTTCTACTCAATTATTATAAAAAAGTCCACAACTCTCTTTTATTTTCGTATAATGATACTCATAGTATAATAAACATAATAACAAAGGACTGTTCGTATATATAAAATGAGGCGCTAATCAAATCGACTCATAAGAACCGTCATGCTTTTTAGGAGAGGAGTATATTATGCTACAACGTCTGTTTCCAAAACTGCGATTCGCACTCGTTGCAGTCGTTTTATTATGGATAAAAACATATATTGTGTACAAGCTAGCATTTGATATTAAAATTGATAATTTCTTTGAAGAATTTATGCTTTTTATTAATCCACTGGCTGCGTTACTTTTATTTTTCGGTTTTGCTTTATTTGCATCTAAACACCGGAACCGCATTATAGTTGGAATTAGTTTTATACTTTCATTCATTTTATTTGGAAATGCAATGTTTTATGGGTTTTATAACGATTTCGTTACATTCCCAGTGTTATTCCAAACAAATAATATGGCTGATTTAGGGACAAGTATAAAAGAACTCTTTACGTATAAAACATTACTTTTATTTGCAGATGCGATTATTTTAATGTTTCTTTCGCGTAAATTCCCGGCATTTTGTGACAAGACGCCGCTTTCTCGCTCTGAGAAGCGAACTTTCTTTAGCGGTGTAACAGCTCTATTAGCACTACAGATTGTTGTTTCCGTTATTTATAAACCACAAATGTTCTCACGCTCATTTGACCGTCAAACTGTCGTGAAAAATTTAGGTTTATACACATATCATCTATTCGATATTACACTTCAATCAAAATCTTCAGCTGAACGTGTATTTGCAAGTGGGGACGGGTTCTCTGAAATTAAAAACTATACAGACTCAAAAGATAAGCAAGTTGATAAGAACTTATTTGGAGCTGCAAAAGGTAAAAATGTAATTTTGATTTCAATGGAATCTACACAAAGTTTTGTTATTAATAAAAAAATAAATGGAAAAGAAATTACTCCATTTTTAAACGAATTTATTAAAGATAGTTTTTATTTCGATAACTTCTATCATCAAACAGGACAAGGTAAAACTTCTGATGCTGAATTTATCGTTGAAAATTCACTTTATCCGTTAGACCGCGGTTCTGTATTCTTTACTCACGCAACAAATGAATATACAGCTACACCAGAACAATTAAAGAAATACGGATATTCTTCTGCTGTCTTCCATTCAAATGATAAAGCGTTTTGGAATCGTGATGTAATGTATCCTGCACTTGGATATGATCGTTACTTTAATTTAAATGATTACGTAGGCACAGAACAAATGTCTGTCGGTTGGGGGTTAAAAGATAAAGAGTTCTTTGAACAATCTATTCCAAAGCTAAAATCTTTAACACAACCGTTCTATACAAAATTCATTACTTTAACAAATCATTTTCCATTTCTTCTAAATCCAGAAGATCAATATGTTGATGAGTTTAATTCAGAAAGTGGTGTTGTAAACCGTTACTTCCCAACTGTTCGCTACACGGATGAAGCTCTTAAACTATTTATTAAACAATTAAAAGATGAAGGACTGTATGATAATTCAGTTATCGTCATTTATGGAGATCATTACGGTATTTCTGAAAACCATAACGCAGCTATGGCTCAGTTCCTTGGGAAAGACGCTATTACACCGTTTGATTCTATGCAATTACAACGCGTCCCTCTCATTATTCATGTACCTGGTCAAGAAGGAAAAGTCATTTCTAAAGTATCTGGTCAAATTGATATTAAACCAACACTACTTCATTTACTTGGTATTAAAACAAATCAATCAGTTGAATTTGGAACTGACTTATTTATTAAAGAAGAAGACCCACTTATGGTAATGCGGGATGGCAGCTTCGTTTCAAAAGATTATGTTTATACAAAAAACATGTGCTATAAACGAAATACAGGTGAAGAGGCGGACATTTCATTATGTCAACCAAATATTGAAAAAGCAAAAACTGAATTGAAACTCTCGGACAAACTCATTTATGGAGATTTATTACGTTTCGATCCTAACAATCGGTATAAAACCGGAACTATGAAAACGAGATTTGAATAAAAAAGAAGCAAAATTATAAAAGTTGCTTCTTTTTTATTCAAATTATTCTTCTATGAAATTATTCTTCAATGAAATCTTTCACAAATTGGGAATTTCTTTCGTATGAGGAAGAAATTTATGGTATGATAAAATAAGTAAACTTTCATACACTAATTAAGAATTTATTACAGAAAGCAAGGGATCAGATTTTGTATAGAGCAGCTATTCCAAACTTATTTACGCTCGGAAATTTATATAGTGGATTCTTGTCAATCGGCTATGCATCTTTAGGATATTATAAATCAGCTGCTATTTTAGTACTTATCGGGATGATGTTAGATAGTCTTGATGGGCGTGTTGCTCGTTTATTACGTGTTGATTCACAAATGGGAAAAGAGCTCGACTCACTTGCAGATGTCGTAACATTTGGTGCAGCACCTGCTGTTTTAATGTATTACACATCTTTCTCCAACTACGGAATCATCGGTCTATACATAGCGGGATTATTCCCTCTTTTCGGGGCATATCGTTTAGCACGATTTAATGTAACACCATCTTCTACTTCAATGAAATATTTCACTGGGGTACCGATTACAGCAGCCGGTGGGCTTGTTGCTTTCTTAACATTATTTTCACATACCATTCCAAAAATCGTTCTTATTACAGTATTTGTAACGTTCGCATTTTTAATGGTAAGCCGCATTCGTATCCCAAGTTTAAAAGATGTACCAATTCCACGATATAGCATCATTATTACACTATTTTTAGTTGGAATCATTATTACAATGTACCAAACAGGGTTCGGTAATTTTTCTGTTTTCTTATTCATTGCTATTCCACTATATATTTTGTATATGCTATCTCAATTTCTTAGACAAAGACCATCTAAAAGAGCAAATAAAGAAAAATAAAAAACCTTCCGATTCCGGAAGGTTTCTTTTTATTTTGTAACCAATACTTTTTGATTTACAGGTGTTACAGGCTCTTCACCGTTTAATACGGCTAAAATATTTCTTACTGCCATTTCAGCCATCGCATCACGCGTTTCAAAGGTTGCATTTCCTACGTGAGGAGCAAGTACTACATTCTTTAATTCTTTTAGCTCTTCGGTAATTTTCGGTTCAAATTCAAACACGTCAAGAGCTGCCCCTTCAATTTCATTCGTTTTTAATGCTTGAGCAAGTGCCGCTTCATTCATAATTGGTCCACGTGAGGCATTTACAATGTACGCTGTTTTCTTCATCATTTTAAACTGCTCTTCATCAATCATATGATGCAATTTCGGATTATACGCACAGTTAATTGTAATAAAGTCTGCCGTTTGTAACAATTCTTCCAATGTTACATATGTTGCTTCCAATTCACTTTCAGCTGTAGGTTTTCGATTTGGTCCTGTATATAAAACGTTCATTCCGAATGCTTTCGCACGCTTTGCAACTGCCTTTCCGATTTCTCCAAGGCCAATAATTCCAATTGTTTTACCATGTACTTCGCGGCCTAAGAAAAATAATGGAGCCCATCCGTTAAATCCAGTTGTACGACATAGCGTATCACCTTCAGGAATTCTACGTGCAGCTGCTAAAAGAAGTGCAAATGTTAATTCTGCTGTCGCTTCCGTTGATACTTTCGGTGTATTCGTTACCGCAATCCCTTTTCCTCCGGCATACGAGTAATCAATATTATCGTAACCAGCACCGTAGTTTGCAACAATCTTCAAATTAGGTGCCGCATCAATCACTTCTTTTGTCACCTTTGTAGAAAGTAGGCTTAACAATGCATCTTTATCTTTTACACGCTCTGTTAATTCATCTAAAGAAATTAGCGCCTCTTTATCATACATTTCTACATCATAATCTTTTAATAATTCTAATCCGATTGTTGGAATTTTCCCTGCTACTAATATTTTTGCCACTACTAACACCTCTTCTATAGAAAATAAGATATCTCTTATATTTCATTGTAAGAAATCCACATATAAAAACCAAGGAATTTGATTATAGTTTTGAAAATCGACACTTTTCCATGAAAAAAGAGGAGATGTAACTCTCCCCTCTTCTTACGCTTTTTCCTGCGATGCTTTTCCGAGCTTCACATCAATCGTTCCTTCTGCAACTGTATCACTAATTTGCTCCTCAATAACTGACTGAGCAGTATTCGTTGTTTCAGAAGTATACGATTGTTGCTGTGCACCTTGTACATTTGGTTTATTTTGTTGTTTCGCCATTTCTTTCCCTCCTTTTTATTCTTTCTTATTTTGAACAAAAAGGAGGGTTTTCATCAAAAAATCGTAGTTCATTTTGAAATTGTTACTACTTCTTCCAGTAATCTCATCGTTCTTACTCTTTTCGTAAATGTAGCTAAGTGAGAAATATCATGATTACGTAATGTCTTTATATTCTCTTCCACATATTTTCCTAAATCATTCGGATAATGAGCATCCGAGGAGAGAGTAATCGGTACACCATGCTTAGCTAATACTTGTAAATAGAGCGGACTCGGGCACATTTCTCGCACAGGATAGCGATAGTACAGTCCCGCATTTATTTCTGTTGCCGTATTTGTTTCTACTAATGCACGCGCAATTTCCTTATAATAAGAAAGTTGTTCATTCTCATCTAATCGATAATTAAATACTTTTATGTTATCAAGATGCGCTATAATATCAAATAACTCAGAGCGAACCGCACTCTCTACAGTTTTGAAAAACGTATCATATAAAGCACATAAGTCATGTTGCTCAAAATATTCTTTCGTGTCTGGATTATCAAATCCCCATCCATTTAAAAAATGAACAGAACCAATTACATAATCAAAGTCTCCTAATGCCAGTAAAGATTGTAATTCTTGTTCACCACCAATAAAATAGTCCGCTTCAATTCCAAGTTTAAGCGTAACGCCTCTTTTACTCCATCGTTCTTTCGCCTCTTCAATTGCCTTAGTAAAATCATGTAGTGAAGCTACCCTTACTTGGTCTAACCATTCCTTTTGTAAACGTCCAAGCCCCGAATTACTAATATCAACATATTTTTCATAGTATTCTTTCGCTTCATAAAAACGGTATAAATGATCGACAATACCAACTTCTTTTATCCCTTTTCGCAAAGCTTCTTCTAAATATAAATCAATCCAGTTCGTTGTAAATGGCCCTTCATTCACACGTCTTTGCAGGCGTTCTTGTGTTTTCACAAGCCATTCCATAGAATGTTTTTCTTCTTTAAGCGGTTCATAGTGTTGTAATGCTTCATTTATTTTAGCTAGCCATCCTATTGAATATGGCCCTTCTTCTAAATGAATGTGATAATCCACTTTCATACACATTCCCCCTATAATGTATCTATTTCTCTTCTGTCCCCTACTCTCGAAAGCTTCCCATTTCTTTCTGTCACTTCCTCCATAATATCTTCTAATGATATATTTTTTTCAGCTAATAAAACGAAGCAGTGATACAATACATCAACCATTTCTTTCACTAACTCTTCTTTGTCATTATTTTTAGATGCGATGATTACTTCAGAACATTCCTCACCAATTTTCTTTAAAATTTTATCTTCTCCTTTTGAAAACAAGTAATTTGTATATGATTCAGGAAGTGGATTTTCCTTTCGTTCTTCAATTGTTTCAAATAGTAATTTAAAGGCATTTCCCATATGTATCCCCCTATATAATTTTGTAGTGAAAACATGTTTTTTCTCCCGTATGGCAAGCAGGTCCTACTTGCTTTACGACAACAACGATTGAATCTTGATCACAATCTAAATAAAGAGATTGCACATATTGGACATTTCCTGATGTTTTTCCTTTATTCCACAAAGATTGTCTCGAACGGGAATAAAACCATGTTCTTTTCGTTTCTAGCGTCTTTTCATACGCTTCTTCATTCATATAAGCTAGCATTAAAACTTCTCTCGTATCCTCTTCGATGACAACTGCCGGTATTAATCCTTTTGAAAAGCTAGGCTTCATAACCGCACCTCAACATTTGCATTTTTTAATTTTCTCTTTACGTCCTGCACTGTCGCCTCACCATAATGAAAGATTGATGCCGCTAGTGCTGCATCAACTGTTGTCTTTTGAAAGACTTCTATAATGTGATCAACATGACCACATCCACCTGACGCGATGACTGGTACGGAAACGCTTTTTGAAATTTCTTCAGTTAAACGAAGGTCATATCCATTTTTCGTTCCATCTGCATCCATACTCGTTAATAGAATTTCACCTGCCCCGAGCATAACAACGCGCTTCGCCCATTCGATGGCATCCATTCCCGTATCAACTCTTCCGCCGTTCACATATACATTCCACTTATCTTCTGCTACTTTTCTAGCATCAATTGCTACGACAATACATTGTGAACCAAAATGCTGTGCCCCTTCTTCGATTAATTTTGGATTTCGCACTGCCGCTGAGTTAATTGAAACTTTATCTGCTCCAGCTCTTAGTAAATTGTACATATCTTTCACACTTGAAATTCCTCCGCCAACTGTAAGAGGAATGAATACTTTTGAAGCCGTTTTTTCTACAACATCTATAATCGTTTTTCGTCCTTCATGCGTTGCCGTAATATCTAAAAATACTATTTCATCTGCTCCCGCATCATTATATACAGCTGCTATTTCAACAGGGTCACCGACGTCTTGTAATCCTATAAAATTTATCCCCTTTACGACTCGCCCTTCTTTCACATCTAGACATGGAATAATGCGTTTTGCTAACATAACTTTGTTACCTCTAGCACTTCTTCTAAATCAATCGTTTTCTCGTAAAGAGCCTTACCAATTATGACACCGTATATATTCATATCATTTAATTTCTTCACATCTTGAATAGATGCAACTCCTCCAGAAGCAATGAGACGAAGACCCACGCTTTTTTGTAGTAACTCTAATTGCTCTAAATTCGGCCCTGCAAGTGTTCCGTCTTTCGAAATGTCTGTAAACACAATTGTTTGAACACCTACATTCTCCATTTGTTTTGCTAAATCAATGTAAGAAATTTCAGACACATCAAGCCAGCCTCTCGTTGCGACGAAACCATTTTTCGCATCAATTCCAACGATGATTTTTTCTTTATATAGAAGAACTGCTGCTTCTAAAAATGCCTTATCATAAAGAGCAGCCGTTCCTAAAATCACTTTATCTACACCTACTGAAAATAATTTCTCTACCGCTACAAGTGAGCGAATTCCTCCTCCAACTTGCACAGGAATACGTACCGCCTTACAAATTTTTTCAATGATTGGCAAGTTTAATGATTCCCCAGCAATTGCACCATCTAAATCAACAATGTGTAATGTTTTCGCTCCAAATTTTTCGAATATAATCGCTTGTGCAACTGGGTCTTCATTCATTACTGTTTCTTTACTAAACTCTCCTTGATAAAGTCTAACGCATCGCCCTTCTTTTAAATCGATAGCTGGGAAGATTTCCATGTTTCTACCACTCCTTTGAAATTTTTCAACATTTGCATGCCAATGTCACCGCTTTTTTCAGGATGAAACTGTGCGCCGTATATATTACCTTTTGCTACAAAACCAGGTACTTTCACTCCATATTCACTTATCCCATACACAATTTCATTCGAACAATCTGCATAATAAGAGTGAACATAATATACGAAAGAACCGTCCTCTACTCCATTCCAAAGCTCTATTTCTCCCTCTTTCTTTAACTCATTCCATCCCATATGTGGAATTTTATAAGGAACTTTTAATTTCCGAATGATACCTGGTAATAAATTCAATCCGTTACAGCCTTGTAATTCCTCACTTTTTTCAAATAAAAGCTGCATTCCTAAGCAAATACCTAGCAGCGGTTTTCCTGAACTTCCAACTTCTTTTAACACACGCACTAAATCTTTTTCTTCCAATATATCCATCGCTTTTGGAAATGCACCTACTCCTGGTAAAATCACTCCATCACTTCTAAAAATCTCTTCTTTATCACTCGTTACGATGTACGCTGCTCCAATATATTTTAATGCTTGTTCTACACTACGAATATTTCCCATTCCATAATCTATAATGGCAATCAATTACAACATCCCTTTCGTTGAATTTACACCAGTAATGTTGGCATTCCTTTCGACCGCTTCTCTAAGCGCTCTACCAAATGCTTTAAATAACGCTTCAATTTTGTGATGTGTATTGCTTCCATATAAAATGCGAGCATGTAATGTAATATTGGCAGCATGAGCAACTGCTCTAAAAAATTCTTCTGTTAGTTCTGTATCAAAATCCCCTAGCTTCGGATTCGTTAATTCTCCTTGAAATACAATATATGAGCGCCCGCTAATATCAATTGCGACAAAACCTAAAGATTCATCCATCGGCACATATGCTGCGCCGTACCTGTTAATCCCCTCTTTATTTTGCAATGCTTCTTTCAAACAATTTCCAAGTACAATCCCAACATCTTCAACTGTATGATGCGCATCAACGAATACATCGCCTTCCGCCTCCACTTGCAAACCAAACCTTCCATGCCTTGCAAATAAAGTTAGCATATGATCAAAAAATCCAACTCCGGTTTGTATAGAAACGTTCTTTCCTTCATCAAGCTGCAAACTTAATTTTATTCTTGTCTCTGTCGTCTCACGTATTTGACTGGACTCACGCATTATTCTTCCTCCTCAAATCTTATTTGAATTGCTCTCGCATGCGCATGTAGCCCTTCTTTATTGGCAAGTTCTACAATATGATGTTGTACATCTCTTAACGCTTCCTCCGTGTAAGACAAAAAGCTTGATTTTTTCACGAAATCATCGACTGATAATGGTGAGAAAAACCTTGCCGTTCCACTTGTCGGTAATACGTGATTCGGCCCCGCTAAATAATCACCGAGCGGTTCCGGTGAATATGATCCAAGAAAGATAGATCCTGCATGTTTCACATAAGCTAGAGCATTCATCGGTTCTTTTATATGTAACTCTAAATGTTCCGGGGCAATTTCATTCGATAATTGAAGTGCTTCATCTAAAGAAGGAACGATAAAAATGGCTCCATTTCTATTTATCGATTCACGGGCGATTTCGCTTCTTGGCAATGTTTCTAACTGTCTTTCTATCTCTTTTTCTACTTCTTTTGCTAACTTTATATTCGTTGTAATACAAATTGCCGTTGCTCTTACGTCATGTTCTGCTTGTGATAATAAATCAGCAGCAATATATTTTGCATTGCCGGTTTCATCAGCGATAACTACAATTTCTGAGGGTCCAGCAATCATATCAATATTTACTATTCCGTATACTTCTCGTTTCGCCAGAGCGACGTACAAATTTCCCGGTCCAACTATTTTATCCACTTTCGGAATCGATTCCGTCCCGTATGCTAAAGCAGCAATTGCTTGCGCACCACCTATCGTATAAATTTCATCTACTCCTGCCAGGCTTGCAGCAACTAAAACATGTGGATCAATTCCTCCATCTCTCGGCGGTGTTACCATTACAATCTTTTTCACACCAGCTAGTTTTGCTGGCAATACATTCATTAATACTGACGAAGGATACGAAGCAGTTCCGCCCGGCACATATACCCCTACATTTTCTAACGGCCGAATGATTTGTCCTCTAATGATGCCTTTACTCGCGCAATCGAATATGGATTGCCTTTTTTGCTTTTCATGATATGAAATAATGTTTTTCTTCGCCTCTTGCAACGCTTCTAAAAATGAATTCTCTACAAACATACTCGCTTGTTTTATTTCTTCTTCACTTACACGAAACTCTTCCACCTTTACACCATCAAACTTGTTTGTATAAAAAGATAGGGCTCCATCCCTACTCTCCCTTACATTTCGAACAATTTCGCTTACATTTCTTTGAACAGTTTCTTCTATTATATTAGCGTTTTCTCGTAGCAATTTTATTTTCGATAACGCCTTTTGAAAATCTTCACAAACGATCTCCATAACAAGTCCTCCTATTTTCCTGACAAAATTTCTTGTTCCATCATATTTATAATACTGAATATTTCGTCTTTTTTAGTTTTTAATGCAGCCTTATTTACAATCATTCGAGCAGATATAGAACACATTTCTTCAAATACAATGAGTCCATTTTCTTGTAATGTTTTTCCGGTTTCAACAATATCAACAACGGCATCTGCCAATCCAAGAATAGGAGCGATTTCTACAGAGCCTTCTATTTTTATAATTTCTACATCCTCTCCTTTATCATGAAAATAGTTAGAAGTAATATGTGGATATTTCGTCGCAATACGTTTCTTCCGGTAGCTCTTCGGGTTATAAGTAGGAATAGAAGCAACACAAAACTTACACACGCCCACTCCCAAATCCAGCATTTCATAAATATCCTTCTCGTTTTCCATTAAAACATCTTTACCAACGACTCCAATATCAGCTACTCCATGTTCTACATAAGTAGCAACATCTACTGCTTTCACTAAAATAAACGAAATGTCTGTATTTTTACTTTGAAAGACTAGCTTTCGTCCTTTATTTTTGAGCTCTGAACAATCAATTCCAATTTGTTCAAAGAGCGGAATCACATATTTTTCTAATCTTCCTTTCGTTAACGCAATTTGAATGTTACGCATGAAGTTTCTCCTTCTTTCTGGATTACCCATTTCTCGTTCCATACATATTCCACTAACGATTCATTCTTTGCCTCAACGACCGTTACTATTTGATTTTTTCTTGCAAATTGAAAGGATTCATTTATATTTGAGAATAAAGATAGCTCTACTTTTTTCCCGTCCTTTTGAAGTAAATTTCGCAATCGTTCCGCTTCTGCTAATCTATTTAACTCATAATGAATCAGAATATCTATTCTCTTTCGTTCATATGGTTTTTGCTGCTCTTGTAGCGCCTTCACAATTTGATTGACTTGCACCGCGAGTCCAACAGCTGGCAGCATCTCTCCAAAATTTCCAATTAACTCATCATATCTTCCGCCACTAACAATTTCTTCTCCTATTTCATATATATACCCTTTGAAAATAACTCCCGTATAGTAATCTAAATGTTGAATCATACCTAAATCAATTGATATGTAAGATCCATAGCCTAGTTTTTCAATTGCTTCATATATTTCTTTCACTCTTGCAATGGCCATTTTCATTTCATTACTTGAGGCGAGTTTTTCTGCTTCCTCAATCACTTCTAAATTCCCAAATAGCCTTGGTAATTTCTCAAGTAATCTTACTGTTTCATCACATCGATCTAATTTCTTTTCTCTAATAAAATTTGATAGAGCAGCATAATTTTTACTTTCAATATATGTTCTAAGTATTCTCTCCTCTTCCTCATGAATGGAGAGCTTTTTGACAATACATTTATATAACTGCACTTGCCCAATCTCTATTGTAAAAGATTGCACTTTCAACTTTTGAAGTGATTGAATGACGCTTATGACACATTCAATTTCAGCTCTTACATTATCAATCCCGATAATTTCAATACCACTTTGCACAATTTCATTATATTTTCCAGTAAGAGACTCATTCGCTCGAAATACATTCCCGCTATACGTCAGTTTAAGTGGCGTATCACATCTCTGCGTTCCGATCACTCTCGCTAAAGGAATTGTCATATCTGGACGCAAGACGATAATCCGTCCCTTTTCATCAAAAAATTTATACATCTTTTCTTCATCTATCGGTCTATTTTGAAAAGCAAAAACATCATAAAATTCAATTGTAGGTGTCCTTATTTCCTCATAACCTCGCTCTAAAAAAGTACGCCTTAATTTTTGTTCTACTTCTTCAATTAACGTACATTCTTCGAATAAATAATCTCTCGTTCCATTTGGGTTTGCCCGTTTCCATTTTGTCATCTAAATGCTCACACCTTTCCCTTTCTAATGTATGCCTATTTCGTGCACCTAAACCGAAAATAAAAAGAGCCTCGTAGACAAAATACCTACAAGGCTCTTTAGTAGAGTGTAGGTACAACGGGAATAACCCTTGTGCCTACACGTTTTCACGCTAGGTTCAAGGGCTTTATGTATGATGATGTAGTTGTGTAAGCATTTTAATAGATTGCACGATATTCATAACACTTACTCCCTTTCTCCTCTGATTTTTACATAGTATATAATACTTAATTCTGAATGTAAATACATTTTGAACATTCCGTTATTTCTTAATATAAAGCTACTTTCCTTTCATACTCTACAATTTCTTGTTCATGTTGCATTGTAATACTAATTTCATCTAAACCATTTAATAATTTCTCTTTCCACATTTTCTCGATTGTAAAATGGAATCTGTGTGCACTCATTGTAATGACTTCATTCTCTAAATCTACTTCTATTTCTTCTCTCGCATCCGTTTTGGCAAGTTTTTCTCGCATTTCTTTATCCATTACAATTGGTAACATACCATTTTTCATACAATTCATATAAAAAATATCTGCAAACCCTCCGGCGATAATTACGCGGAAACCATAATCAGCAAGTGCCCACGGAGCATGTTCTCTTGAAGAGCCGCAACCAAAATTATCACCTGTAATTAATATACTTGCCCCTTTTCTATCTTGTGCATTAAGCGGAAAATTAGGGTTTTCATGGCGGTTATTATCATAACGCCATTCATCGAATAAATACTTTCCAAATCCGGTCCTTTCAATTCTCTTTAAGTATTGCTTCGGTATAATTTGATCAGTATCAATGTTATCATTCATCAGTACTGCGGCAGTACCTCTATGAATACGAAATGGCTCCATCATAACTCTCCTTTCTAGTATCAACAAAATGCCCATATAACGCAGCTGCTGCCGCCATTGCTGGGCTAACTAAATGTGTTCGTGCTCCTTTCCCTTGTCTTCCTTCAAAATTACGATTTGAAGTTGAAGCACAATGTTCTCCTTCAGGTACTTGATCTGGATTCATTCCAAGACACATGGAACATCCAGGTTCTCTCCATTCAAATCCAGCTTCTTCAAAGATGTGATGTAGTCCTTTTTGCATCGCAGCTTCTCTTACTCTTTTCGATCCAGGCACAACGAGTGCTCGCACACCTTCTTTTACCTTTCTCCCTTTCACAACAGATGCAGCAATTTCTAAATCAGAAAGCCTGGAATTTGTACAAGATCCAATAAAAACATGCTGAACTGGAATGTCATACGTACTTTGTCCAGGGCTTAATCCCATATAAGAAAATGCTCTTTCTTCATTTGCATCATGCTTTTCTGGTAATTTTTCATCAATACGAACACCCATACTCGGGTTTGTTCCCCACGTAACGTACGGTGCTAAATCTGTCACATCTACCACAATATGCAAATCATAAATTGCATCTGCATCTGTATAAAGTTCGGACCATTTCTTCTCAAATATTTCATAGTCTTTCGGTGCATATTTACGTCCTTTTACGTAAGCAAATGTTTTTTCATCTGGCGCGATAATACCCGCTTTTGCTCCCCCTTCAATTGCCATATTACAAAGCGTCATTCTCTCTTCCATCTCCATAACTTGAATCGTCTCTCCGTAAAATTCCATTACGTATCCAGTTCCAACTGCTACACCGTACTTTGAAAGGAGATGTAAAATAATATCTTTTGCGTAAACACCTTTCTGTAAATTCCCTTTTAACTCAATGCCCATCGCTTTCGGTTTGCGTTGCCATAACGTTTGCGTTGCCAATACATGTTCCACTTCACTCGTACCAATACCAAATGCTAACGCACCAAACGCACCGTGCGTTGCTGTATGACTATCACCACAAACAATTGTTTTTCCTGGCTGCGTGAGCCCTAATTCTGGTCCGATAACATGAACAATCCCTTGCTCTTCATCTCCGATATCCGCCAATGGCACCTGAAATTGTTTACAATTTTCCCGAAGTGTATCTAGTTGCTGCTTCGCAATGCGATCGGTAATATTCCAAACATCTTTCGTTGGAATATTATGATCCATCGTTGCGAATGTTAGATCTGGTCTGCGGACCGTTCGATTTGTAAGCCGCAAGCCTTCAAAGGCTTGCGGTGACGTTACTTCATGAACAAGATGCAGATCGATATATAATAAATCTAATCCATTTTCATTTGTCGTAACTATGTGTCTTTCCCAAAGCTTATCTAGCAACCTTTTCCCCATTATCTTCCTCTCCCTACTAGCGCTTGCTCTTCCATTTCTTGCATAACTGCCTTCGTAAAAGAAGTTGTCGTTTCAGTCCCTCCGATATCTGCTGTACATTTTCCTGATTTAAGGACTGCTGAAATTGCTTCTTCAATTGCACACCCTTCTCTCGTTAATCCGAACGATTGCCCAAGCATCATTGCAACAGAGCGCATCATTGCAATTGGATTCGCCTTATTTTTCCCAGCAATATCCGGTGCTGATCCGTGAATAGGCTCGTATAGCGAAGGGCCCTTTTCCGCGTGACTAGCTGATGGCAGCATTCCTAATGATCCAGCTAATACTGAAGCCTCGTCACTCAAAATATCCCCAAATAAATTTTCCGTTACAATTACATCAAACCGTCCGGGATTCCGAATTAATTCCATAGCTGCGGCATCCACTAAAATATGTTCTAATTCAACACCTGGATATCGAAGTGCTACCTCTTCTGTTACAGTTCTCCATAGTTTACTAGACTCTAAAACATTTGCCTTATCAATAGATGTTACTTTTTTCTTCCGCTTACTCGCTAATTGAAAAGCATAAGAAACGATACGTTCAATTTCATGACGATGATACGTAAGTGTATCTGTTGCTACTTCGTCCGTTCGTTCTTTCGGATAAGAAAAATAAATCCCACCTGTTAATTCACGAACGACAACGAAATCAATTTCATCAGCCTTTTTTAATGGCGATAAATGTGCCGTTGCGCTTTCTACCGTGACAGGGCGAACATTTGCAAATACTCCAAGTCCTTTTCTTAAAGCTAATAATCCTTTCTCTGGCCTTTCTTTCACACCATCCCACCTTGGTCCACCAACTGCTCCTAGTAAAACCGCATCACTCGCTAAACAGGCGGCAAGTGTTCGTTGTGGTAATGGTTGCCCATTTAAATCGATAGCACTCCCACCAAAGTACTCATCTTGCAAATGAAAATGATGCCCATATAGCCTCTCTACCATATGCAATACTTCCTTTGCACTCTCCATAATTTCCGGGCCGACACCATCACCAGCTAAACAAACGATACGTTTTTCCATTTTTAACACTCCTTTTAACAAAATTTTCAGAACCTTGATTTGATAGGTGAGGAAAGCTTCTCTCACCTATCAAACATTTATTTCACAAGCGCTATAAGAGATTTTAATTTCCCTGCTGCATGGACATATGCTCTTGCCGACGCTTCTAATACGTCTTGCGCAACACCAAAACCTGATACTTGATGCGTTCCTTCTTTTAATTCAACATGAACATGAGCAAGTGCATCTTGACCTTGTGTAATAGATTGTATGCGATAATCTGCCAATTCACATTCTAATCCTAAAATTCTTTGAATCGCATTGTATATCGCTTCAATACTACCAGAACCAGTGGCTGCATCTTCATATACATTTCCTTCCTCATCTTTTAGTACAACTGTCGCGCATTGTGTACTATTTGATACGAAATGTACTTGTAATTGCGTAATGTTATATTGTTGTGCTGCAAATGCTGCTTCACCAAGCATAAGCGCGCGTAGATCTTCTTCAGTAATTTCCTTTTTACGATCAGCCAATTTTTTAAATGCTTCAAATACCGCATCACGCTCTTCGTTTGTAAATTCATAGCCAAGCTCTTTCATTTTTTCCGTAAACGCGTGACGTCCAGAATGTTTCCCAAGTACAAATAGATTTTGAGATTCGCCTATTAGCGCTGGTTCAATAATTTCATATGTTGTCACTTCTTTTAAAACACCATCTTGATGAATTCCTGATTCATGAGCGAATGCATTCGCTCCAACGATCGCTTTATTTTTCGGCACAACCATACCTGTTAATCTGCTTACTAATGTACTTGTCGCTTTAATTTCTTTTAGCGTCATAGAAGGCTCTGCTTTATAAAAATCTTTTCTAATATGCAGAGCAACCGCAACTTCTTCTAACGCCGCATTCCCTGCCCTTTCTCCAATTCCATTAATTGTTCCTTCTACTTGCAATGCTCCACCTTCAACTGCAGCTAGCGAATTTGCTACAGCCATCCCAAGATCATCGTGACAATGACAAGAGAAAATTGCTTTTTCATATGAAGGAACAGATTCTTGTAAGTGCTTAAAAAGAGAATAATATTCTTCTGGATTCGTATATCCAACTGTATCCGGGATATTAATTACATTCGCTCCAGCACGAATCGCAACTTCTACTGCCTCAGCCAAAAAATCTCTTGATGTTCTTGTCGCATCTTCTGCAGAAAATTGTACTGTCGGAAATAACGACTTTCCAAGCGTAACCGAGCGATAAATACTGTCTAACACATCTTCTTTTGACATACAAAGTTTATATTTCATATGAATATCACTCGTAGCTAAAAATACGTGTAAACGAGGAGATACCGCACCTTTCACAGCTTCATATGCTCTTCGAATATCACTTTCTTTCGCTCTAGCTAAACTCATAACTGTAGCATTTTGAATTGTATTTGCGATGCGTTTTACCGATTGAAAATCCCCTTCGGAAGCTGCTGCAAAGCCAGCTTCCATGACATTAATCCCTAGTCTCTCTAATTGCCTTGCAATTTGCAATTTCTCTTGTTCATTTAAATTCACTCCTGGTGATTGTTCGCCATCACGTAGCGTCGTATCCATGAACAAAATCTGCTTCATATTATTTGACCCCTGCCTTTACTCGCGGCTGTACGAAAGGCATCATTTCACGTAATTTACGTCCAACTACTTCGATTTCATGTTCATTCTCTTTCTCATTTGTAGCATGGAAATTTGGTTTTCCTGCTTTATGCTCTGCAATCCAACCTCTCGCAAATGTACCATCTTGAATTTCGGCTAGTACTGCACCCATCGCTTTCTTCGTATCTTCCGTTACAACGCGTGGTCCTGATACGAAGTCGCCCCACTGTGCTGTATCTGAAACTGAATATCTCATATTTTCAAGTCCACCTTCATACATAAGGTCAACGATTAGTTTTAGTTCATGTAAACATTCAAAATATGCAAGTTCAGGCTGGTATCCTGCATCAACTAGCGTTTCAAATCCAGCTTTTACTAGCGCAGTTACTCCGCCGCAAAGTACAGCTTGCTCTCCAAATAAATCTGTTTCTGTTTCTTCTTTAAACGTCGTTTCTAGTACACCAGCTCTCGTCGCTCCAATTCCATCAGCATAAGAAAGTGCCTTTTCAGTCGCAACTCCTGTTGCATCTTGGTATACTGCAAATAATGCAGGAACGGCTCCGCCTTCAGCAAACGTACGGCGTACAAGATGCCCTGGACCTTTAGGCGCTACTAGAAATACATCTACATTAGCTGGTGGTTTTACTTGATCAAAGTGAACATTAAATCCGTGTGCAAAAACGAGAGAATTTCCTGCCTTTAAATTTGGTGCAATTTCCGCTTCATATACTTCTGGTTGCAGTTCATCCGGTAGCAAAATCATTACTACATCAGCTTTTCCCGCTGCTTCCGCTACTGTATATACAGAAAATCCATCTTCTTTCGCTTTATCCCAAGACTTCCCTTTTCTTAAACCTACTACAACATCAAATCCATTATCACGTAAATTTTGTGCATGTGCATGACCTTGCGAACCGTATCCGATGATTGCTACTTTCTTTTCTTTTAATACATTTACCGTTACATCTTTCTCATAATAAACTTTCGCCATTTTCATTTCCCCCTATATTTAAATGATTATTGAATTAACATAACTTGCTTATCTTGCTTTTTCATGCTACGCGTAAAGGCCGTTACACCTGTTCTTGCAATTTCTTTCAAACCGTATGGACGAAGTAATTCAATTAACGCTTCTACTTTTTCCTGCGTACCTGTTACTTGCACCACTATGGAATCCTTCCCAACATCTATTACAGCGGCTCGAAACGGTTCAATTAAACTATATAATTCTGCTCTTGCTACTGAAGTTGCTACTTTAATAAGTGCAAGTTCTCTTGCGATCATCGCTTCTTCTGTAATATCTGACACTTTCAGAACATCAATTTGCTTATGAAGTTGTTTAATTAACTGCTCCACTTGCTGTTCATTTTCAACATGTACAACAATCGTCATCCGCGATATGTCCGATGATTCCGTATGACCTACTGAAATACTTTCAATATTAAAATGTCTTCGTGTCATAACACCTGTAATTCGGTTTAACACACCACTTTGATTTCGAACTGTTGCTGTAACAATTCTCTTCACCTTTTTTCCACTCCCTCCATTTGGTGAACACCTTTCCCTGGCGCAACCATCGGCATTACCTTTTCTGATTGAAGTACACGGCAATCAATTACGACTGGCTCTTGTAATTCAATCGCATGCTGTATTTGCTTCTTTGCAAGAAGTGGATCGTCTATGCGAATTCCTTTTATGCCATACGCATTCGCAAGAGCGACGAAATCTGGTTGGCACGGTAGTAAAGAGTGCGAATATCTTTGATTATAAAATTCATCTTGCCACTGTCTTACCATTCCTAGCGCTTCATTATTTAAAATAAATACTTTAACGGGTAAAGAATGTTCTTTTAAGACACTTAATTCTTGCAGAGTCATTTGAAATCCAGCGTCACCGACAATTGCAATAACTAGTTCATCAGGCTTTGCAATTTGCGCACCAATCGCGGCTGGAAATCCGAATCCCATCGTTCCTAGTCCTCCTGAAGTTACCCATTTATCTGGAGTTTTGAGCGGATAATATTGTGCTGCCCACATTTGATGTTGCCCAACATCTGTTGTTACAACGGCCTCTCCTTTCGTAATTTCATATAACATATCAATTGCATATTGTGGCTTAATACTTTCCGAATTTCGTTTATAAGATAGTGGATACTTTTCTTTTCTACTCTTTAATAAAGAGAGCCATTCATGATGATTTTCTTTCTTCCCTTCTGATTGAAGTAATACTTCCAGCGCTCGCTTAGCACTTGCAACAATTGGAATTTCAGTCGGTACATTTTTCCCAATTTCTGCCGGATCAATATCGATATGCGCAACAGTCGCCTCTTTAGCAAAATAAGCTAAATTTCCCGTAAGACGATCATCGAACCTCGCACCTACATTAATGAGTAAGTCGCATTCGTATAACGCCATATTAGCTGTGTAAGAACCATGCATTCCTCCCATCCCTAGAAAAAGTTCATCATCTGGCGGAAAGCCACCAAGACCAAGTAATGTATGGACAACAGGAATGTCATATTTACGAGCAAAACTTGTTAATTCTTTCGATGCTTTCGCATGCAATACACCTGCTCCAGCTAAAATTAACGGCTTGTTTGCAGCCCTAATTGCTTGTAATAATTTGTTTATTTGGAGTAGATTCGGTTCATAATTAGGGTTGTATCCTGGTAAATCCATTTGTACATCACTACATCGTTCTCCTCGTTCCACTACCATATCTTTCGGAAGGTCAATAACGACCGGGCCTGGTCTTCCTGTTCTAGCAATATGAAATGCTTCTTTAATAATTCGAGGTAAATCTGAAGCCTTTCGCACTTGGTAGTTATGTTTTGTCACCGGCATCGTAAGCCCCATAATATCCGCTTCTTGAAAAGCATCACTTCCAATTAATGTTGTTGCTACTTGCCCTGTAAATACTACAAGTGGTAATGAATCAATCATCGCATCTGCTAGACCAGTAATCACATTTGTAGCACCTGGTCCACTCGTTGCAATTACAACCCCTGGATGGCCAGTAATTCTGGCATACCCTTCAGCAGCGTGAATAGCACCTTGTTCATGCCTTGTTAGAATATGCGGAATTTCACAGTCATAGAGTGCATCATAAAGAGGTAAAACAGCACCACCAGGATAACCGAAAATCACCTCTACTCCTTCCTTTTCTAGCGCTTCTAACAATAGCTGTGCACCAGTTGCCAGTTTCTCTTCCGTTTTTGAAGACATTGTTCTTATAAGCCCCCTTTTAAAAACTTTTATCAATAAAAAAAATCCTACGTCCACACTCCAGCTATGTGCTGAAGGGACGAAAGATTTCGCGGTACCACCCTTCTTCGCAAGAATACTCTTGCCTCAGTGACCCATAAATGAGTCTAGCTAATAACGGAGCTACCGTCTAAGCCTAGACAAATGCTTCAGCTTAGCACTCAAGGGCGATGTTCGTCGACGTGAACCATCGGTTTCCAGCAACCACCGACTCTCTGTGAGGCTTCACAATCAACTACTCCTCCCTATCAACGCTTTCTTATGTTATAAAGAGTTGTTATCCAACTTTATTTTCTTCGTAAATTTTCTCTCCATCTTCTATAACTAACTTTCGGAATTCTTCTAATAAACGATTCGTATGTGGACCCGTTTGCCCTAAACCAATCGTTCTACCATCTACTGTCGTAACAGCAATTACTTCAGCTGCTGTTCCTGTTAAAAATACTTCATCAGCTACATATACGTCATGTCTTGTAAATAACTCTTCTCTAACGTCATATCCAAGTTTTTCACCAATTTCTAAAATAGCGTTTCGTGTAATACCTTCTAACGCTCCAGCAGAACTTGGTGGTGTAATTAATTTATTTCCTTTTACAATAAATACATTATCTCCTGAGCCTTCAGCTACGTATCCTTGATCATTTAACATAAGCGCTTCTTGTACTCCAGCCAATTTCGCTTCGATGCGAACTAAAATATTGTTTAAGTAATTTAAAGATTTCACTTGAGGCGACAATACATCTGGACGGTTTCGGCGCGTTGCAACTGTTACAACTGGAATCCCTTTTTCATAATATTCTTGCGGGAATAAAGATAGTTGCTCTGCAATTACTACTACATTCGGTTTCTTACAAGAATCGGGATCTAACCCAAGATTTCCTGCTCCTCTCGATACAACTAGGCGAATGTATCCATTAGATAATTTATTTTGTCGAATCGTCTCAACAACAATATTCGTTACTTCATCTAAAGAATATGGAATTTCTAACATGATGGATTTTGCTGATTCATATAACCGGACAAGATGCTCTCTCAAACGGAAAACATTACCGCTATAGACTCTAATTCCTTCAAATACTCCATCTCCATATAAATAACCATGATCATATACTGATACTTTTGCCTCGTCTTTTGGAACAAATTCTCCATTTAAGAAAATCCATTGCTCGTTCACTGGAAAGCGCCTCCTATGTTCTATGAATTTTTTATTGTTTCCTAGTTTACTCTCCTTTCTAAATAAATCAAGTGAATTTTTAGAAAATTTATAATTTTTATTCGTACGTACATCTTTAATTATATTGATTTAACAACATTGTTAACGTTTACAAAAAGTCAAAAAATTTTTTTCGCCAATTTCCACTAAAAAAAATATTTGTTTAAAAGAAGGATTTTCGTCAATTGATACGAATCTATTGTATTCAATAAACGGACGTCCGTTTTTATAAATTCGGGAATATACAACGACTTTTGCTGAAAAAGGAGGAAAATAATAAAAATAACGCTGTCTAAAAATAACATTCATATTTTTCATTTCGGAATCATAATCCTATTTTTAAAAAACAATTTGTCAAAATGAAGGAGGAAATCAATATGGCGTGTGTACAAATTAAAGGAACGAGACAAGAGGTAGTAGAAATGCTTCAACTATTTGATCTAATGGATACGAAAGGTTTTTGTAAATTCGATAATTATGTAGAGGTAGAACCAAATAATAAAGAACATAACAATTTTATTGCTTCAATCGACATCCATTCAAATACTTCTTCCGCCCAAGATACTTTAAACGATCAATTCGTAAGCCAAATGCTTACTGGTGTATATAACGACTAAATAAAGTGAAACTTTAATCAGTGGGGGTTTTCTCCATCCCCCACTGATTATTAGCCCTCACCAATCGGACTTTTATGGGCAGTTGATCCCCCACCTAACTTCTTTGCTTTCGCTGAATTTTGAGGTGGGGGTCTTACTGCCCATTAAAGCGGGATAAAGTGAAACTTTAATCAGACTACCCATAAATAACAGATAAATATATGCTTCCTACCGTCTTTTCATAAATATATGCGATGTACTTGAGCATACTAGCAACTAGATGGTAGGAGGTGAGAATTATGGCTAGAATCGGTGTTGAAAACTCGTTAACAGATGTTCAGCAAGCTCTCCAGCAACAGGGACATGAAGTTGTTACCCTTAATTCAGAACAAGATGCACAAGGGTGCGATTGTTGTGTTGTAACTGGGCAAGATTCCAATATGATGGGGATTGCAGATGCATCAATTAAAGGTTCGGTAATTACAGCTCATGGTTTAACAACGGATGAAATTTGTCAGCAAGTTGAGAGCCGCACTTAAATTTATTATAAAAATAGAAAGAGGACTCCTTTTGAAAAGAAGTCCTCTTTTTTATATTCACCTAACGGGAAAGTAACATATACTGGATGAAAGCCCTACCTCTCTCTCATCATTACGGTTCCACTGACCGCTCCTTGATTCACTAGTATACCTATAAAGCCTATAATTATAATTTATAGGGTTTGTTCACAAAAGTTGTTGGTAAAACTACCCGATCTTTCGCAAACTTTTCGTATTATATTTATAAGATTTATTTACTTTACACTAGCTGTAACCGAGACACGAATTAAAATTTTAACATCAATACAATAAATTGTCAACACTTTTTACAAATTAAAAACAGACAGTAACGGTTTGTCTGTTTTAGAATGGAGCTTTTTCTTTTATTACATATACAACAAAGCCGCTTACTAACATACATAAGCCAACTACTAAGTTTTTGATATTAATCATAAGTTCCTCTCCCTTATTCCACACATCATATATATTTACAGTTCAATTATTCCGATCATCATAAAGCGCACTTTTTCTAATATATCATAATTCCTAAAAAATGCAAGTTCACTTTTGACGGTTATTTACAAATTTATCTACAGTGCTTGGTACAGTATTTAAAGCCTTCTCAATTAAATGCGTACTACTATTGAGGTGCAATACTTGCACACCGTTAGAACCAACTACTAAAAAAGCAACTGGGCTAATAGAAACCCCAGCCCCGCTTCCGCCTCCAAACGGATGAGCTTGCTTGTTCTCTTTATGCTGTCCTTGTCCGTTATTATGTTTTTCGGAAATAAAATCACCTTTAAAGTCACTTCCACCGGCACCAAAACCAAAAGCCACTTGAGATACTGTTAATACTACATTTCCATCAGCTGTTGAAACTGGACTTCCAACAATCGTATTTACATCTACCATCTCTTTTAAATTTGTCATTGCTGTTTTCATTAAATTTTCAATTGGATGTTCCATTATGTATTGCACCCTTTCCTCATTATTCCTTTTTATACTTTCCAAAATAGAGGAAGTCATACTAACTTTTCCTATTTCAAAAAAACAATTTTCTCCTACTAGATGGATATTACTCCCTGTACATACTCGGATAAAGTGAAACTTTAATCAGTGGGGGGTTTCTTCATCCCCACTGATTATTAGCCCTCACCAATCGGACTTTTATGGGCAGTTGATCCCCACCTAACTTCTTTGCTTTCGCTGAATTTTGAGGTGGGGGTCTTACTGCCCATTAAAGCGGGATAAAAAAGAAAAAGAGATACATACTACTATTGAACCTTGTTATGAAAGGAGTCATGACTTTGACTGAGAAATTTGATGAGTATAAAAAAAGAGATAGAATAGATAGTGACTATAAAGAAGAATATGCAGCTGAGGTTGCACCACAGCACATTGATTATGATTACGATGAGAAAGATAATAAGGATGATGTAAGATCGTCCGCTGCTGGGTCAACGGCTGGCTTTATCGCTCTTGCCTTATCTATCTTATCACTATTTACCTTCCCAACATTATTTGGTCTTGTTTCTGTATTACTAGGGATTTACGCTTATAATCGCGGAGCTACTGTAACTGGTGGTATCGCTGCGATTGTCGGCGGAATTGCAGCACTCATTGCAATTTTATTCCGAGTAGCGCTTATCGGTTTATTGTTCTCCCTTTTTTAAAAAGAAAAAGGTATCTCGCTTATGCGAGATACCTTATCCTGTAAATACATCTTCTGATGGATATTTAATTTTTTGTTTTGCTGGTCGTGCTAAAGAAAAGACAAGTGTTAACGGTCCGATTAATCCACAAAACATAACAAACATAATAATACATTTTCCAAACGCTGATAACTTGGCAGTAATCCCCATTGTTAATCCTACTGTACCAAACGCTGAGATTGTTTCAAATAGTAGCTGAATAAAACTGAAGTTTTCTGTAAGCATTAATACAAATACTGCTGCAAAAATGAGGATTTGACTGGCAACAGCAATCGCTAAAGCTCTCGTTACTGTCGACATTTTAATTGTGCGCTGAAATAAAACGATTCCCTCTTTCTTTCTAAAGAAAGAAAGGACAGATGTAACTAAAATAACAAACGTTGTTAATTTAATCCCCCCACCCGTTGATACACTTCCTGCACCAATAAACATTAAAACCATCGTAAATAATATAGATGACTCTTCCATACCCCCGTAGTCAACTGTATTAAATCCGGCAGTACGTGGAGTAATACCTTGGAAGAAAGAAGCCCATAATTTTTCATTTAAAGGTAAGTTCCCTAATGTCTTCACATTATTATATTCCAATACAAAAATCACAATCATCGCTATAACATTTAGCGCTACTGTTCCGACAATCATTATTTTTGAATGAAGTGATAATTTTCGAAAACTACGACTATACCATATATCAATTAATACAGTAAAACCGAGACCACCTATTACAATTAAAGAGCAAATCCCAATATTAATGATAGGATCTCCTACATATCTTGTTAAATTATCCGGCCATAGAGCAAATCCAGCATTATTATAAGATGCAATAACGTGAAAAATACTATAGTATACACCTTTTCCAAAGCCAAACTCTGGAATAAAGCGAAACGATAAAAAGATAACTCCAATAAGCTCAATACAAATAGAAAATATAAAGACACGCTTTACTAATTTTACGAGACCACCTATATTTGTTTGATTAAATGCCTCTCCAATTAATAATCGGTGGCGTAAACCAATCTTTTTACCTAATACCCAAACAATTAAGATGGCAATCGTCATAAGACCTAGACCACCTGTTTGAATTAAAAACATAATAACAATTTCGCCAAACATCGTAAACGTACTTGCAGTATCTACTACTCCCAATCCCGTTACAGTTGCTGCTGACGTTGCCGTAAAGAAAGCATCTACCCAACTAATATGTACTTTCGTTGCGAATGGTAACTTTAATAACAAACCGCCAACCACAATTAAGCAGAAAAAACCTAGAGCTAATATTTGTGGTGGATTTAATCGTATAAAACGATTATACAGCCCTTGTCTTTTTGTTACTTTCATATTCACTAACTCCCTTTTCCCTCATAACTAAAGGCTTATAAGAGCCCTTACATAGCGGGATAAACCTTATATTCTTATAATATAGTTGAGCATAATCCTTTTTTTCAAAGATTTCAACTTTTATTTATACTCGAACTTTACTTCATTTTATGACAAGACACTTTCTATTATATTTCTTCTTATTCTACAAATCTCGCAACAATCATTTTATATGTATCATTTCTCAAATCCTCATATCTTTCACTCTATGTTCACATCAGGGTCACATCTACCTTTTATAGTATATGTATCGGAGCTGTTCCTCCCTAATTTATAAGACATTCCCCAGTGTCTTTGAACAGCTTTCCATCCCTAATTAAATTGACATAAATTGTCCCCTTCCTTTGACCATCTTTTATATGATGGTCTTATTTTTGTTTACTTTATCTACTATTAAAAACTCCCTCTCTCTTTCACTCCATGTTCACACCTAAGTCACATCTATCTTTTATAGTATATGTATCGAAGCTGTTCCTCCCTAATTTATAAGACATTCCCCAGTGTCTTTGAACAGCTTTCCATCCCTAATTAAATTGACATAAATTGTCCCCTTCCTTTGACCATCTTTTATATGATGGTCTTATTTTTGTTTACTTTATCCACTATTAAAAACTCCCTCTCTCTTTCACTCTATGTTCACATCATGGTCACATCTATCTTTTATAGTATATGTATCGAAGTTGTTCCTCCCTAATTTATAAGACATTCCCCAGTGTCTTGAACAACTTCCATCCCTAATTAAATTGACATAAATTGTCCCCTTCCTTGACCATCTCATATGTGATGGTCTTATTTTTTTGTCTTTCTATCTTTTATCAAAAACTCCCTCCCTCTTTCACTCTATGTTCACACCCCGGTCACACTTACCTTTTATAGTATATGTATCGAAGCTATTCCTCCCTAATCTATAAGACATTCCCCAGTGTCTTTGAGTAGCTTCCATCCCTAATTAAATTGACATAAATTGTCCCCTTCCCTAGGCCATCCAATGTGATGGCCTATTTTGTTTTTCAAATACAAAATGTAATCCTCCCTACATTAAAATGAAATTTTATGCAAAATATTCAGAAAATATTGTCAAAATAGGGATTTTTTCGGTACAATTAATGTAGAAAGCTATTTTACAAAAAATAAGGGGGGATTTTATTGAAACAAACAAAAGCAATCTTAATTGCATTATTTCTCGGTCTAGTTGTCGGACTCACTCTAAATTTAGCTGCACCATCCATTTTTGATCCATTAAATCAATATGTGTTCAATCCACTTGGTCAATTGTTTATTCGACTCATTAAAATGCTAGTTGTTCCTGTTGTATTTATTTCTATCGTACTGGGGGCTGCTGGTCTTGGGGATCCGAAGCAACTTGGAAGAATCGGTTTAAAATCAATTTCATTCTTCCTCGTAACAACAGCTGTTGCCATCTCTATCGCTGTTACATTTGCACTTATTATAAAACCAGGATCTGGCGGTAACTTTAAAACCGAAGGGCTTAAATATGAAGGTGCAAAAACAGAAACATCTTTCGTCGATACATTGCTAAATATTGTGCCAGATAATCCAGCACAAGCTATGGCCGATGGAAACATGTTACAAATTATTGCCTTTGCCGCACTGATTGGACTCGGTTTAGCTGTTTTAGGAAAACGAGCTCAAGGTATCCATTCATTACTTGAACAGGGCAACGAATTAATGATGTACCTTGTTAATCTCGTTATGAAATTAGCTCCAATCGGAACATTCGGGTTGCTTGCTTCATCCGTTGGTAAAATGGGTCTTGCAGGCGTCGCTGCGATGTTCAAGTATATGATTGTTGTTATGCTAGTACTTATTATTCACGGTGTCTTCGTATATGGCGGATTATTAAAGGTATTAGCAAAAGAAAGTATTGTCCGCTTCTTTAAACACTTCGGGCCGGTAATGGCAATTGGATTTAGTACATCAAGCTCTAATGCATCTCTTCCGTTTGCAATGAAAACCGCACAAGAAAAACTTGGCGTTCCAAAAGCTATAAGTTCTTTTGTACAACCACTAGGTGCAACGATTAATATGGATGGTACTGCCATTATGCAAGGGGTAGCAACTGTGTTTATCGCTCAAGTATACGGAGTTGAACTTACGATGTCCCAATTAGCTGTTGTCGTATTAACTGCTGTACTAGCTAGTATCGGTACTGCCGGTGTACCAGGTGTTGGACTTGTAATGCTTACGATGGTTTTAAATCAAGTAAATCTACCAGTAGAAGGTATTGCCTTAATTATCGGTATTGACCGTATTCTAGATATGTCACGAACAGCTGTAAATATTTCGGGTGATGCAATTTGCGCAATGATTGTCGCAAAATCAGAAGAAAAATATAATACGGATCAATCTGCAGCATCTTAAACCAAAAAAGGAGTGAATTATTTCACTCCTTTTTTGATTTACTCCCTTTTTTCGAACGATATTCTTTTCCTTTATTATCATTACCAGTCTCAAATTCTGCACTAAACTCTTGCTGAAATTGCCCTGATCTCGGTGAGCCTTGATTTCCGCTCCCTTTACTACCATTTCGATTTGTCATATTTTTGCCCCCTTTCCTTTACTAGTAGTATGTTACATATTTTCTTTTTTATAATCTTTTACATATGAAAGAAGACCTTCCTCATATAAGGAAGGTCTTCTCCATCGCTACGTAAGCGTTTTCTTTCTTGTAATAACTTAAATAAGTTTTTTAGAAATAGATATCATTATATTCATTTCTTCTTCTGAAAGCGTAGAAAATCTTTCTTGTAAATATTGTTTTTTCGCACCTTCCATTTTCGCAACTAAATCTTTTCCTTGTTCTGTAATCTCCAAATATACAACTCGACGATCTGACGTAGAACGTGAACGAGTTACAAAACCTTTATTAATTAATTTTTCTGTAACAGCTGTAATATGACTATTCGACACATTTAACTCATTCGCTACACGTGATACCATTTCTTTATTCGTACGATTCAATATTCTAAGGACGATGAACTCATTCCACGGTATGTAACCACCAAATATTTTTCCGATATCATTACGCAACGTGCGGAACATAGCAAAAACATTTGTCGATAGTTCTTCCATTAATTGCTCTCGATTTTGAGACAACTTTGACAGCCCCTTTTATTTCATTTAGTTAAATAAAAACCTTATTAATAATTTTACATGAAATCTTACTTTTTGTCACCTTATTTTCCCGTAATTCGTAGTTTTTTAATATATATTTCATGATACAATAAAGTTGAACTTCCAGAAAAAGGAGTTGAAGTAGTGAGCGAAGAAGACAAATTTTCTAATCTTAATCTAAAAGATAAGACTATTGTTATTAGTGTTGTTATTCTTATTCTCATTATATTCTTTGCATTTATATTCTTTGTATATGTAGGAATCTTTCAAATTACAGGTATAGAATATTCATCAAGAACAGCTCTACTACTCTTTTTTTTACTTATTCTTCTATTAGGTGGTATTACACATGTTATATTCATTTTCTTTAAAGTGCTCCTACATCCAATGATAACAAGTATGCCCAATTCGCTCTCAATCGCCCTGCTCTCCATCATTGAAATTACGTTAGATTGGTTTGTCATACATACGGCCGACGACTGGATAGAGAGCGTACAACTGTCCAACATAGCTGAATTATGTGTCGTACTATTCCTTTTCCTATTAAATACATTATTAAGCGACAAGAAAGAGTAAGAATACAAGCTTTTCTATATAAATATTGGTACAATGAAAACAAATCATACTAAAGAGGTGTTACTTATGAACTTACAACAATGGGCTGATAAAGGTATGTCCTTTGATACATATGTGAATGAAATGAAAGTAAATCAATACGAACTACTGCATATTTACAATAACTTCTTAATTCCAAATGAATTACTTCCAGTATTAGAAGAACGTCAAAATGATGGCTGGCGTGTTATCGTATTAACAGCTGATTGGTGTGGTGATGCTCTTTTATGCGTACCTGTTATGAAACGAATTTCTGAAGTTGCAAATATTGATATGTCATTATTAATTCGCGATGAAAACTTGGAATTAATGGATCAATATTTAACAAATGGAACAGCACGTGCGATTCCAATCTTTATTTTCATTGATAAAGATGGAAACGAACAAGCCGTTTGGGGACCACGTGCTCCAAAAGTACAAGAGTTAGTGACTTCAATGCGCGCCACATTGCCTGAAAAAGAAGATCCAACATTCGAAGAGAAACAAAAAGAAATGTACGCTAATTTCCGTGCTACATTAGCTGATGATACTTCTCTATGGGAACATGTAATGGAAAGCATGATGGAAAAAGTAGTAAAATAAAAAAACTGCCGAACTCGGCAGTTTTTTTATTACATAATGAAGAAATAGAATACCGCAGCTAAAATGAAACGATAGTAAGCGAACGGTGTTAGTTTTACACGAGATAATAATTTTAAGAATGAAACAATTGCAAGCATTGCAACAACGAACGCTGTAATAAATCCTGTTGCAAATAACGGTATATCAGCTGCACTTAATATATCCCAGCTTTTAATTAAATCTAATCCACTCGCAGCTACCATCATCGGTACTGCTAAAATGAATGTATATTCAGCTGCTGCTGTATGTGACACGCGAGCTAATAAACCACCACTTATTGTAGAACCAGAACGAGAAAATCCTGGCCAAAGCGCTAAACATTGGAACATTCCGATTGTAAATGCTTGCTTATATGTGATTTCATCTAATGTTCTTGCTGTACTTGGTTTCGAAAACTTCTCAGCAACAATCATTAAAATACCACCAGCCACTAAGCTAATAACAACTGGGCCTGGCCCAAATAAAACTTCTTTAATCGCACTATGGAATAATACGCCAAGTATACCGGCAGGAATCATCCCAATAATAATATGTAATAAATTTAACGATGGTCCGTCTGTTACTTTCCCTATACCAACTAAAGACCATAGGCGTTTCCAAAATATAACAACAACTGCTAAAATCGATCCCAATTGAATAACAACTTCGAAAACTTTTGCTCTCTCGTCGTCAAATCCAAGTAAATGACCTGTTAAAATCATATGTCCTGTTGATGAAACTGGTAAAAATTCTGTTAAACCTTCAACAGCACCCATGATTATTCCAATTAACCAATCAGCCACGAGTAGTGCCTCCTTAATAACGAATATGTAATTTTTCACACCTTATCATAATACCTTATCCCTTTTCAAAGTGCATCTTTTTTTTATTGATTCCATACGCCCGGGACGCGTATTTCTTTTCTATTTTTTGATTAAATTGTATGATAGTATGAGTTTGTTTTTTGCAGAAAGGGGCTTTTATGAAAGAAACTACTTCAATCTCACAAAAATTAAAACAATTTTTATTACTATTTTTCCCGATTTTCGTAACGCAAATGTCATTATTTGCAATGAGTTTTTTCGATACGACAATGTCAGGACATGCAAGCCCTATTGATTTAGCAGGTGTCGCTATTGGAACGAGTATATGGATTCCAGTTAGTACGGGATTAACAGGAATTTTGATGGCCACTACTCCAATTGTTGCACAACTCGTTGGATCTAAGAAAAAAGAGGATGTTCCTCACGTTGTCATACAAGCAGTATATTTAGCAATTTGTGCTAGTTTCGTCGTTATCCTTATCGGCTTCTTTGCTGTTACACCTATTTTAAATGGCATGCGCCTGGAAGAACCTGTAGAACGTATTGCGGCACAATTTTTAAGTATTATCGCAATTGGAATTATCCCTTTATTTACTTACACTGTTTTACGTGGATTTATTGATGCATTAGGAAAAACCCGCACAACGATGATCATTACATTACTATCATTACCCATTAACGTAGTATTAAATTATGTATTAATTTTCGGTCATTTCGGTTTTCCAAAACTCGGTGGTGTCGGAGCAGCAATTGCTTCTGCAGCAACCTATTGGTGTATTTTAATTATTACCGTTATTATTATTCGTACGAAAGAGCCTTTCGCATCTTTCAATATCTTTAAACAATTATATCGTCCTTCTCTGTCGAGTTGGAAAGAATTCTTAAAGCTTGGCGTCCCTATCGGATTTGCTATCTTTTTTGAAACGAGTATTTTTGCTGCAGTGACACTTATGATGAGTAATTTTAGTACGACAACAATCGCAGCTCATCAAGCAGCTATGAACTTCGCTTCCTTGCTATATATGACTCCTTTAAGTTTAGCAATGGCAATGACCATCGCTGTTGGATTCGAAGTTGGAGCGAAACGATATAATAACGCAAAACAATATGGATTTATAGGGATTGGCTTAGCACTTGCATTCGCCCTATTATATTCAATTCTTCTTTACTTCTTTGATGATGAAATTGCTTCTATTTATACGACAGATGTACAAGTTCATCATTTAGCAAAAGAATTTCTTATATTTGCGATTTTATTCCAAATTTCAGATGCAATTGCAACTCCTGTACAAGGGGCACTGCGTGGCTATAAAGATGTAAATGTCGCCTTAATTATGACATTGATCGCCTATTGGGTAATCGGTCTACCTCTCGGTTATATATTAGCAACTTATACGGACTGGGCAGCAAAAGGATATTGGATTGGCCTTATTATCGGTCTAGCATTTGGAGCAACCTTCCTGCTTATCCGTCTCTTTCAAGTTCAGAGAAAATATACAACGCAAAACAGCCGCTAATGATATAGTGGCTGTTTTCTTTATGCATATTTTTTCTTGTAATGTATAACATAATGAAAAAGAAAGGTGGATACATATGGACGAAAAAGAAAAAAAGCAATCATTCGATGAAGAATTCGCCCCAGAAATTTCACCTGGATACCGGCAAGATGTACATAAGCCACCTAAATATAAAAACACTTCTTTTTTAATGGGGATTACCATTTTCGCTGCTGTATTACTTGTGCTTATCATTTTCGTTTATTTTTAATGGAAGGTGATTTATTATATGAAAAAACAAGAGTCCAATCGTTCAAAAAGAACTGTAAAAACAGAAAAAGGGTATGCGGGTGATTCTGTTCTTACTCAGAAACAAGTCGAGCAAGGAAATTTATACATTGCTCAAAAAGAACTTGGGCAACAAAATGAAAACCTTTAGAATCCCTCAAAGAACTGAGGGATTTTTTTATCCCGCTATTTGTAGCACTGATTCATGTTTCACTTTATTGTACATACTGTTTTTGTTCTAACACCTTAAATATATTATTAACCTTTACAATTTTTATTTCATAATTCAATTTCATTTAGCTTCTCTTACCATTTTCAGTACCCGCCACGTACGCTGCAGTTTGATAGAGAAAACTTTCATCCGTCACTTCCCGTATGTCCTCGTCTGTAAATTTATACTCTAAATCCCGAAAACGATTTGGATAATAATTTTCTATTAATCGTTCATACCCTCTAGTTAAAAATAGTTCTTCACCTTTTCGTTTCACATCTTCTTTATTATTAAACTCAAACACTGCTAGTTGCTCTGTCACAAAATGTTCTCCTACCTTTTTCATTTCATTATGAGTTAAAATTTTTATACTTTTGTTCTTTAATTCCTTATTTAATCCGTACTGATCAATCGGTTTATAGTTAGCAAAAACCTCCTCTTTATATGACCAAAACAGTCCAAAAGCGATACATAAAGAAGTGATTAATAGTCTTTTCTTCATAACACTCCCGCCCCTCTTCATAATGATAGTTATATTTTAACATATAGAAAGAAAATTCTGATATTATAAAGTAGAATAACTTAACTCAGAAACGAGGAACAATTATGGATTCTTACAAACAATTTATAAAAGAAGCTTTTCCTAATCTTTCTATACATTCATATAAACAAAATGAAGAAGGATGGGATAATGAAGCGGTTATAGTAAATGATGAGCTACTGTTTCGTTTCCCGCGAAAAAAGGAATATGCGATGCGAATTCCTTTAGAAAAAGAACTATGCACACTTCTCTCTTATTCACTACATGAAATTAAGGTTCCAAAGTATCACCTACTCTATAAACAGGATACTGATACTATTCCACGTTGTAGTTACTATGCTCTCCTTCATGGTGAACCGTTAAAAACAGAAATAGTTGTGAATTTAGATGAAAAAGAACGGAAAGTAATTATTACACAATTAGCTACTTTTCTTGCGGCTCTACATAGTATTCCTCTAAAAAGTGTTACAGCGTTAGGATTTCCTATTGAAAAAACAGTTGCCTACTGGAAAGAGCTACAAACTAAATTAAATCAGTATGTTACTAATAATCTTACTTCGTTCCAGAAATCAGCCTTAAATCGTTTATTCGAGAATTTTTTTGCCCGTCTAGCTACATCCACATTTCAAAATACAATCATTCACGCTGACTTTACACATCATCACATTTTATTTAGCAAACAGCATAAAACTATCTCAGGTATTATTGATTTTGGTGACGCACAAATTGGCGATCCTGCTTTTGATTTTGCAGGGCTATTTTATGATTTCGGACATGAATTTACTACATCAGTTTATGAACAATACAGTACGCTTATTTCAAACCATGATCCATTACTCATTCACCGCATCATTACCTTTTATCAATACAGCCCTTTACTACATAATATGATTTATAACTTTGAAACAAAGAATGAACTTAAATTCATAGCGGGTATAGAACAGTTAAAAACGATATTGCAAGGATGAGATTACATTCTCTTCCTATACTCTCTCTCCTCATACATCATTAACTTTTTATCCATTTCAACAATGACTTTATACAGTTGAAATGCTTGTAAAATTTGCAGTTGAATCCCAAAAGGAGCATTTTGTTCTTTTAACCATTGAAATACTTTTCTTTCATCTTTCATTGATTATTCCTCCCTTTATTAAAGTCTGCTACAAATATACGATAAATGATGAAAAGCTTTTCATGTCAACAACAGAAAAAGGATGCAAATTTGCATCCTTTAATGTACGATGTTTTCCTTCTGCTTCGCTTCTTTCTTTACTTGTTCCCCTTGGCATTCACTACGAAACGCACAACTTATACACTCAGAACGAAAATGACGCTCTGTATAATGCTCAGGTTGCTGTAACATTTCTTTCATTCTAGATAAATCAGCCATTCCAGTTATAATATCTTCCTGTTTCGGAATGTACTCATACTTAGTTCCTTCTATTAAATTAATAACTTCAATTTTTCCTGGAAGAACGCCGAAAGCTTTATAACTGAATACTGTCATTAGCTTCTGACAAAGAGCAAGCATTTCCTCATCTGCATCGACAACATACTTTTTAATTACAAACGACTCAGCATTCCACTCACCAACTTCAAACGTCAATGACATGTGGACACCTAACTCTTCCATATATGTTTGAAACTTCTCGTATAAAAACAATGGTGGTGTCTGACTATCATCCCTTTCAACAAACTGTAATAAGTGATCCGTTAGCTTCGCTAATACAATATAGTACTCCGTCTTCGAAGCAAACATATTAATCCTTACTTTTTTCCAATACTTTTCTATTAATATTAAAAGTACAATTTTCGTTTGTTGACCCGCAGGTAGCGTGTAATACTCGTTAATAATTTGATTCACAATCATTTGTGCGATTTGTTGCCATTCAAACGAAGAAGGTTCTCTTCTTTTTATATGACGAAAGTAAAATTTATGCGGACACCGCATAAAATCATACAAATGATAATCTGTCATCGTTTTGATTGAGATTTTCTCATGCACTTGCTCTTCATCTCCCTTCTGCCATTAAGAAAGGTGTTTTACAAATTCAGCTCCAAACTGTAAACATTTTTCTACATCTTCATCTTCTGGCGTTAATTCTACTTTTAGTCCTTCTAACACAACTGCTGCCCCGCGTTCTTGTAGCTTTTCTATTAAAATGTCAACCGCCACGCCATATTTCGGATAAGCCGAATCACATGATCCGAATACTGCCGCTTTTTTCCCAGTTAAATCAATAGAATCCATTGCGTCATAAAAATCTAAGAAATCATCAGGAAGGTCACCATCTCCCCAAGTGTATGCTCCTAAAATAATTCCATCATACTGTTCTAATATAGAAGCTTCTGGTGAATCCATAATATCAATAACTTCAATTTCATTCTCTGTTTCACGAATTGCACCGGAAATATGATCAGCCATTTCCTCTGTATTTCCACTCATACTTGCAAAAATCATCACTAACTTACTCAACTGAACCTCTCCCTTTACTTTGTATCTCTTTTTCTGTTTGAATGCTCTTCTTCTCATCTACATATTCAGACCGAATTACATTTCGTTGCCATTCCATATGCTGATCAACATCTTTATTTTTATCTTTTAATCCCCTCCGCAGAAGGTGAAATTTTTTTCTCATTAATATGTCGCATCCATCCTATTGATAATAATTATCAATTTCAACTACATATAGATTAATTGAAATTGATTATCAATGTCAACAACTATTTTAAAAAAAATGATTAAAATGTACAAGCTTGTCCGTTAGCTATTCATATACTATAAATGAGCATAGTTCTTTCTCAGCCCTCTCTGACGGAAAGAAATAAAAGCAACTGCGATAGAGCGCAGTTGCCTTTTTTTATACTTTTCTATGATTTCAGTAACCTCATTGTTGTTTCTAAAAATAATTCCACTCCATAAATGAGAGCTGATTCGTCTACATCAAATTTTGGATGATGATGCGGATAGCACGTATCTATCTTTTCATTCCCCGTCCCTAATTTAATGAAGCAACCCGGTGCTTTTCTTAAATATGCTGAAAAATCTTCTCCTCCCATAGAAGGTTCAAGCTTCACAACGCGCTCATTTCCAAATAAATGTAGTGCACTTTCTTCTACTAATTTCGTAATATATTCATCATTAATAACTGGATCATATCCATATCGATACGTATATGCATACGCCCCTCCATGTGCTTCTGTAATTCCTTTCACAATTTTCTCGATTTTCTCTTCTGCTTCCACCCTTAATGCTTGATTAAATGTACGAACAGTTCCCATTAAAGTTGCTGCACTAGGAATAATATTATCAGCCATCCCCCCATGAAACTGCGAAACTGAAACAACCCTTTGCATGAAAGCACTTGTATTTCTTGATACGATATGTTGTAGATTTGTAATAATCTGTGCTCCGATAGCAATAGGATCTATCGTTTCTTCTGGCCTCGCCGCATGCCCTCCTTTCCCTTGAATTTCAATTGTAAATACGTCTGGTGCCGCCATCATCGGCCCATACGCAATTCCTATCTTCCCGCTCTCCAATCCAGACATAACATGTAAACCTATTACATAATCAACATCATTCATTACACCTGCCTCAACCATTTCTTGTCCTCCGCCAGGATACACTTCTTCTGCGTGCTGAAAGAATAGACGAATCTCACCTGCAAAATCTTCTTCCTTTATATTTGATAGCACCTCTGCTGTACTTAACAAAATAGCTGCGTGAGCATCATGCCCACATGCATGCATTATTCCTTTATTCACAGACGTATAGGATTTACTTGTCTCCTCTTGAATTGGCAAAGCATCTATATCAGCTCGAATCGCAATCACTTTCCCTTGTTCCATTCCTCTTTTAATTGCTAATACACTATACTTCGTCGGTCTCGTTACTTCAAAAGAAGAAAATGAGCATAATGTATCATATATAAATTGCGAAGTTTCTTTTTCATGAAATGATAATTCCGGATACTTATGGAAATGCCTTCTCCATTTCACGATATTTTCTTCCGAAATTAGACTCTTCCATACTCTATTCATGATAATTTCCTCCTTTTCAAAAGAGCTAGCAATTTTAAACTTTACTCTGCCTCGAACGATTAATAAAAACAAATACTATATTTTCACGTATTCTTATCGTCCACTTTTATGTATTCACACAATCCACTTCCTATTTACATGTCAAACCCATTACAAATTCATGCTGAATGTAATATAATTGCTAAGTTAGGGATTTTCTTTTTTAGTATTTAGTGCTAATATCAGAAAAGAGCCTTTTGACTTATTTTTACCTAAAATGTGGAATTTTGTTTTTTTCACAATAATGTAGGACATGATACCTACAAAGAGCTATTATTTCATTAAGAGAGGGAAAGACATGGAAAGATTAAAAGAGATATGGTCTCAACCACTCACACAATGGGTTGCAAAGACGGTTTATTACCTTGCAATTTTATTTGCATTACTTTGGTTGTATGGATTCCATGATACAAACACAAGTACATTTATTTACAACGAATTTTAGGGTGGGAACGTTATGAAGTTATTAGAACAAATTGAAAAGTGGGCTATTGAAACGCCTGATCAAACTGCTTTTGTTTGGCGAGATGCGAAAATTACGTACAAACAATTAAAGGAAGATTCTGATGCGTTAGCACATTGGATTTCTTCTGAGTATCCAGATGATCGTTCACCAATTATGGTGTATGGCCATATGCAACCTGAAATGATTATTAACTTTTTAGGATGTGTAAAAGCTGGACATGCTTATATTCCTGTAGATTTATCTATCCCAGCTGATCGTGTACAACGTATCGCTGAAAATTCTGGTGCGAAATTACTTTTATCATCAGCAGCAGTAACTGTAACTGATTTACCAGTTCGCATCGTAAGTGAAGACAATTTAAAAGATATTTTCTTTACTCATAAAGGGAACACTCCAAATCCTGAACATGCGGTAAAAGGTGATGAGAACTTCTACATTATTTACACATCAGGAAGCACAGGTAATCCGAAAGGGGTTCAGATTACTTATAACTGCCTTGTAAGCTTTACAAAATGGGCTGTAGAAGATTTCAACTTACAAACTGGGCAAGTATTCTTAAACCAAGCACCTTTCTCATTCGATTTATCTGTCATGGATATTTACCCATCATTAGTAACAGGTGGTACACTTTGGGCAATCGATAAAGATATGATTGCACGTCCAAAAGACTTGTTTGCTTCTTTAGAGCAATCGGATATACAAGTATGGACTTCAACACCATCTTTCGCAGAGATGTGTTTAATGGAAGCATCTTTCTCTGAGAGTATGCTACCCAACATGAAAACATTCTTATTCTGCGGTGAAGTGTTACCAAATGAAGTAGCTAGAAAATTAATTGAACGTTTCCCGAAAGCAACAATTATGAATACGTATGGTCCAACAGAAGCTACTGTCGCTGTAACAGGTATTCACGTTACTGAAGAAGTGCTTGATCAATACAAATCACTTCCAGTTGGCTACTGTAAATCAGACTGTCGCCTTCTTATTATGAAAGAAGATGGCACGCTTGCACCTGATGGTGAAAAAGGTGAAATCGTAATTGTTGGTCCTAGCGTAAGCGTTGGGTATTTAGGAAGCCCTGAATTAACAGAAAAAGCATTTACTATAATTGACGGCGAGCGTGCCTATAAAACAGGCGATGCTGGCTATGTAGAAAATGGTCTTCTATTCTATAATGGTCGTCTTGATTTCCAAATTAAGCTGCATGGTTATCGAATGGAATTAGAAGAAATCGAACATCATCTTCGTGCGTGTTCTTACGTAGAAGGAGCAGTTATCGTTCCCATTAAAAAAGGTGAAAAATACGATTATTTATTAGCGGTTGTTGTTCCTGGAGAGCATTCGTTTGAAAAAGAATTCAAATTAACATCTGCAATCAAAAAAGAACTCAATGAGCGTTTACCAAACTACATGATTCCACGTAAATTCATGTATCAATCTTCTATTCCAATGACACCAAATGGAAAGGTAGATCGCAAAAAATTATTGAGTGAGGTTACAGCATGACCGCATATGGATCATTTTATTTTTTCGCTATAGTGGGCATTTTATTAATACCTACTATCATAGCTGGATTAAAAGGTAAAATGTTGCGTAAATATAATGCCGTTTTAACATTAGTCATGCTTGCTATTATCTTCTCGGATAAACCGAAGCAAGCAATTATGTTAGCCGCATTTATTATTTGGCAATATGCCCTTATTAAAGGCTATTTACTTTTAAGAAAACAAAACAATAGTACATTCATGTTTTGTATAGCTGTTATTTTATCGATTTTGCCACTTATTTTGGCAAAAATCGCACCATTTGTACCTGAATTGCATTTTATTGTTTTCGCAGGTATGTCTTACGTAACATTTAGAGCTGTACAAATGGTCTTTGAAGTTCGTGATAATTTAATTAAAGAACTTTCCTTCTTTAATTTCTGGGAATTCGTTTTATTCTTCCCTGCGATTTCAAGTGGACCTATCGATCGTTATCGTAGATTCCAAAAAGATATCCAAAAGCCACCGAGCGCTGAGGAATATCAAAATTTACTATATACAGGGCTTAACCGTATTTTCCAAGGTTTTCTGTATAAGTTTATAATCGCGCACTTGATAACAACATACCTTGTAAAGGCAGTATTCGCCAATCAAGATACACTTTTATCTAATGTGATTTTTATGTACGCTACTAGCATGCAGTTATTCTTTGACTTTGCAGGTTATAGTGCATTCGTAATTGGTATCAGTTATATGATGGGAATTAAAACTCCTGAAAACTTTAATAAGCCATTCCTTAGTCGTAATATTAAAGACTTCTGGAACCGCTGGCACATGAGTTTATCATTCTGGTTCCGTGATTTTATTTACATGCGTTTCGTCTTTTTTGCAACGAAGAAAAAGTTAATTAAGAACCGTTACACTATTTCGTATATCGGGGCATTTTTAAACTTCTTCATTATGGGAATTTGGCACATCCAAGGAAGCGCTGTTGCGCAGTATGTTATTTATGGTCTATATCATGCCGCACTGTTTATTTTATTCGATATTTTTGAACGAAAAAACAAGAAGCATAAGTTTTGGCCAAATAATAAATTTACACACGTCCTTGCGATTGTAATTACGTTCCACGTTGTATGTTTCGGTTTCCTAATTTTCTCTGGACACCTTAACAGATACTTTTAATGCACCCTTCTTATACCATTAAGAAGTTGCACATATAATATATTTCGGATATAAAGGAGATTTTAAAAATGGCAGAATTCAAAGAGCAAGTATTAGATATTTTAGAAGAAGTATGTGAAAACGATATTGTGAAAGAAAACTTAGATGTTCAATTATTTGAAGAAGGTATTCTTGATTCTTTCGCTGTAGTATCCTTATTAGTTGAATTCCAAGAGCGTTTAGATATTGAAGTTTCTATTTCTGATTTTGACCGTGATGAGTGGGCTACACCAAACATGGTTATTAAGAAGTTGGAAGAAATCCGATGAACAAAGCAAAATTTGGTCCGATGCTTTTAGCATTGGCCCTTTTTGCTGTATTCTTACTTATTCCAACGCGCTTCCTACTCCCACTTTTAAGTGATGAAAAAGTAGAACAAGCTGCGACTTCTTTAAAAGAAGAAAAGATTCAAAGTATGATTTTACAGCAAAAGATGTTAGCAGACCCGAAATACCTTCCGATGTACGGTTCATCGGAATTCGCACGTATGGATGCTTTCCATCCATCAAATTATTTCAAAGTAAAGCCTGAAGGGTTCACACCATTCCTACTTGGGCGCGGCGGAACACAAGACCTTGTACATGTGTTAAACTTCGCATCTACAATGGATCAATTGAAAGATAAGAAAATGGTATTCGTTCTTTCTCCGCAATGGTTTGTACCACAAGGTATTGATGAAACGCACTTTGCACCTAACTTTTCAAAACAACAAGGTTATCACTTCATTTTCAACGATGATTTAAAACCTGAAATGAAAAAACAAATTGCAAAACGTTTATTAAACTTTGAGATTGTTAAAAAAGAAACTTTATTAAAAATTTCACTTGAAGGTATCGCTTATGATGATACGAAGCATAAAGTAAAAGCACTTGCTGCTAAACCTTTCGCTTATATTTATCGTAACATTTTAGATCGTAAAGACTTGTTTACAGCAATGTTCAATATTAAACCGCATAAAGAAAAACTTGACCCTTCATTAAAACAAATGAACTGGGAAGAGGCTCGTAAACATGCAGATCAAACTGGTGCAGTAGAATCAGGATCAAACGAATATGGTATCGAAGATGGTTACTTCAATAGCAAAATCAAGAAGAAATTAAAGCAACGTGAAGGCTACTTAAAAAATGATGCTTATGATCAATCGCCAGAATATGAAGATTTACAAATTGTACTTGATTTATTAAAACAATCTGGTGCAAAACCACTCTTCATTTCTGTTCCTGTAAAAGGTCCTTGGTACGATTACGCTGGCTTCCCGAAAGAACGCCGCGAATTGTACTATAAAAAGGTTCATGAGCAAATAGAAAAAGCTGGCTATCCAATTGCCGACTTCTCAAATCATGAGTATGATAAATACTTCTTAAAAGATCATATGCACTTAGGTTGGAAAGGCTGGGTTTATATCGATGAGGCCATCCAACAATTTTATAAAGCAAACTAATGAAAAGACCACTTGAATTATTCAAGTGGTCTTTTTCTATATACATTTTGTAATTGTTCGATTACGTTATCTGCTTCTTGCATCACTCGCTCCACTACATGCTGAGCTGATTCTATTCTTGCTAATGATGATGCTTGTCCCGCCCAAAGCGACATGTATTCTCCTTTATTTTGTTTAGCTGCTTCTTGTCGTATTTTAGAGGTTAATACATTTTGTACTGGATACATCGGAAGCCCTTCTTCTTTCCCTTCATGTTTCTCTATAAATTCATTACGAATACCCCGTGCATATTTCCCGGAAAACGCACGAGTCACAGTTGTACTCGTATCTGTACTATGTAAAACTGCTTCTTTATACACATCATGCGTAATACTTTCTTCACTCGTTAAAAAGGCTGATCCCATTTGAACAGCTTCTGCTCCCAGTGTAAATGCCGCAACAAGCCCTTGTCCATTCATTACACCACCTGCTGCAACAATCGGGATATGCGGAACTGCTGCTACTAACTGCGGAATTAATGCAAACGTACCAATCATAGCATCCTGTTCTTTCCCGATAAACGTTCCTCTGTGCCCTCCTGCCTCGCTACCTTGCCCGACAATAATGTCTACTCCTAATTCAGCAAGTACTTTTGCCTCTATCACATGAGTAGCTGTTCCGATGACTTTTATTCCTCTTCTTTTTAAGTCATCTATTTCTTCTTTTTCTAACGTCTGAAATGCAAAGCTAACAACTGGTACTTTTTCTTCTACTAACACTTGTAATTGTTCTTTATAGCTTTTGGGAAGCTTTAACGTCTCTTCTTCCTTTATACCGAATTCTCTATTCACTCCGCTAAGTAATACCTTTGCCAAATTTATCTTCTCTTCTTCGATCTGTATCTCTTTCGTTAAAAGTAAATTAATACCGAAAGGCTTATCTGTTAGTTCTCTTATTTGATAAATTGCTTCACGAATTTGCTCTGGACTCATATAGCCTGCTCCAAGCGTTCCTAATCCTCCGCTATTACTTACAGCTGCAACAAGTTCCGGCGTCGTAATCGCACCTGCCATACCTGCTTGGATGATGGGATATTTAATTTGTAATATATCTATTACCCGACTTGTAAACATCATTTCTCCTCCTATTCCCCTTATATCTTCTTTATTTGACAAACTTTCCCCTTCTTTTACAAGGATTGAAATTCATATGAAGCGAATATATTGAAAGAGAAGGAGGCTGAAAACAATGATGTATCCAAATGCGTTAAATCAAGGTGATACAGTAATGGTTATTGCACCGTCCGGCCCACCAACAATTGAAAATGTATTAAAAGGTGTAAACATATTACAAGAAATGGGTTTATCTGTAGTAATCGGGAAGAGTGTTTATGAAAAGTATGGATATTTAGCTGGAAGTGATCAAGTTCGTCTTGATGATATACATGAAGCATTTACTAATAATGAAGTAAAGGCCATTTTCTGTGCACGAGGTGGTTACGGAAGTGCCCGTCTCCTCCCTCACATTCACTATGAAATCATTCAACGGAATCCAAAAATCTTTTGGGGATATAGCGATATTACAGCTTTACATACTGCCTTTTCACGTTATGCAAAGCTCGTTACTTTTCATGGCCCAATGGTTGAAGAATTAGGAAAAGGTTTAGATTCCCTCTCTTTCTCTTCTTTCAATCAACTATTCCATCCGTATTCAACCATTTTATCTGCTTCAGAATGTATCGTACCTAGCTCTTCCCGTACAATTACGGGTCAGTTAGTTGGAGGGAATTTAGCAGTGCTAACGAGCATAATTGGCTCACCCTACGAGGTACATACAGCCAATAAACTTTTATTGCTTGAAGACATTGGGGAAGAACCGTATCGCATTGACCGTATGTTAAATCAGCTATTATTATCTGGAAAGTTTAATGAATGTAGTGGTGTTATTTTTACAAGTTGTCACGACTGCACTCCTTCTAAACCATCTCAATCATTGCAAACCATACTATATGAATATTTCACGCCATATCATATACCTGTCCTATTCGGTTTACCGATTGGACATATAAACCCAAACATCGGTATTCCTCTTGGAGCTACAGCGACAATAAATACAAATAATAAAACACTCTCTATTTCTTCTGGCGTAGCCACCCCGTGTTCAAATTAAAAAGGAAAAGCGATTACGCTTTTCCTTTTATTTATAATAATTAAAAATTCGTCCAGATGCGATATCTGCAACTTCTTCTGGAATAAATGTTTTACTTATATCAGTGCCAACATTTAATACGGCTGTAGCATCTTTCTCAATGCTACCAAATAATTCTTTCCCGCGTATCGTAATAAGGGGTGTTCCTTCTGGCAGCACGTCTTTTACTAATTCCATTTGTGTAAAGAACGGTACGATCCATCTACCCTCTCCTTGGAAATGACGCAAACGAAGTATCCCTTCTGTTGCCCCGTCCTCTGCTTCTAGTGAGCCAGCAACATAAAACTCAGTAGATAAGAGCAATTCATAAAATTCCTTTTGCTTTTGTTTATCATCCCCTGCTACAACAAGTACTTCTTCTATTCTCTTTACCGGAATTTGCTCCATATGATGCCACCCCTATTTTCAAAATGATTGTACTTAGATTATACGAAATATTCTTATTTTTTTCTACATAATTCGCAATTATTTTCTTAAAATAACTTTAATACTTCTTTTGTCGTCACAATCGTAGCAAACTCTTCATATAAATTTACAAGTGTCATATTGTGAATTTCTTCTGCACTATACTCTTTACCATCTAGACCTTTACGATTAAAAGTAGCCGTCGCATCACTCACTAAATATGTTGTAAATCCTAAATTCCCTGCTATTCGTGTCGTAGTCTCCACACAGTGATTTGTCGTTAATCCTACAACCACTACTGCATTACATTTGTTCTCTCTTAATTGCTCTTCTAAATTTGTTCCAATGAACGCGCTGTTAACGAATTTCTGAATAACCACTTCACCTGGCAGTGGTTTCACCTCTTCTTTAAAATTGACCGTTTCGGCTCTCTCATAAAATATCGACTGAGCATTTTCTTTATTTACATGTTGAATATGAAAAACTGGTCGCTTCCTTTTTCTCCACTCTTCTAACAAAATTCTCATATTTTCTTCAGCAAAAAGATTATTTCTCTCGCCCCAGTATGGTAATTGAAACGCTTTTTGTACATCAATTATGATAAGTGCTATTTGATTCATTATCACTTTCTCCTTCATTCGGCTGTAATTGAAATAGAAAACCAAGTTGTTGTGACGCAGTAATGAAACAAATATATGCACAAAGCTCTACAATTTCTTTTTCCGTCCAATATTGTTTCAATATATGAAACATATTATCATCTATCGCCTTTTTGTCATGAAGAAATGTATGTGCAAAAGTAACTGCGACACTCATTTCTTCTATCTTTTGCATATCATCAGGTCTTCCCTTTGCCATACAGTACGGACATTCATTCCCGTACGCTAATGTTCTTCTTACTTGCTCCTTCAACTCTGCTGAAAGAGTTCCTTTACTATACAGCGTATTCTCTACCATACTCCATGCATGTAATAGATCCGGATTATGCCCTAATAACTTTTGAAATTTTGTATCTCCTATATTTGATAATGAAATTCTCTCCATCATTTCCCCTCCTATTTCCTTCTGTTTTATTGTAAAATAAATAAAGTTCACTTCACATTTCATATGAATCTTAATTTATATTTTTCCTTTACAAAAATTATTATTTTACTGGAGGTATATTTACAAATGCAACTAGATCGTGTTGATCGAAAAATTTTAAATGAATTATATAATGATAGTCGCCTTTCCATGCGCGAATTGGCGAAACGAGTAAACTTATCTGCTCCGTCTACTGCAGAACGTGTTCGTAAACTCGAAAGTGAAGGCGTTATTCAAAAATATACAATTGATATCGATTATAAAAAAGCAGGACTTGTTTTAGATTGTATTTTAGAAATCACTTTAAAAAACGGTGATACAACACGTATGCAACAGTTTATCCAATCTTATCCATCCGCAAGTTTTTGTTACCGCGTAACAGGAAGCTTATGCTACATTGTAAAAATTTCTATTCCTTCACTCGTTGAACTTGAAGATTTTATCAATGATGTTTCTTCATATGCAACGACAGTTTCTCATATCGTATTATCAGAAGTATCTCTTACTCCTGATATTGAACACATCTTTCCAGAAGATTAGTTTATTTTTATTCATAAAATATATAAAAACCCCTTACAATAAGAATAAAAATAATATATTATGTATTAAAATACATAAAGTTCGAGAAAGGGGCTTTGAATTGAAAATCTGGTTTTATGAAAAAACGGCACAATTAGATGATTTGCTTGGCATTTGGGATAATGTTCCGACTATCCCTCGAATTGGTGAAAAAGTGGAGATTTTAAAAACAGTCCGCACTGTTACAGATATTAAATATGTAAAGAACGGTAATAATTTTCGTGTAGAAATTATTACAAATTAAAAAGTAGCTCTTTAGGAGCTACTTTTTAATTATCTATCATGCACTTTCTTTATAACGATTTTATCGTCTTCTACAGCTACTGTTACATAATCATTTTCTTCTAACCGGAGCTTATTTACAGCCTCATCTGGTAACTCTACAGCCATCAATCTATCCGTTACGATCACTTGACTATACACTTCATTTTCTGGTGATGCACTCACTACTTTTTCCTCATTTATGAAGCGCACTGGTGGCACACTCACTTCTTTTACTGTACTCCATTGTTTCCAAACGTAAGGAATTAACCAAAGTAATCCAACAACTGTAAGACCGATACCGATCCATAAATTACTTTGCAGTTGTAATTCAGGAATTGAGATTGCGCTACTCTCTTCTCCACCGACAAATTGCATACTTGTTGCAATCAAATTATTTAGAGCGTGTACAGCGATATTCGTCCATATATTTTTCGTCTTTATGTATAAGAGACACATCACAACACCAAACATGAACGCACCAATAACATCAAAATGTCCTAGACCAAAAATAATTGAAGATATAATTACAGCTTTTTTAATCCCCCATTTATAAGCCATTCGCTGTAAAAAGAATCCCCTAAAAATAACCTCTTCCATAATAGGTGCTAATACACATGCTGAAATGAAAGTAAATATCGTCATATATATGTTACTCGTATTAATAACAGTTCCATCTTCTAACATAGTAACTAAGAAATTCGGTAACGTATGTGCTAATATGTAAAATTGAATATGAGATATACCAACTGAAAAAATCATTCCCATTATCGTCGCTAATACAATTAACCCCCACGGTAAACGTCCTGGCTTATCAAAAAAACTGTTAAATACAACATTATTTTTATTTGTTTTTACGTATAACCAAAATAACGGAAATACAAAAAATATAGTTATTTGTGAAATAACTTCCATCGTACTCTCAGAAACATTCGATAGACCTAATGGGATCATCGTAAGGAACAACCCTATAATCATCCATCCAAAAAAGCTACGGAGTCTTATACGTGAAAATGCATAGTGCATATAGAACCCCCCCAAAGATAATATAAATAAATGGTCAGATAACTAAATTATAATTCGAATATAGTTGAAATTCTTCCTATTTTTCTCAAATACTTTTAAACAACATATCTTTTAAAATACCATATCACTGTTCTTTAAGTTGCAATCTACAAGAAAGTTATGTAAGAAAAATCCCCGTTTCTACAAGCGGGGATTTCTTTTATTATAATACGTCACGTTTTTGGAATAATGCACTTGATGCTACAAGTAATACAATAAAGTATGCAGCTACAAGTAATAATGAAGTTGTAAATGTAAACTCTGTAAATGTTGGTTCCATCCCGCCGCTCACTAATTTATTGCTATCGTAAACACTTAAATTTAAATGGAAAAACACTACAAATTTCGCTACACCTTTTGCAAACATCATCAGTACCATATTAATTGGTCCTTGTAAAAAGAAGAAAAACATCGTAATAATTAATGGTAATACAGATTTTCTAAATACATTTGCTAAGAAAAATGCAAGCGTCGCAAAGAAGAACGGCGAAAGTACTTGATATAAAGTAGATTTCATTACAATTCCTACCGTTAATTCTGTTTTACTACCATCCATTACAATTCCGCCAACAATCATTGCAATTAACGTGCTAGCAAATATGATAAATACTATAGTAAGTAACACTGTAATATATTTAGAGAATAAAACTGTCACTCGTTTTCTTGGACGGATTAATAACTGCTTAATTGTACCTTTTTGGAACTCATCAGTAATCATACGAGAAGCAATCGTAATCCCAAAAATTGTTGCAAACAAAGTAATTAAACCAATCTCTGAACTTGCAAAATCTAAATATGATCCTTTAAATTCAGTTCCGTCCCCCCATTTCAGCATTGCTAAAACTCCCAAAATCTCCAATACTGCAATAACACCAATTAAAATATACATACCTTTTTTCGCATGCAACTTTAAAAATTCATTTTGAATTAATTTAAACATTACGCTTTCACTCCCCCTGTAATCGCTAAGAACTCATCCTCTAACGTTTTATTTTGAACGGTAACCCCGTATACAAGCACATCGTCACTCACAAGTTTCTTTACAAGTTGTGGAATTTCTTCTTTCGTTACAGATACTACAATGACATTTCCTTGCGCCTTACCTTCAATGATTTCATTTGCTTTCTGTACTTGATCTACTTCAAACGCTACAACTACTGTCTCATCATGTTTTGCTTGTTCATGTAAGTTGTACTCTTGTACAAACTCACCTTGTTTAATAATAACAACACGATCACACATGAGTTCAATTTCACTTAATAAGTGACTTGATACGATTACAGCAATATTCTCCTCTTTCGCTAAACGTTGTAAATAATCACGAATTTGGCGAATACCAGCTGGATCTAATCCATTTGTCGGCTCATCTAGAATTAAGATTTTTGGCTGATGCAGTAATGCCTGTGCAATTCCTAAACGTTGTTTCATGCCAAGTGAATATGTTTTCACTTTTTTATGAATCGCATGCTCCAATTCAACAAGCTTTACAATTTCAGCAATGCGCTCTTTACTAATCGGTGTAATTGCCATGTTCGCAAAATGCTTTAAGTTTTGCATTCCTGTCATATAATCATATAGTTCAGGATTTTCTACAATCGCTCCAATTTGCTCTAGCGCTTTTTCACGCTCCGTGCGAATACTATGACCACAAATTGTAATATCGCCCTCTGTCATTGATATAAGACCTGTCATCATACGAATTGTCGTCGTTTTACCACTACCGTTCGGTCCAAGGAACCCGTACACTTCCCCTTCGCGAACTTCAAATGATAAACCGCGAATAATTTCCGTTCCACCAATCCTTTTTCGAACATTTTCTAACTTTACTACTACGTTTCCCAATGCCAATTCCTCCTTTAAACTTCTAGTTTTTTATCGATTATGCGACCTGTTATATAAACAAGTAAAACAAATATACCTATTGAAAAAGTAATACTATATAAATTCATAAGACTTTCTGGATATAGTATGAGATTTATATCCACTGATTCATCTATATAAACTGATTTTTTAATAAAAGTAGGTGTAGGCGCAAGTCGGCCCAGCATTTCATATATCAGATTGATTACTTTCGTTACTAGTAAAAATAGGAAGAAAATAATTACATACTCCATTTTTTTCTTTTTCAAAGAAAATACTTTCACACCGGCTACTGTAAAAAGTAAAACTAACAATATACTTGATAAATTAAATACATATAACATACTACTAAATAATTGCTTTACTATATCTATCTCAATTGTACTTTCCGTAAATAACAATCCATAGAGTTCTGTACCTTTTATTACTTTCATCGAAATACTATAGACAAACATAGCACCTATTACTTCAAAACACATGAAGCTAATTGCCGCATACGACAATATTGCTAAAACAATTTTTTTACCAGATATCGGTGTTAATCGAAATAATGTACTTTCGGTCATTTTCCCGTACGCAGATATCGCCTGCAGAAATACTAATACTGCAAAAATCATATAAACTAAGAATACTAAAGCAATAATAATCATTTGCCTTACTTCTCCTGATTCTTGTTTAATATAATTCCCCATACTTACAAAAGCGACAGCTACAATAAATATGAATGACAATAACGAAATAAAAATTTGTTTTTTATTCGCATTGTACATATATGTTAAACTGGCCTTCATCTACTAAACACCTCCTTAAACAAATCCGTAACAGCTTTTCCTCGCTGGAAGCGTAACTCCTCTACATTTTCATGAAGTACACTTTCACCATCTTTTAAAATGATTACTTCGTCAAAAATGTTTTCCACTTCTCCAATTAAATGTGTTGCAATTAAAATGGTACAATCTTCGCGATAAAACTGTAAAATAAGTTCCAGTACGTGTTCCCTAGAAACGAGATCAATCCCGCCAAGCGGTTCATCTAATACGTATAACTTCGCTTTCCGAGAAAACGTTAAAATAATTTGTAGCTTTTCAACCATGCCTTTTGATAAAGCTATAATCCTTTCTTCTAACGGTATTTTTAATTCCGCAATCGTATCTACCGCTTTTTGAATATCAAAGTCTTTATAGAAGTTTCTATAGAAAAATAAAGAATCTTTAACCGTCATCCAATCATCAAATACTGGTTTATCCGACATAAAAGAAACAATTTCTTTCGTTTCTAATCCTACCTTTTTACCAGCGATTGTAATGCTACCTTCAGAAGGGTGTTGCAGACCGGCAATCATTTTCAATAACGTCGTTTTCCCGCTCCCATTATCTCCAACAAGCCCTATAATTTTCCCTTCCGTAATCTCTATGTTCAATTCACGGATCACTGCTTTTAACCCGTATCTCTTCCATAAGTTTTCTATTTTTAATAGTTCTGTCATTCGCTCTCCTCCCTCTTCTCATGTAATGAAGAACGAAGGATTGTAAGAATTTCTTCTTCTGAAAAACCTAAATTGTCCATTCCATCTATAAAAGAATGAAGTAATTCTTTCGCCATCTCTTTTCGCAGCTCCATAATTTTCTCCCCTTCATTCGTTACATATCGTCCCATTCCTCTACGCGTTACAACAACTCCATCCCGTTCTAGCTCTTGAAATGTACGCTGAATCGTATTCGGATTCACTTGTAATTCACTCGCTAATTCACGTACGGAGGGAATTTTATCACCAGGCAATAAATGTCCTGTTACGATCTCCTTTTTTATGTATTCCATTACCTGAATGTAAATTGGTGTATTTGGAGAAAACTCTATTTTCATTTCTTCCCTCCTTTTGTATCGGTGTACTAGTTAAATAATACACTGATACAAAACGTTTGTAAATACCCATTTAATTACAAAAATGTTCTATCCATTAGCTGAATAGAACTTTTTAAACAGAACTTGTTATATGAAAATAATAGTGTTATGTAAACAAAATCATAAAGAAAAGCTGTCTTATTCATTGATAAGACAGCTTTTCTTTATAATCCTATATTAAAAATTAAACATAAAGTCATCGTCAGATAACTTTTCAACGTTCGTTGCTTTTACGTAACCATTTCCTTTTACAGAGAAGAAATCATGGTTTTTCGTATCTGTACGTAAACCATTTAAAACGATTGGGTTAATTTCTTCTTCTTCAAACTTCGGCTCAAGCCCTAAGTTCATAAGTCCCTTATTCGCATTGTAACGAACAAAACGATTTACATCTTCTACAAGACCGATAGAAGTATAAATTTCTTCTGTGTATGCCATTTCAATTTCATATAGTTCCATTAATAACTCTTGCGTTTCTTTTTGCACTTCTTGTTGATCTTCTGCAGAAAGTTCTGCGAAGATTTGTTGTGCTAAAATACCAACGAATACGCCGTGAATTGACTCATCACGAATTATTAAGTTAATAATTTCACCACTTGCCGTCAATTTACCTTGACCTGCTAAGTAAAGCGGATAGAAGAATCCACTATAGAATAAATAACTTTCTAAGAATACACTTGCTACCATCGCCATGTATAACTCTTTTTTCGTTACTTCAGGCTTTAATAAACGACGATAATAACTAGTAACAATACCAGCCTTTTTCTCAAGTAATGGATGTTTATCTACCCATTCAAAAATATCATCGATTTCTTCTTCAGTAGCTAACGTTGTGAAAATATGACTGTAACTCTTCGCATGTACTTCTTCCATAGCTCCCATGAAAGCTAATACACTTTTTGCTTGTAAGTTTTCAAGATGAACAAGTACAAGTGGCATCCCTTCGCCGCCTTGTTTCGTATCTAAAAGTGTTAAGCCGCCTAATACACGCTTATAAGCAACCTGCTCTTCTTTTGATAATTGCGCCCAAGTATTTTTGTCAGAAGACACTGCGATTTCTTCTTCTGTCCAAAACTGAGCGATGTTTTGCTTCCAAAACATTAAACTAAAATCATCTTCTTTTTTGTTCCAGTTTACCGCACGCATTCAATCGCCCCTTCTCTAAATAAACATGAATAATTGATAACTAAGCATGAGCAGGGTTCAGAAAACCCTGCTCATCATGTCTCACTTCTTATATTAAACGGTACAAGCCACACACTCTTCCACGCTTAATTTACGTGTTCTCGTATAATACAGACTCTTTAAACCTTTTTTATGTGCATAGATGTAGTAACGTGCTAATTCACGTGTTGAAATATCACTATTAACGTAAAGAATTGTACTAATTCCTTGGTCAATATGTTCTTGAATTTCTGCGATTAAATCAATTAATTTAAACTGATTCATATCGTAAGAAGATTTATAGTACCAGAACGTATCTTTTGATAAATATGGCATTGGATAATATGTTGTCGCATTCGCATATGTTCTTGATTCGATTTGACTTACGATCGGCATTACGCTTGAAGTTGCATTTTGAACGTAACTGATAGATTGTGTTGGAGCAATAGCAAGACGGTAGGAATTATATAATCCATTCTTCTTCACTTGCTCTTTTAAACTTGTCCAATCTTCTTTTGTTGGAATATGAATTCCTTCAAATAATTGCTGAACTTTTTCAGTTACTGGGCTGTAATCTGTCGTTTCATACTTTTCAAAGTATGTGCCATTCGCATAATCAGACTTATCGAAGTCTTTAAATGTTTCGCCTTTTTCTTTAGCGATTTCCATACTTTTCTCAATAGAGTAGTAATTTAACATCATAAAGAATGTACGAGCGAACTCTTTCGCTTCTGCACTTTCATATGCGATTTTGTTTTTTGATAAATATCCGTGTAAGTTCATTGCGCCAAGTCCAACTGAATGAAGCTCATCATTTGCTTTTTTCACAGTTGGTGCATTCGGAATGATCGTCATATCAGAAACAGCTGTTAAAGCTTCCATTCCCGCATGAACGGCTTCACGAATTTCTTTATTTTCCATTACGTTTACGATATTTAACGATCCTAAGTTACAGTTAATATCACGACGAATAATGTCATCTGTACCGTAATCATTAATTTCAGAAGTTTCTTGAAGCTGGAAGATTTCTGTCTCGAATGTTCAACCGAGTCCGCTACTCCTCAGTCCGTTGCTCATGCAACTGCTGTATGTCACCATACAGGACAGACTATATCATCACCTACAGCATTACCTGATTAGGTGCTCCGCTTTTCGAACGCCAATCGCTTGCGCTCTACTCCCATAAGGGATAGTCGTTAGGCTTTTACTTATCTTAATCTTTCAGAAAGTCTCTTATTACTTTATGTTGTCCCATAACTCTGCTATACAAAATAATAAGATACATTCTGAACTTTTATATTTTCATTCTAAGATAAGATTTAGCACGGTAGGTTACCTCAAATTTGAGGCTTTCCCCGTTTAACGGAGTTTTCGACTAGCATTTCTACTAGAAGGTGCTACATATTTAACACAAGTTCGACATCTTCACAGTTCCAATATCCTTCAGTGGATGTTGGTTATTTGCATTTGATTTAAACATTAAGTATGGGTAACCAGACTCAAGCTGAATCATAGCTATTTTAATAAGCATATCACGCGCACTAATATCTAGCGGCTTCTTCTTCACTTTCGGATTGCTCATTAATTCATCGTACATTTCATCGATATCAATATCATCTAAATGCTTTCCGTATTCTTTATACACCGTATAAGGCGCGAAAACATGGAAAGGTTCGTTTTTCTCAGCAAGCTCAAAGAACTTACTTGGAACGATAATTCCGATTGATAGAGACTGAATACGGCTCTTCTCATCGGCATTTATTTTTTTTGTATCAAGGAATTCAATAATATCCCAATGGAATATGTTTAAGTATACTGCGCCGGCACCTTTTCGTTGGCCAAGCTGATTCGCATATGAAAATGAATCTTCAAGTAATTTCATAACAGGTACTACACCACTTGCAGCGTTATCGATACCTTTAATTTGCTCACCGCGTGCGCGTAGCTTAGATAAGTTTAAGGCTACTCCACCACCGATTTTTGATAATTGCATTGCAGTATTAATGTTAAAACCGATTGAATTTAAGCTATCGTCCATCTCTAACAAGAAACAAGACACCATTTCTCCTCTTCTGCTTCTTCCCGCATTTAAAAAGGTTGGTGTCGCTGGTTGGTAGTTTTGTTTTACAATCATGCTTGCGAATTGTTTTGCCTTCGCAACATCACCGCGTCCTAAGTATAATGACACAATTGCTACACGATCTTCATAGCTTTCTAAGTATTGTTTTTGATCATTTGTTTTTAACGCATAATCTTTGTAGAACTTAGATGCTGCCATGTATGATTGGAACTCGAAGTTTTCACCATAAGCGATGTTATATACTTCTTCTACTTCCTCCAAGCTATACTCGTCCAGAACGTTGTAATAGTAGTCATGTTCTTTCATATACTCCATTCGCTCTGCCACGCTATTAAAATGAACGGTATTTTCTCTAGCTTCTTCCATAAAGACTTCTAATGCCTCTTTATCTTTATGAAGCTGATAAAAACCGTCCTGCATTTGCGTGATTTCATTATTCAGTTCAATGTGTCGCAATCTCCCGCACCCTTTCCTTAAAATATTCTACATCATTATTTGTTCCTGATAACTCAAATTTTGATACAATAGGCACTTCATATTTAGCAGAAATTTTGTCAGCACTTGCACCGAACATGTCTCCCCAGTTACGATTGCCGCTTGCAGATACGCCTTTTAATTTTTCATTATTGCGCTCTAAAAATTCTAAAACACGTTCTGGTACATTGCCAAAACCTGTTGTATACGTAATTAAAACAAAGTCTTCATCTATTACTAGATCTTCACCAATTTGAACGGCCGGCATATTTAATTTGTGAATGAAACGCTTCACGTTTCCTGTCATAGAATCATATGCAACTATCATTTCCGACCCTCCCTCTCCAATCTATACTCTCTGTATGTTGTTTCTTGTTTTCTCTATATATTGTATTACGTTTCAAAATAAGACACAAGATATATGTATAAATTCTTTCTTTTTTTAAATTTTACTTTTCGACAAGACAGTCGATTTTTTTCAATACAATGACTATGAAACAACATTCTAAAACTCATGTCAATAAAGTGCTTTTCAAAAAAGTTGTCAACGAATTTAACCTTATTTTTAAAAAAGTTACCAATATATTTTGTCATAAAACGGCAAATGCTGGAGGAATATATTTCTCCAGCATCACGCAAAAAAGAACAGACATGAAACGATAATCTGTTCTAAAAAACGATTACATTTATCAATTTTACTTTATTAAATATTATACATATACTTTCGGTTCACGTTACATACTAAAAGATAACTATTATAAAAAAAGATTATTATTATGGAAATTCAATTTTATTTATGAAAAGATTATTCAGAGTGCTCAATACGCAGAATATCTTTTACAAATATATGATGTGGATTTTCATCTTTATCAATCATTGTACATACAGGAGCTTCTTCATCAAAGTAAACAATCATTCCTTCTACGTACTGATATGTATGTTGAACTTGTACAGTTACTTTAATTTCTATAGCCTCTTCATATGCTCTTTTTATTTTCTGAAGCATTTTTGCCGAACACTTTCTTTTCTCTGGATACATAACCATCCCCATAAACCTATTGCCGGCTCTATCTTTCCACATATAATCCCAATGCGGTAATATGCCTTGTTTAAAATCGCCCATAATTCTCCTCCCCTATATCCTTCTAATTACGAACGTGGCGTTTCTGAATATGTATAAATTACTTGTCCGCCGCGCTGTGCGTTACCAATGAAATGTTTAAAGTCTTCCCTACTTACTACAACTTCTCTGAACGTATAAAATACATCTTTCGTAACAACATACTCCTTTATTTCACCATTTTTCAGCTGATCCAAAATTGTATTTGCTAATTCTTTATCCATGTATTTCACCTCTATGCAATATTTTATTTTATCTTATATTCTATAGGTCAACAACTGTAAAATTATCCAGATGCTATACCTTCATTTCATTTTCATTATTTTTCAAAAGATATCTCTTTATTATATGTCCACTAAATATCATATACTAACATAGCTACTTCTCTATATCAAACATTTCGACATTCAATTATGCAAAGTTCCATACCACTATGCTACAATATATAAATAGAACTAGGAGGGATACTATGATTCGGAAAGCAAAAAAGACAGATGCAACGGCAATAGCTCCTTTATTGTATAATGCTCTGCACGAAATTGCTGAAAAAATCACAGGTAGCACAGTTGAGACCGAAGTATTACTAGGACTTGAAACATGGTTCTCAAAAGAGGGCAATCGACTGAGCTATGAAAACTGTTTTGTATATGAGCAAGACGGGGTTGCAATTGGAGTTATTGTCGCTTATCACGGTAGTGAGGCAACAAGGCTTGATGAACCAATTGTACATCACTTAAGAGAATTACATAAAGATGAATCGATTACGTTAGAAAAAGAAGCTGAACTTGATGAATATTACATTGATACATTATCAGTTTCAAGTGCACATGGCGGAAAAGGAATTGGTTCTAAATTAATCGAAGCTGCTGAAATTCATGCAACTGAAAAGGAGCATGAAAAAATCGCATTACTTGTTAATTTAGAAAACAAACGTGCCTATTCACTATACGAAAAACTAGGTTATAAAAAAGATCAAATCGTTATGCTTGTAGGCGAACCTTATGCACATCTTGTAAAATCATTGAACATCAAAATTTCTATATCTAAAAAAAAAGCACACGGTTTATATAAATCGTGTGCTTTTATGTTAAATTCGTATTTAATATATTTCCATTCATCGCCTCATGAAACGTATATGTTGTACATCCCCATGGCTCTCTGTGCAAAATAGGCGTACCAGACCATCCCATTGCTCTCAGTTCCGCACCAATCATTACATTCACATAATTATGACCTACAAGAGCAATACTTCCATGTACGAGAGCGTAACGATGTAATAAGTATGCCGCTTGCTTTGCCCTCTCCCTTACTTCCTTATAAGACTCAACATCTTTATGGTAACCAAGTATCCATACTGCTCGTCCGATAAACATCCATACGTTAGGTTTACACTTCAACCATTTTGGAGCATAAAAACTCGTCGGAACCTCTGCTTCCCTAAAAAGAGCATTTTGCATAAAAGATAAAGAATCCACTAATTCAGCTGCTGACTGTACAGCACACCTTTGATCACTCGTTAAAATCAATTTTGCTGCTTCAACCGCTTCCCTTGTTTCCAATGGTATAGGTGCTTTCTCTGTTATAGTATGTAAGTCATATCCTTTCATCCATTCATGAAAGAATGTAACCGTCATTGGTTCTATAGTACGATTTAAGCGACCATGACGAATAAAAGAAATCTTCATTCTTTCCACTCTCCATTCATCACTTACGAACTCTATTATGTACTATTTTTACATATCATACCACGCAAAAAAAGAAAGTTATACACCTTTACATATCCCCGCCACTCTCATGTGTGACCCCAGCATGTATACCATCCATCCCATCAAAATATGTAGTCGTTTCATGATGACGAATCTTTTTTAAATGTATATAAGAAAATAAAAACAAAGTTAAAGCTATAGCACTCCCCACAAATTCAAACATCATTTTACCGCCTCTAATTTCTCCGACTTTAGTAGGTTATCTTATTTCTTTATTATACCCCTATATAAAGATACATGCATTTCTACCATTTTTTCTCCTAATAACATGGGTTTTTCGTATATTTTCTTACAAAAAGTGAATATTTTTCGAATTTTTACTTTGGAAACATTTACAAAGTAGGAAATATGGTTCAAAATAGGAGGAAATAAAAAAACCCAAATTTATTCTTTTTTTGGGAAAACTGTAACAAGGAGAGTTGCTTATGCAGATCGCAGAAACTGGAGATATCATTGAATTTAAAGGTGGAATGCAAGGCCGTGTTCAAAAAGTAAATCAAAACTCCGTTATTGTAGATATAACAATTATGGAAAATTTTAGAGAACTAGATATGGAACCTCTTACAGTTGTAAGTCATAAAAACTATACTGTCATTAATCAAAATGCATAATATAATAGAAAGAAAGGAT